>JBPCTQ010000158.1:0-29529 GCA_051011595.1 Acidimicrobiales bacterium
AGAAGTAGCCCACCTTCTTGCGATCCAGCAGACAGAGTTGGTCGGATCGCGGCGAAGCAGTGATCGTCAGCATTAGAAGTAGCCCACCTTCTTGCGATCCAGCAGACAGAGTTGGTCGGATCGCGGCGAAGCAGTGATCGTCAGCATTAGAAGTAGCCCACCTTCTTGCGATCCTCCATGGCCGCTTCGGACACTCGGTCGTCGGCGCGGGTGGCGCCTCGTTCAGTGATCCGCGTGGCGCTCACTTCCTCGATGATCTTCTGGAGGGTGTCGGCATCGGACTCGACGGCACCGGTGCAGCTCATGTCGCCCACGGTCCGATACCGAACCGTCTCGGTGAACGCCTTCTCGTCGTCCATGAGGGTGATGTACTCACTCACCGCCAACAGCATGTCGTCGCGTTCGAACACCTCACGTTGATGGGCGAAGTACACGTCCGGGATCTCGATGCCCTCGGCCTCGATGTACTGCCAGATGTCGAGCTCGGTCCAGTTGCTGATGGGGAACACACGGATGTGCTCACCCTGACGAAGCTTGCCGTTGTAGAGACTCCACAACTCGGGACGTTGGTTCTTGGGGTCCCACTGGCCGAATTCGTCTCGGAACGAATACACCCGCTCCTTGGCCCGCGCCTTCTCCTCGTCGCGCCGGGCTCCACCGAACAGCGCATCGAATCGATGCTCCTCGATCGCATCGAGCAGCGGCGTGATCTGTAGCTGGTTCCGGCTGGCTCGGGGCCCGGTCTCCTCCACCACTCGACCTGAGTCGATGGCGTCCTGGACCGATGCCACCACCAGGCGGGCGCCCAGCTCCTCGAGCCGCCGATCGCGGAATTCGAGGACCTCCGGGAAATTGTGCCCGGTGTCGACGTGCATCACCGGGAACGGCAGCTTGCACGGATGGAAGGCCTTCTCGGCCAACCGCAGCATGACGATCGAGTCCTTGCCGCCCGAAAAGAGCAGGCAAGGCCGTTCGAACTCGGCGGCGACCTCGCGGAAGATGTACATCGACTCCGCTTCGAGCTCACGGAGGTGAGACAGTTCGTAACTCATACGGGCTCAATCGTAGGCAGTGCTGGGCAGAACACACCATGGGCCAACCAGCCCATGTGGCCTGCATCGATCCGACTATGGGCCCCGACGACGCCAGATGCCATCCTGGGGACCCCTTCGACCGGCCCGGACCGGTCTCCGACCTTCGTGCCGGCCCTGGCGATCCTCGCCGGGGAACGGCCATCTGTGCGCCAGGAGCTGCCGTGACCACCATCACCCGCGAGGACCACGTCGAGGCCAAACGAGTCGCCGACATCGCCGGCGACCTGCTCATGGATCTCCGCGAGCGACTGGTGGCGGCCGATACCCCGCCGGCCGTTCTCAAGGCCGAAGGTGACCGGCAGGCCCACGAGCGGATCATGGAAGAACTCCGGGCCAGCCGGCCTGACGATGCCATCTTGAGTGAGGAGGGTTCAGACAGCGCCGAACGGCTCGCCTTCGAGCGAGTCTGGATCGTCGACCCTCTCGACGGCACCCGCGAGTTCAGCGAACACCCCCGCGACGACTGGGCAGTGCACGTGGCGTTGGCCGAAGCCGGCCGCCCGGTGGTCGGTGCGGTGGCCCTGCCGGCGGCCGGGCTCACCCTCTCGACAGCGGAACCGACCCCCACACTCGGACCCATCCCTGACCGACCACGGATGCTGGTGAGCCGAACCCGGCCGCCCGCCGCGGCAACGCTGGTGGCCGACGCCATGAACGCCGAGCTGGTCGAGATGGGCTCGGCCGGCGCCAAGACCATGGCGGTGGTCCGGGGCCTGGCCGACATCTATGTGCACTCCGGCGGACAGTACGAGTGGGACAACTGCGCACCGGCGGCGGTCGCCGCGTCGGCCGGTCTGCACACCAGCCGTATCGATGGATCCGATCTCGTCTACAACAACGCCGACCCGTACCTTCCCGACCTGCTCGTGTGTCGCACCGAGCTGGCCGATCAGGCCCTCGACGTCCTCTCCCGATTCGAGGAGACCACCGGCTGAGCCCTCGACGCCGCCGAGGAGCGGCAGGCCGGCCGGGTCGGTGGTAGAACGACCGACATCGCCGGCGACCCCACCGAGGAACCATGACCACTGCACTGGAAGCGGCTGATCTGGACGCGGCCATGGCCGGCATCGTCGGGGCCGAACACGTGCTCACCGGTGCCTCGGTGAGCGAGGACTACACCCACGACGAGTGCCTCACCACCGACTGGGCCGTTCCCGACGCCGTGGTACGACCGGCAGACACCGAGCAGGTGGCTGCCATCCTCCGCTACTGCGACGGCGAGCAGATCCCGGTCACCGCCCGAGGGTCGGGAACCGGTCTGTCGGGCGCGGCCAACCCTCGATCGGGCGGGGTGTTGGTGAGCTTCGAACGAATGAACGCCATCCTCGAGGTCGACACCGAGAATCACGCCGCAGTCGTGCAACCAGGGGTCACCCTGCAAGAACTGGACGCCGAATTGGCGGGCCATGGGCTGGTGTATCCGGTCTTCCCCGGTGAGTACTCGGCCAGCCTCGGCGGCAACGTCAACACCAATGCCGGGGGCATGCGAGCCGTCAAGTACGGCGTCACCCGCCACAACGTGCTGGGCCTGGAGATGGTGTTGGCCTCAGGTGAGGTCCTGCGCACCGGGGGGAAGATGGTCAAGTCGTCCTCGGGTTACGACCTCACCCAGCTCGTCCTGGGTTCGGAGGGCACGCTCGCGCTGGTCACCGAGGCAACCCTCAAACTGCACCCTCGCCTCGACCACGCCGCCACGGTGCTGGCCCCGTTCGGCACACTCGACGAGGTCACCCAGGCCGTACCTCGCATCCTCGATTCGGGCGTGGCCCCGATGATCCTCGAGTACATCGACATCATCACCATGAGCGCCATGAGCACCGCCTACGACCTGCACCTCGGCATTCCCGACGAGATCCGGGAGACAGCCCTGGCCTATCTCGTCGTGGTCCTCGAGAACGCCGACGCCGACCGCCTCGACGCCGACATCGAATCGCTCGGTATCCACCTGAGTGAGCTGGGTGCGGTCGACGTGTACGTCCTGCCCCCGCAGGCCGCCACCAACATCATCGACGCCCGGGAGAAGGCGTTCTACCTGGCCAAGGCCAGCGGCGCCCAGGACATCGTCGATGTGGTGGTCCCTCGCGCCGCCATTCCTGCGTTCATGTCTCGGGTCGAAGCCATCCAAGCCGAGACCAGCTCGTGGATCGCCGGCTGTGGCCACGCCGGCGACGGCAACGTGCACCTCGGTGTCTTCCAGGACGACCCGGCCAAGCTCGAGCAGGTCATGACCGAGCTGTTTCGGGTCGCCCAGGAGCTCGGTGGCGCGATCTCGGGCGAACACGGCATCGGCGCCGCCAAGCGGCACTACTACCTCCAGCTCGAAGACCCGGCCAAGATCGCTCTCATGCGGCGGATCAAAACGGCCTTCGACCCGAACGGCATCCTCAACCCCGGAGCAACGATCTGACATGACCGACACCACACCGAACGGCGCCCGCGCCCTGGTACAGACCCTGGTCGACTCCGGGGTCGACGTGTGCTTCACCAACCCCGGCACGTCGGAGATGCACTTCGTGGCCGCGCTCGACGACGTCCCGGCCATGCGGGGCATCCTCGGTCTCTTCGAAGGGGTGGTCACGGCGGCAGCCGATGGGTACGCCCGTATGGCCGGCCGACCGGCGGCCACGTTGCTGCATCTCGGGCCCGGTCTGGGCAACGGGTTGGCCAACCTGCACAACGCCCGACGGGGACACACGCCGGTGGTCAACATCGTCGGTGACCACGCCACCTATCACAAGCAGTTCGACGCACCCCTCGAATCCGACATCGATGCCATCGCCGGGTCGGTGTCGGGCTGGTTCCACCGGTCGATGTCGCCCGACACCGTGGCCGGCGACGCAGCTGCCGCCGTCACCGCGGCCATGACCCCGCCGGGACAGGTGGCGACACTGGTGTTGCCGGCCGACGTCTGCTGGTTGCCGGCCGCGGGCGGCGCCGCGCCCCCGAACCCCGTCCCGACACCCGCAGCGCCCGATCCGGATGCCGTTGCCCAGGCCGCCGAGGCCCTCCGGTCGGGCAAGGTGTGCACCCTGCTGGTGGGGGGAAGATCGATGTCGGCCGCCGGCTCCAGAACCGCCGCCCGGATCGCTCACCACACCGGCGCACGCCTGCTCAGCGAGACCTTCCCGGCCCGCCAGGAGCGCGGTGGCGGTGTTCCCGACATTCCCCGCTTGGCGTACCTGGCCGAGTTCGCCGAGATGCAGCTCGACGGCACCGAACGCCTCATCCTGGTCGACACCACGGAGCCGGTGTCCTTCTTCGCCTACCCGGGCAAAGCGTCGGTTCTCGCCCCGTCGGAGGCCCAGGTGATCACCCTGGCCGGCGGCGGCCATGATCCGCTGGCCACGCTGGAGGCGCTGGCCGACGAGCTGGGTGCCACCGAACCAGCCCCTGCCCCGGCAGCGAACAGACCGGAGCGGCCCACCGGCGCGCTCGACACCGAATCGTTGGCCGCCGCCATCGGCGCCACCCTGCCCGACGACGCCGTGGTGGTCGACGAGGCCAACACCTCGGGTTTGTCGATTCCCGGGGCCACCGCGGCGGGACCGTCACACGACTGGTTGTGCCTCACGGGTGGTGCCATCGGCATCGGCCTCCCGCTCGCCCTGGGAGCCGCGGTGGCATGTCCCGATCGTCGGGTGCTGGCCGTGGAGGCCGACGGATCGGCCATGTACACGATGCAGGCGCTGTGGTCGATGGCCCGCGAGAACCTCGATGTCACCACGGTGATCGCCAACAACGGCAGCTACGCGGTACTCAACATGGAGCTGGGCCGAGTGGGCGCCGAGGCCGGCGGTCCTCAGGCCCGATCGATGCTCGACCTCCACAACCCCGACCTCGACTTCGTGGCGCTGGCCGAGGGAATGGGGGTGGATGCCGTGCGGGTGGACACAGCCGACGACCTCACCAAACACCTCGACCGCTGTCACCAAGAGGCCGGCCCGCACCTCATCGAGGCCATGGTGCCGCCCATCGGGCTCTGATCAACCGACGACGCCGAGTCCGGCCTCGGCCAGATCTCGGCGCAGCGTCGGTGGATCCACGAAGACCCGGGCGTGCAGTCCCACATCGAGGGCCCCTGCCACATTGGCCGCCGTGTCGTCGGTGAAGAACACCGCCGCCGGTTCCACGGCCAACTCCCGACACACGTGGCCGAACACTGCGGGATCGGGTTTGGCCATGCCGAGGTCCCAGCTGTTGAAGACGCGGTCGAATCGATCAGCGATCCCGTGGTGGTCCAGTTCGTCGTGAACCGTGTCGGTGCCGTTGGTCAACACGCTCACCGGCAGATCGACCGCTCGCAGCTCGTCGACCAGGGCCATCATCTCGGAGTCGACGGACCCACGGTGCGCGAGCCACTCGTCGGCCGCGGCCCGAGACCCGACCTCGTCGCCGATCCCCGCCACCCACTCGGCTCTGGTGAGCCGGCCCGTGACCAACGCAACACTCACGGCAGGGTCCCACGCCGCCCGATCGAGCGAGCCGGCTTCGAGGTCGTGCCGTTGCTCGACCCCGGGGCGGTGGGTCGGGTCGAAGTGCCGGATCACCCCGTCGAGGTCGAAGACGACCGTGCGAATGGCCATGGCGACGTTCTATCGGCTGGCAACCGCTCCCACGACGTCGATTCTGGTAGTGCAGCGACAGCCCCACGACGTCGCTGCACTACCAGAACGAGGAATTCGCCGGAATGGGGCGCTCGAGCGGGGTGCGACCTCAGCGGGTCTTGAGTCGCTTGCGGATGAGCTGGCGGCGTTCCTGGATGTCGCGGTAGGTCAAGGTCTGCACCGAACGATCGATGCCCATGGCGTCTTTGACGCCGTCCATGTCGACTTCGTAGGCCTGGTCCTGCATCCCCAGCTCGGCGGCCAGCCGCTCGCCGTGAGTGGTGGCGAAGTGCATGGCGATGTGCGTGATCTCCTCGAACAGGTCGATGTCGGGAGCCAGGGTGGCGATGGCCCCGTCGAGGAACATCAGGTTCTTCACGAACAGCATGAGCTCCTTGGGCATACGAGCGCCGTACCCCAACAGCAGCTTCACCACTCGCTGGAGCTCGGCCACCAGCTCGTCGGCCGACATCGATGTGGGGTCGACGGCCGGACCGTCGAGGCCCAGGTCGGCGATGACAGCGTCGAGGTCGGTGTCGGGCGGCAGGGCGCCGAGGTCGCGCAGGGCGCCCAGTTGCATGCGGGAGTCGCCGGTGGTGCCGGCCATCATCAGGCGCAGGAAGGCGAGACGGTGGAACTCACCCATCCGGCCGGTGATGCCGAAGTCGAGCAGCGCCGTTCGGCCATCGTCCATCACGAACAGGTTCCCGCCGTGCAGGTCACCGTGGAAGATGCCGTTGATCATGCACCCCTCCATGAACCCCACCATGCCCGTGCGGACGATGGCATGGGTGTCGATGCCGGCGGCCCGGATGGCGTCGACATCGTCGAAGGCGAAACCGTTGAGCCGTTCCATGACCAGTACCCGTGGGGTGACCAGCTCCGGATGGGGGCGAGGGATCACGTATCCCCTCTGGTCGAGCTCGGCGAAGGACCGGGCCACGTCGAGCATGTTCTCGGCTTCGAGGCGGAAGTCGAGCTCTTCGGAGATGGTCTGGGCGAAGACCTCGACCAGCGCGGGCGGATTGGCCAGGGCGGTGATGGGGATACGGCCGATGAGGAAGGGAGCCAGCCAGGCCATCACCCGGAGGTCGTCGTGGACCAGGTGGGCGACCGATGGCCGCTGTACCTTCACCACGACCGGCGTGCCGTCCACCAGGGTTGCGGAGTGCACCTGGGCGATGGAAGCCGCAGCCAGTGGCTCCGGATCGATGTGGGCGAAGACCTGGTCGATGGGAGCACGAAGTTCTGACCGGAGCACCTCGCGAACGGTCGCAAAGGGTTCGGGTGGTACCTGGTCACGACACTTGCGGAACTCGGTCACCAGCTCAGGCGGGAAGATGCCCTCGCCCGAGGAGATGATCTGGCCCAGCTTGATGTACGTGGGCCCCAGGACCTCGGCCGCCTCACGAAGTCGACGGGATATGCCGGCCCGGCTCTGCGCAGGGCCTCGGCGGTGGTCACGCAACCGCCACCACAACACCGCGCCACCGAGATGGGCGACCACCCGCAGCGCCCGGCCGATGGGCGGGACCCGACTCGGGGTGGTGAGTTCGGGGACCTGACGGCGGACCACGTCGCGGACCTGACGCACCCGTCGTCGCCAGACGAGTGCGTCGACGTCGGCCACCTGCCAGGGCGGATCGTCGGAGAACGAACCGAGGGCCAGATCGGCAGGGGGTGCGGCGTCGCTCACCGAACCGAGTGAAGCACGACCGCTGACGATGTCCCCAGTCGGCGTCCCCGCCCCCCTCGCCCGGGGGCCCCTCCTCTCGGTTCTGGTAGTGCAGCGACAGCCCCACGCTGTTGCTGCACTACCAGAAGCGGAGAGGGGGGGCCGGGGGTGGGGGTGGGGTGGAGGAAGGAGTGGCGGGGGTCGGGGAAGGAGCGGTGGCGGTGGCGGTGGGGTGCGATCGGGTCTGGGCCCTGCGCTCCTAACATGGAAGATCCATGCGTCTGGTCATCGCCCGCTGCACCGTCGACTACGACGGCCGCCTGACAGCGCACCTTCCCTCCTCGGTGCGCCTCATCATGGTCAAAGCCGACGGTTGTGTGGCGATCCACGCCGACGGTGGGGCGTACAAACCACTGAACTGGATGAATGCGCCGAATCGTCTCACCGAACATGACGACCACTGGACGGTCACCAACCCCAAGGGCGAAACCTTGACCATTCGGATGGAAGAGGTGTTGTCGGACGCCGACCACGAGATGGGGATCGACCCCGGGCTCCAGAAGGACGGCGTCGAAGCCCACCTCCAGGAGCTGCTGGCCGCCAACCCCACAGTCCTCGCCGACGGCCTCCGTCTGGTGAGGCGCGAGTACCCCACCGACATCGGACCCGTCGATCTGCTCTGTCGCGACGACGACGGCAACGCCTACGCCGTAGAGATCAAACGGCGGGGCGAGATCGACGGCGTCGAACAGCTCACCCGTTACCTCGACTTCTTGAACCGCGACCCCTCCCTCCGCCCCGTCCGTGGGGTGTTCGCCGCCCAGGAAATCAAACCCCAGGCCAAGGTGCTGGCCACTGACCGCGACATCGACTGGGTGGTCGTCGACTACAACGAGCTGCGGGGCATCGAATCCGACGAGCTGCGGCTGTTCTGATGCGTCGCCCCTCACGATCGCTCGTCCTCATCGGTGTCGGCACGGCCGTTCTCGCCGTCGTCCTGGTGTGGTGGTTGGTCGACACCCTGGGCACCAACGCCGATGTGGGCCGCGGGGTCGAGGTCGCCGGCGTCGACGTGTCGGGCATGACCGAGGCCGAGTTGCGGGCCGCCCTCGCCGACGCCTCACCCCAGTACGGATCCACCACGGTTCGGCTCCTGGGTACCGACGAGACCGTCCTGGTCGAGACCGATGCCGACGCTCTGGGTATCGGCCTCGACGTCGAGGCCACCGTCACGGCCACGCTCGACCACGATGTGCCCACCACCCCCTGGGGTTGGGCCGGGTCCTTCTTCTCCGACACCACCGTGCCGGTCGTGCTCACCATCGACGAGTCCAAGGCGCGGGCCGGCGTCGAGGAGCTCGATCTCGAGGTCCTCGACCCGATCGAGCCCGAGTTCGCGATCGAGAACGATCTCATCGTCCTCAACGCCGGCCAGTCGGGTACGCGGCTCGACGTCGACACCACCGTGGCGGCCCTGGGCGAGGCCGCCGGCGACGACCCCATCGAGGTGGTCGTTCCATCCCAGGTGGTATCGCCGTCGATCAGCAACGACCAGGCCCAGGCCCTGGCCGACCAGGCCAACGCCGCCACCGCCGACGGCATCGTGGTGCGGGTCGGCGATGTCGAACGAACACTCGAACCAGCGGCCGTGCGCCCGTGGTTGCTGCTCGAGTCGGGGGAAGAGTCCGACGCCGACATCCGCCTGGGCATCGACGACGAGCTTGCCGGCGCAGGACTTCGTTTCGCAATGGGCCCGGCCGAGGGCAGCGGCGATCAAGCCGTGTTCCGCATCGTCTTCGGCGAGGTGGTCATCGAAGACCCCGACCCGGTGCTGGTGTGCTGCGACGAGGCCGCCCCCACCGAGCTCCTGGCCGCGCTGGTGGCGGGCCAGGCCAACGTCACCCTCGAGCCCGTCGAAGAACCAACCGAACGCGATGGCGAGTGGGCCGAGTCATTGGGCATCGAAGAGGTGGTGGGCGAGTTCACCACCCGATACACCGCGGGTCAGTCGCGTGTCACCAACATCAAACGCATCGCCGAGCTCACCCAAGGTGTGGTGATCGAACCGGGGGCCACGTTCTCGGTCAACGATTTCATCGGACGTCGAACCGTCGAGAAGGGGTTCGTCCCCGCCGGCGTGATCTACAACGGCATCTACAACGAGGACGTCGGCGGCGGGATCTCCCAGTACGCCACCACGGTGTTCAACGCCGCGTTCTTCGCCGGTCTCGACTTCGGGGAATACCAGAGCCACTCCTTGCCCATCAGCCGGTACCCCTACGGCCGCGAAGCCACCCTGTCGTTCCCGAACCCCGACCTCGAGATCGTCAACAACACGCCCTACGGCGTGCTGCTCTGGCCCACCACCACCGATACCAGCATCACGGTGCAGCTGTGGTCCACACCGTTCGCCCCCGGGGTACAGAGCGGTCAATCCGAGCGCATTCAGGGGGTGGCCTGCACCCGCGTCACCACCGAACGTACTCGCACGTTCGTCGACGACGGCCGCAACGAGGTCGACACCGTGTTCGCGGTGTACCGGCCTCGCGAAGGGTACGACTGCAACAACGACCCCACCGACCCCGACTTCGCCACCACCACCGCTCCACCGCCCCCACCACCCACGGCTCCCCCACCGCCCCCACCAACAACCCAGCCACCGCCACCTCCGCCACCTCCACCCACCACCACCGACTCGCCGCCACCCACCACCGAACCACCTCCACCCACCACCGAACCGCCACCGCCCACCACCGAACCGCCGGCGCCCACCACCACTGGCGGTTGAGGCACGGCACCGTCTGCGGTCGCTTCGCCGTTCGGGTCGACAGCCGACGGGCCGGCAGCGCAACCATCTCGGTCACGGGAGCCGGTTCACCAGCGGTCAGGCCGGCGAAGGTACTGCGGATAGACGCCGATGGCCGGGCCGGGAGATGATGACGATTCGGACCAAGGAGCGCCGCCATGGCTGATGCCAGCGAGATTCAATTCGAGAACCGGATGTCCGATGCCGACAGCCTCATGTGGGTCATCGAACGCGACCCGATGCTGCGCAGCACCATCACCCTGGTCACCATGCTCGAGCACTCACCCGATCGTGCTCAGCTGCAGTGGAAGGTGGATCGAGCCTCCAGGCGGATCCCCCGCCTTCGCCAGCGGGTGGTGGCCAACCCCATGTCGATCGCCCCGCCCCGTTGGGAGGTCGACCCCAACTTCAATCTCAGCTACCACCTCCGATACATCAGCGCCAACAACGAAGGCGGCCTCCGCGAGGTGCTCGACTTCGCGCAGCCCGTCGCCATGCAGGGGTTCGACCGGGCTCGTCCGCTGTGGGAGTTCACGCTCATCGACGGTCTGGCCGACGGCGCCGCCGCCATGGTCATGAAGATCCACCACGCCATCACCGATGGGGTGGGCGGAATCGAGATGATGCTCGAGACGTTCTCACTCGACGACACCATCGAGGAACAGGGCGAGCTGCCGCCCGAGCCGTACGTGTACGTGCTCAATCAGGCCGAACGGGTACGCGACGCCATTGCCCACGAGACCCGGCGGGGGCTCGGCATCGCCAAGCGCACGCTTCAGAACCTCCAGGCCCCCGAGCTCGATCCCCAGGAGGCCGCCCGCCGGGCCGGTGAAACGGCGGCGTCGGCCACCCGGCTCCTGCGTCCGGCGGTCAGGCCGGTGAGTGAGCTGATGGACGATCGTTCGCTGAGTGTGCACTTCGAGACGATGTCGATCCCGTTGGCCGACCTCAAGAAGGCCGCGGCCGGCGCCGGGGCCAAGATGAACGCCGCCTTCCTCGGCGGCATCGTCCGCGGCCTGTGCGCCTACCACGATCACCACGGCAAACCCACCGACCACCTGCGCATGGGTATCCCGCTCAACAACCGCTCCGACGACACCGCTGAGGTGGCCGGCAACCAGTTCACCCCGGCCCGGAGCGAGGTGCCGATCCGAGTGGCCGACGCTCGCGAACACATGGCCCGCCTCGACAAGCTGGTGCGCAGCCTGCGTGACGAGCCAGCCAACTCGTTGGTCGAACCGATGGCCGGCGTTCTGCGCCGGTTACCGTCGGCGATGGTCAGCAACCTGTTCCACACCATGATGCGGGGGGTCGACTTCAACGCCAGCAACGTTCCCGGGGTTCCTGTCCCGCTGTTCCTAGAAGGAGCGCCGGTGCAGGCTCAGTACGCACTGGGGCCCCTCAGCGGATCGGGAATCAACTTCACCCTCTTGAGCTACGTCGACACGGTGAACATCGGGATCAACATCGACCCGGCCGCCGTTCCCGATCACCAGGTGTTGATGGACTGTCTCCGGGCCGCCTACGACGAGATCCTCGCCGTCTGAGCCCGTCGGGCGGTCCCCGTGGTGCACGTCATCGATGCCGTCGTGGTGGGGGCCGGCCCGGCTGGTCTGGCTGCGGCCATCACCCTGGCCGACGCAAACCGATCGGTAGTGGTCATCGACAAGGCGGGTTTCCCGCGCGACAAGGTCTGCGGTGACGGCCTCACGGCTCTGGCGTTGCGCTACTACGAACAACTGCATCTCGATCCCGGCACCGTGGCTTCGTGGACGCCGGTCGACACCTGCCATGTACGGTCTCCATCTGGTCGTGAAGTGGCGTTCCCGCTTCCCGATGGCGTCGGCCACCACGCCGTCATCGCTCGACGCCGAGATCTCGACGCCGCCTTCGTCACCACGGCCCGGAGCCGGGGAATCGAGGTTCGAGAGCATGCCGCCTGCCTCGGGGTCGAGGAAGGCCGCGACCACATGGCCATCGACACCCCGACCGGCACCCTCCACAGTCGGTACCTGATCGCGGCCGATGGGATGTGGTCACCGACCCGCCGTTTCCTCGGCGGCGAACCCGACCGCAATCTCGGTGAGTGGCACGCCGTTCGGCAGTACTTCGAGCAGGTGAGTGGACCGGCTGCCGAGGAGCTGTGGGTGTGGTTCGACGCCGACCTGCTGCCGGGGTACGCCTGGTCGTTCCCCGTCGGTGACGGTCGGGCCAATGTCGGGTTCGGTGTCCTGCGCGATGGCAGCCGGAAAGGGACCGACCTGCGCGAACTGTGGGACGGGCTGGTCGAGCGACCACACATCCGTGCCGCACTCGGGCCGACCGCCTCACCCGAGGGTGCACACCGGGCCTGGCCCATTCCCGCCCGGGTCACCGACGTCGACCTGACGGTGGGTTCGACATTGTTCGTCGGAGATGCTGCCGCCGCCACCGACCCCATGACCGGTGAGGGCATTGGGCAGGCCCTGCTCACCGGAGTGGAAGCGGGCCGCGCCATCAGCGATGGGGGCACCGCCAGCGAGGTGACCGACCGGTATCGCGAAGCCGTGCGCCGACACCTGTTCGCCGACCACCACATGGCCGTGGGCCTGGGCCATCTGCTCAGCCGACCGGTCACCGCTCGGGCCGCCGTGCGCATCGCCGGCACCAGTGACTGGACCCGCCGCAATTTCGCTAGGTGGTTGTTCGAGGACTATCCCCGGGCCGCGGTCGTGACTCCCCGCCGCTGGCACCGAGGTTTGTTCACCGGCCCGGGTGCGTACGGGGCCGACGGGTCGACGTGAGGCTCAGCCCACCGGAGCGCGGGTGTCCCACTCCTGTTTGGACCACAGCACCGACCGGTCGAGAGTGCCGAGTTCGACCCCATTGGCGAAACGCACCCGGTACCGAATCCAGGTCAGGCCCACCGACACCAACACCTTGCCGGGTGTTCCCTCTGGAACCCCGGGCAGGTCTTCGGCGGCGTACACCTTGGTGCCACGTTTGAGATGAGCATCGTCGGAGGAGGCCATCGAGTCACTGTAGGACCCGCCGCATCGCCGACAGAACATGGGCGGCCGAACCTCGGTTCCGGTCCCGATCGTCCGATGGGTCGAGGTGGGGCTTCGACGCGATCGCGATCGAGCCCCCTGCGTTCCATATGATGCCCGCCGTGCCCGAAACCGACCGCCACCCCGTGATCGAGCTCGTCGATCAATTCGATGAGTGGGTCGACCAGCGTTCCGCGCTGCTTCGGGATCACCCAGTCGCCAATCGGCTGTTCTATTCGGCATCGGAGCTGGGCGACTGGAGCCTCATCTGGCACATACTCGGCACCGCTCGCGGTCTGGGTCCGGCCGGCTTCGAGAGCGCGGCCCGGCAGGGCCTGGCCCTCGGCGCCGAGTCAGCCCTCGTGAACGGCCCGGTCAAAGCCCTGTTCCGCCGGCGCCGACCCCTTCCTGCCGGTGAGCGCCCCCACAAGCTCCGGGCCCCCCGAACCAGCAGCTTCCCGTCGGGCCACGCCAGCTCGGCGTTCATGGCGGCGGGGTTGCTCAGCGAGAACAGCTCGCTGGCCCCCGCGTACTACGCCCTGGCTGCGCTGGTTGCGGCCAGTCGCGTCCATGTCTCGATCCACCACGCCAGCGACGTGGTGGCCGGCGCGGCCCTGGGTGTGGTGCTGGCCAAGGGTGTACGCCGGGTGTGGCCTCTGGGGCGGTGGCCGTGAACACCAGCCTGCGCCGAGACCCCCTGGCGCCCACCGAGCAGTTGATGTTGTCGATCGAACGCGACCCTCGCTTCCGATCCACGTTCGCCAACCTCACGATGCTCGACGATCGACCCGACCTGGATCGCCTCCGAATGCGGATGGCCGAAACGGCCGACGGTTTCGTCCGGCTGCGACAACGCATCGAAGACGATCACTGGGTCGAGAACGCCGACTTCGACGTCGACGACCATGTGTTCGTGCGGCCCCTCGGCCGCAAGTGGACTCCGGCCGCCGTCCGCCGCAAGGCGCTGCAATTCCTGCACGAGCCCTTCCCTGAGGGCCGGCCCCCCTGGGCGTTCGTGATCTTCATCGGCGACGACACCGACCAGGCCGCCATGGTGTGGAAACTGCATCACGCCATCACCGACGGCGAGGGCGGCATCAAGATGTCAGCCTCACTCCTCGATGCCAGCCCCGATGCCACGACACCACTCATCTCGGTCGACCAACTGCGCTACGACCACGACCGCGAGGACGGATCCGACGAATCGTCGGACTCGTCATTGAACCCGTTCCGACTGGCCGGGCGGGTCGTGGGCACCGCCCGCGACACCGCCGGTGCGGCTCGCTGGATGGCCAGCCAAGCCGTGTTGGCGCGGGGGCGGGCGCCGCTGTGGAGCGAGCGGTCGCTCGATCGGGCATTCGAGACGTTGCGCCGCCCGCTGAGTCGCACCAAACAGGCGGCCGGCAACCTGGGCGTGTCGCTCAACGACGTGCTGGTCACCGCCGCCACTCGAGGGGCCACCGCCGTGCACATCGACGCCGGGGTGAAGCCGACCCGCTACCGAATGGCCATGCCGGTGAGCACTCGTACCGACGGTTCGGCGGGGGGCAACTCGTTCAGCCCCACCGTGGTGGAGCTGCCCGCCGGTGTCGACCACCCCGCCGACTTCCACGTGGTGGAGATCAGCAAGGCTCTCCAGGTGGTGAAGTCGTCGCCGGCACTGGGGCTGCTCGATCAGATGGCCGGCCTGGCCAATCGATTGCCCAAGGTGGCGGTGGGTGAGGTGCTGGGCCGTCAGGTCTCCACTCTCGACTTCGCCACCTCCAACGTGCGGGCGGCTCCCTTCGACCTCTACGTGGCCGGTGCCCGCGTCGAAGCCAACTACCCGATCGGGCCCTTGATGGGCGCATCGTGGAACCTGACTCTGATGAGCTACTGCGATTCGCTCGACATGGGTCTGCATGTGGACCGGGGCGCGGTGCACGACTCGCGCGCGCTCATGCGAGCAATCGCCCACGCCTTCGACGAGCTGTTGGCCTTCGCCTGAGGCGAGGCCGCCCGCCTCAGTTGGTGACGGCGATGGGGGCTTCGCCGATCTCCACGCTGGGAGCGGCGAGCAGGGAACGGACGTCCAACAAGAGGTCGGCCATCTCGTCGGTGCTCACCAGACGGCGGTGCTGGAGGTCGCCCAGTCCGCGATCGATCAACTCGAGAGCCTGAGCCAGTTGCTGGCGGTCGAGTGTCTCGGTCATGCAGGTCACCCCTCGTGATCTCGGAACCGACCGATTGGTCGTTCCGACACCATACGCCATTGGACGGGGGTACCACCGCCGCCAAACAGATTCATTGTCGACATTTGATCCATCGGGACCACCCTTCGGGCCACCACGTGGGCCACTCGCTCTACGATCGCCCCATGGAACTGACCGACAAGACCGTGGTGGTGACCGGCGGCGCGTCCGGAATCGGGCGAGCCCTGGCCGTCCGATTCCTGGCCGAAGGCGCCACCGTGACCATCGCCGACATCCAACAGCCAGCCCTCGCCGACGTTGCCGCCGAACTGGGAATCCGGGGTATCGAGTGCGATGTGGCTGACGAGGCGTCAGTTGTTGCCTTGATCGAGGAGGTCGAGGCCGACATCGGACCCATCGACCTGTTCTGCTCCAACGCCGGCATCGGCACGGCCATGGGTCTCGATGCCAGCAACGACGACTGGCGCCGCACCATCGACATCAACCTGATGGCGCATGTGTACGCCGCCCGTTGCCTGGTACCTCGAATGATCGATCGCGGCGGCGGCCATCTACTCAACACCGCGTCGGCAGCGGGCCTGTTGACCCAGCTCGGTGATGCGCCCTACTCGGTCACCAAACACGGGGCCGTCGCGTTGGCCGAGTGGTTGTCGATCACCTACGGCGATCGGGGCATCGGGGTGAGCTGCTTGTGTCCGCAGGGAGTACGCACGCCGATGACCGAGTCCGACGACGCCGGGGTGCAGGCCACCCTCGCCCAGGGTGCGATCGAACCCGAGGAGGTGGCCGAGGCCGTGGTCCAGGGCCTGGCGGGCGACCACTTCTTGATCCTCCCCCACCCCGAGGTGCACGACTACGCCGTGCGCCGGGCCGATGATCACGGCCGCTGGATCCGGGGTATGCGGCGGTTGCAGCAGGCCTTCTTCGGCGGGTGACCGTCCCGAGCAGCCCCTCCGATCGGCGCACGATCGAGCTGTACGAGCAGGGCGCGGAGGTCTGGCGCAGCCGACGGACCCCCGATCACCAAGCAGCTCGGGCGTTCGGCGACACACTCGGTGCGCAGGGGCTGAGCGGCCCGATCATCGACCTCGGATGTGGTCCGGGCTGGCTCACACAGTACCTCGGACCCGACGCCGTGGCCCTCGACGGGGCTCGGGCCATGCTCGACCTGGTGCCCGAGTTCGCCCCGGCGGCGCCACGAGTGCAGGGCGATGTGGCTGACCTCCCCGTGCGCGATGGTGCGCTCGCCGGGGCGCTCGCCGCCCGGGTCTACGTTCATCTCCCGCGCAGTGAGGTACCGGCTGCACTCGGCGACCTGCACCGCGCGCTGCGGGTCCACGCTCCGGTCGAGCTGGTCGTGTTCGGCGATGAGCCCGCCGAACTGCGCACCATCGAGAACGATCTGCTCGACGGGCGTCAGTTTTCCGTCTGGGACCACGAGTCGTTGACCGACACCCTCATCGGTGCCGGCTTCGCCATCGACGATTGGAGCCAGCACCGACCCGACGGGAGCACGTTCACGTCACTCACCGTGCGCCTGCGCCGTCGGCGATCATTGGCCGACACGCTCGGATCCGGACTCGAGCTGGTCATCTGTGGCCTCAACCCCTCTTTGCATGCAGCCGACGCCGGGGTCGGCTTCGTCTCTCCCAGCAATCGTTTCTGGCCCGCGGCCCTGGCCGCTGAACTGGTGACGGTCGATCGCGACCCGTGGCATGCATTTCGGCGCCACCGGGTGGGTATGACCGATCTGGTCAAACGAGCCACCACGAAGGCCAGCGAGGTCGACGCCGACGAATACCGCGCCGGCTTGGCCCGCCTGGAGCGCCAGTTGGCGTGGCTGCAACCGGCCGCCGTCTGTTTCGTGGGCCTCGCCGGGTGGCGCGCCGCCGTCGATCCCAAGGCCACCGCCGGATGGCAGACGCAACGCCTCGCCGGGGTTCCCGTGTACCTGATGCCCTCCACCAGCGGGCTCAACGCCTCGAGCCAGCTGCCCGACTTCGTCGAGCACCTACGAGCGGTCCGGGAACCACCCCCCGACCACTAGTGGCCTGCCGCCGGCGGCAGGGTGTGGCGATCAGCGAGGGGCCAGACCGGCGATGGCATCATCCATGTCGAACGGGGCCAGCGGCATGAGCATCAGGGCCGGACAGGTGATGCCGTTGGCCATGTAGCGCTGGACATGGTCGTAGCACTCGTCGATGGATCCGTTGATCACCAGATCGTCGACCACCTCGTCGGGGATCTTCTCCAACGCCCCCTTGCGGTCTCCCGCCGCCCACTGCTCCCAGTGTTCGGCCAACGCGTCACCTCGACCCATCCACTCGTGGAAGGCGCGGTAGACGGGCACGTTGAGGTAGGCAGCCATGGCGTACTTGGCCGTCGGTAGCACCGCATCACGATCGGGACTGGGGCACACGAACAGCCGGGCCACGATCTCCTTGTCGGGGCCCTGGTCGTTGACGATGCCGGCCACGGTGGTCACATCGTCGGCCGACAACCAGTTGACGATGGCCCCGTCGCCCTCTCGTCCGGCCAAGCGCAGCATCCCCTCACGCAGGGCCGCAACCAGGATGGGCACCGGTTGTTCGGGTACGTCGGTGAGGCGGAACCCCTTGACCTCGAAGCTGTCGTAGGCCTCCACCACCTTCTCGCCGGTGAGCGCAACCCGCAGGAACCGCACCAGATCCCGGGTGCGCTGGTACGGCTCGACGAAGGGAATGGAGTTCCAGTTCTCGACGATGATGTTCGACGACGAGCCGATGCCGGCCACGAACCGACCGGGGGCCGCCGATGCCAGTCCGGCGATGCTCTGGGCCATCAAGGCCGGGCCACGCGTGTAGGCCGGCAGGATGGCCGTACCCAGACGCAGCTCGGTCCACACCGAAGCCAGGGCCAACGGGGTCAGACCATCGACGCCGGTGGCTTCGGCCGACCACAGGTCGGTGTACCCCAACGTTTCGAGGCGCTGATAGATGTCTCGTTGGGCCTGCAAGGGTCCCGGAAAAGGAACCGTCATTCCGTATGGCACCGCACGCTCCTGTTGCTCGAGTGGCCAGAGCGTGTCACGGTCCACGCCGCTTCACCACACCACCAACTCGGAGTCGAATCAGGTCCGTGGTTTGGCTAGGTTCTCCAGTGGCGTGCGGCACGGCGGCCGGCGTTTGGCACCGGACACCTGGGCAGAGGACGGAGAACCCTGATGAAGCGGGATCGGCAGCGGGCGGGCACCATCGGTCCTCGACTCATGTCGTTGCTGGCCATGGCGTTGGTGGTGGCCGTGGGCTGCGTGCCCTTCTCCCGCATCGATCAACCCGACACCTACCGGCCGGACGTGCCTCGGGTTGCCGTGCTGGGCGACTCCATCACCACGTCGGCCGGCGCCAACATTCTCGCCGCCAACTCGGCCCAAACCGACTGGTGGACCCATGTCATGGCGGAACCGGGATGGGACATCGCCGGGCTGATCGCCGGCGACGACGACGTGATGGCCCAGCCCGCGATGGCCCCCGACGCGGTGATCATCAACATCGGCACCAACGACACCGGCCAGTGCTACAACGACGAGGGCTGCTCGGCCCAGAGCTGGACGGCCTTGGCCCTGAGTGGGCTCTGGAGCGACTATTCGTCGGTGCCATGCCGTATCGGCGTGACCACGGTCTTCGAACCGGGCATCACCGTGATCAACGACCGCCTGTCCGACCTGGCCGATGAAGGGACCATCAACCACCTGGCCGATTGGAAGGCCCACTCGGCCGACCACCCGGAGTGGTTCACCGACAGCGTCGGGCATCAGACCTACGAAGGCAGGGTGGCCTACGCCGACTTCCTGGTCGATGCCCTCGAGTCCTGCCCCGGCTGAGCCCAGCCGCCACCAGAGCAGCCCACGACCCGAAACCGACGTATACGTCATGTCGGGGTGGGTAGGCGCCCGGCAAGAGTGTCCGACCGCTTCTGCATACTCGTCACATGAGTCAGCAGATCCTCCTCCTCGACGACGACACCACCCCGTGGCACCTCGACGACGACACCCGTGAGATCGGCCGCCGAGGTGTGGCCGAGGCCCGGGCCGCCCTGGCCGAAGCCGCCCACCGCCACCACCAGCAACCGGCCGAAGAGCACTCGCTGGCGGCCTGAGCCAGCCTGTGGTCGTGATCTTCCGGGTTCTCACCTTTGTTGTCGTCTGCGGTTTGGGTATCGGTGCGTGCGCCGACCCCACCGCCCGCCCCACCGAGGGGGCCAACGCCGTGGTGGCCACCATCGTCGATGGCGACACCATCGATGTCACCATTGCCGGCCGCAGCGAGCGAGTCCGCCTGCTGGGCATCGACACACCCGAGTCGGTCGACCGTGATCGGCCCGTCCAGTGCTACGGCACCGAAGCAACGGTCCGGCTGGGTGAGCTGGTGCCGGTGGGCACCTCGGTCCTGTTGGTTCGCGACATCGAGCCGCGTGACCGTTTCGATCGGCTGCTGGCCTATGTCTTCCGAGGTGACGACGGCCTGTTCGTGAACGAGGTCATGGTGGCCGAAGGTTTCGCCGACGTGCTGGTGATCGACCCCAACGATGCCTACGCCGCCGACCTTCGCCAGGCCCGAGCCGCGGCCCGCGACGGCGACCGGGGCCTGTGGGGAGCGTGCGGCGGCCCCGACGTACCCGTCGACGCACCGGAGTGAGCGGGGGAACGGGAGGGCCACCACAGGCGGTAGCGTCACCAAGGTGACCCTGCTCACCGAGCGGCTCGGCCGCCCGTCCGACACCCGCATGCTCGTGATCTCCGCCGATCTGCTGGGGACGTTGCACGCCGCCAATGTGGGGGCCTACGAGAGCCTGCGCCAGGGGGTGGCCACCACCGCGTCGCTGGCCGTGCCGTGCCCGTGGGCCCGGGCCGCCGCCCGCGAGTTCCGCGGCGAGGACATCGGGGTGCACCTCACCCTGAACGCCCAGCTCGACACCCTGCGATGGGGACCCATCACCCAAGCCCCGTCATTACTCGATGGTGACGGCGGCTTTCCCCGCACCGCTGCCGACCTGTGGGATCACGCGGACCTCGAAGAAGTACGGCGGGAGTGCCGGGCCCAGGTCGAGCGTGCCGTGCTGTGGGGGCTGGGAGTGACCCACCTCACCACCCACCTCAACACCCTCCAACAGCGCCCCGAGTTCTTCGATGTCTACCTCGACCTGGGTTACGAGTTCGGCCTGCCCCTGCGGCTGGAGGGCCACGACGCCGCCGAACGAGCCGGCTTCCCGTTCCGGGACCTGGCTGATCAGGAGGGCATTCTCGGACCCGACCACTTCCGCCACCGACACCCGGACGATCCCATCGACATCGTCGAGATGATCGACACCCTCGAGCCGGGCGTCACCGAGGTGAACCTGGCCCCCGCGGTCGACACCCCCGAGCTCAGAGCCGCCGATCCCGACTGGCCCAGTCGAGTGCGGGCCCATGGTCAGCTCACCGACCCCGCGGTGGCCCAAGCATTGCAGCGGGCCGACATCGAGGTGATCGGCTATGCCGCCATCGCCGCAGCCCAAGCCGACCGAACCGGCGCCGACAGCTGATCTGACCCCGGACTACACCGCCACTGAGGCCAGGAACTGCGCCCATTCGGGGGTCTCCCGCATGGTCCGCAAATCGAGGATCCAGCGCACGTAGTCGCCCTCGACTTTCGTCCGACCTTGCATGAACGATGCATCGAAGGTGGTGTCGCCCTGCCAGAGCCGGGTGGCTTCTTCGTACTTCCACGTGATCGCGATGTCGGCGTCGGCTCGTTTGCCCGACTCGACGGCGGTGATCCGGCCCGATTCGATGGTTTCGTGCCACCGCACCTTGCCGTCGGGGCCGCCGCCCACCTCGTATGTGATGACGGCATCAGCCCCCTCGACCTCGGGCAGGGCCGCACCGGCCGCGGCGTACTGGTCGAACCACTCCTCGGACAGGTAGGTGCTCACCGTCGCACCCTACCGACGGGTCGCAGCAGGCTCGGGAATGCCGGCGAACAAGTCGTCCTCGGGAATGGCCGACTCGACTCGAGACCGGGCCAACACGTAGTCGTCGTAGGGATAGGCATCCCGATCGACGTCGGGTGGCAGCCCGAACCAGAACGCCGAATCGGGATCGACCTGGGTGGCGTGGGCCCGCAAGCCGCCGCTGCGGGCTTCGTAATAGTCGGCCACATCGACGCGCGTCGTGATGCGATCGTCCTGGCTGGGCCGGTCGAACCAGAAGGTGTCGTAGGGCGACTCGAGGTCGAGATCGAGGAACGCCTGGTGGCGAGCCTCGATTCGGGCCCGCGACCACTGGGTGTAGTACAGCTTCACCGGTTCCCAGGGGGGACCCAGATCCGGTCGGTGGTCGGGGTCGCCGGCCCGATCGAAGGCCGGCACGCTGATGTCGTGGACCCGTAGGTGATCGGGGTGTTGGTAGCCACGTTGATCGTCGCTGTAGGTGACGATGATCTGGGGTCGCTCACGACGAATGATGGCCACCAGGCGGTCGACCGCTTCATCGAGATCGGCGGCCGCGAAACAATCGGGGTGAGCATTGGCGTCGGAGTCGGGCATCCCCGAGTCGCGGTACCCCAACATGACCACCTCGTCGTAGCCGATGGCATCGGCGGCGGATGCCAGTTCCGCTCGGCGCACCGCCGGCAGGTCGGCTCGCACCTCGGGGGTGTCCATGGCCTTGTTGAGGATGTCGCCCTCTTCACCGCCGGTACAACACACCAGCACCGTGCGGACTCCCTCGGCGTGGTAACGGGCGATGGTGCCCGCACCCTTGGAGGCTTCGTCGTCAGGGTGGGCATGAACAGTCAGAACACAGCGAGGTGACATCTTCGATCCAGGGTTAGACAGCGAGTAGCTCGTACTCTCCGGTGTCCTCGTCCTCGACAAACCGCCAGCCACAGAGCTCGGCCAGCAGCGTCCGACCTTCATCGGGACCACTGGCCACCAGCTCGTCGCCGGCGTGCAAGCGCACGTGACCCCGTGGACGATACAGGTAGGCACCTCCGCGACGGATGGCGAGCACCACGAATCCTGGTTCGATACCCAACTGGAGGGTGGCCAACGCCTCGCCATCACAGGCACTCCCCTTGGCCACCGGCACCAGCATCACCACATCGTCGGACTCGCCGAGTGCCAGGCCCAGCACGGGGTGGATGTCTTCACGATTGTCGAGCAACTGCACCATCTGGTGGGCCTGATCGCCGATGTCCTCTGCCGCCTCGGCCAGATGGAGCAGGCCCCGCAACGGGGAGGGATCGAGATTGTCGGCGGCCGCCCGCAGCACCCACAGCTCGAGACGGTCCTTCATCTCGTCGAGCCGATCCTCGAGGTGATCGACCTGGGCGGCCAGCGTGCTGTCGCCCAACACCAACGCCGAATAGGCCAGACCCACGGCGGCCTCGGACAAGTTCTTCATCTCGACCAACACGTCGACCGCCCGGTCGAGGTCGGTGACCACGGTCTCCTCGGCCGGTTGGGGCGGCTCCCACGACGGGGCCGCGGCCAGCTGGCGGAGGCGCACGATTCCTTCCGGCGATCCGCGCAGGAACAGTGCATCTCCGGGGGTGATGACCACACCACCGTCGACATCGGTGATCCAGTCACGATGGCGACGGATAGCCATGATGCGCATCCCGGTGGCCACCGGTAGCTCCAGCGCCGCCACCGGCCGGTTGGCCATGTGGGAACCCTCGTTGACGAGCACCCGATGGGAGACCTCTTTGGCCATGGCCAGGTCGACCAGGAGCTGGGTGGGGATCCCCAACTTGCGGGTGACCACCCGCGCCACGTCGACGGCGGCATTGGCGATGCGTTCGATGGCGCTGACCACCTGGAGCACCGAACTCATGGAATCGGCCTCCTTCGGGCTACGGGCGGCCAGCACGCAGACACTGCGCATGTCCTTGACCAGCCGCGTCATCTCCTCCTCGAGGTCGTCGACCTCTTCGGCCATCTCCGGATCGCCGAAGTAGACCGCGGCATACGCCAGGTCGACCATGAGCTCGGACGTGTCCTTGGCCTCGGCCAACATGACACGGAGATTGCGGGGTCTGTCGTTCATGAACTCGCTCCTGAGGGTAGAACGAACGGGCCGGTCATTTCGAGAGCCGACGTCATGTGAGGCCAACCGCCACCATGGCCAGGATCAGTGTGAATGCACCGACCAGGTCGAGCGACGACGTGACCAACGGGATGCCGTAGGTGTCGGGGTCCAGTCCCAACCGGACCGCCGCCAACGTGCCGTAGTACGCCACGACCACCACCATCACCACGGCCAGCAATCCGCCGGCGAGCGCGACCAACACCATGCGCCACCAGCCGGGCCCGCTGAATCCGGCGATCTCAGCGGCCAGGTGAGCCATGGTCCCCACCAAGGCGAACACCGGCAAGGCCAACACGAACACGGTGAGGATGGAGCGGCGAGCGGGTCGACCGGGGATACCGGTGGGGGCCACGAAACCGAGATGCAACCCAGTGGAGAGTCGGCTCGACAAGATGCCGCCGAGAGCACCCGCCAGTCCGAGGTAGGCCGGCAGCAACACGAGCAGCGACTCGAAGGTCAAGAAATCGTCGGCCCGCTTCTCGATGCTGACCCCGGCGACGAGATCGAACAGGCCGGCCAGAGCCAACACCGGGATCGACTCGCGGGTGATCTCGCGCACCCGGTCGAGGTCGCTGCGGAGGCCCACCACCAGGGCCAGGAAAGCTGCCACCAACAACGCCACCGCCAGCCCGCTGGTCCATTGACCACGGTTGATCAACAAGGTGCCCACGAGCAGCGCCGGCACGGTGACCACGTCGCCGGCCGCAGTCACCAGCGGTGCGGTCACGTTGTCGAGGTCCCAGTCGTAGCGAACCGACCCCGCGGCCAGCAGCAAGGTGATGGCCAGCACCACGGCGGACGCCAGCAGGCCACCCACCGTGGAGACCACCACGAACTCGAGCAGGGTGAGGGTGGGTGACAGATCGAACACCACCGCCACCGCCTTGGCCAGTACCGCCACCACCACCGACATCACCAAGCTCAACAACGCCGCGGCCACGACGTTCTGGCCCACCAAGGTGTCGCGCCGCAGCCGAAGCTGGAACGTGCCGGTGTGAAAAGCCGTGCCCAGCCGGCTACCGAGCGCGCCGAAGACGTTTCCCCGAAGGGCGATGGCGGCCGGTACCAACAACAACAGGCCCGGAAGCTCCTCGAGACGCCCACCGATGCCGGCCAGCATCACACCGGCGACCACCGCGAACAGCGACGAGACCAGCAGGGCCGACAGGCTCTGGGCCGCCCCGACGGCGTCGTCGCCCAACAGGGCGCGCAACCGTCGCAGGAGCTCTCGCAGCCGACTCACTCGCCCAGTCTGGTTGAACCAGACGACCGACCGGTGCGTCTTCGCCGGCGATCCTGCCTCGGTTGCTGCAGCCGATAGCGTCACCGGCGTGTACGAGAGGGTGGGGCCGGCTGCCGCGGTCGTCTTGGTGTGGATGGCCGCCGGCTGTTCCTCCGACCCCGAGCCGGCGGCCAAACCGCCCAACCTGGTGCCGGTGGCAACCTCCACCTCGGTCGCCCTCGGCCCACCGTCCGAGGTCGGTCGGCTGGGCCTGACGGTGGCCGCCTCATCAGCGAGCGCCGACGGTTCGATCTCACTCGAAGCAGCGGTGGTAGCCCCGACGGTGACCGTCAGCGGCGTCCCGGACGGCACCGTGGCCCTGGCGCTGGTTGCCGCCGACGCGGCCACCGAACGGGTGCACTGGGTGGTGAGCGGGCTCGATTCCGAGGCCACCGAGATCGACGCAACCGCACTACCGGTCGGCGCCGTCGAGTATCAGAACGAATCGGGCGAGTACGGCTGGTTGCCGGTGAGCGAGCAGCCCACGTCGATTCGCATCGCCGTGTTGGCCCTCGACGCCACCATCCCGGCAACTCCCGAGAATGCGGCCATTGCCATCACCGCCTTCGAAGCAGTGGCCATCGACCAGGCATCGGTGCTGGTCCACGTGGTCGCCGATCCCTGAGCGCGGTCAACACGGGGCCTGTTCGGCCGACAGGACGACCATGTTGATCTACGCGGCCATCGGAGCCGCAATCGTCTTGGTGGCCGTGTGGATGGTGGCGTCGTACAACCGCTTCGTGCGCCAGGACCATTTCATCGACAACTCGTGGTCGAACGTCGAGACCGAGCTGCAGCGACGTCACGAGCTGATCCCGAACCTGGTCTCCACCGTTCGGGCCTATGCCGAACACGAACAGGAGACCCTCACCAACGTGATCGCAGCGAGGGCCGACGCCGCGGCGGTGGCTCACGACCCCGAGGCCCAGGAACCGGTCGAACAGCAGCTGGCTCGTGGGGTTCGTCAGCTCATGGCCGTGAGCGAGCGCTACCCCGAGCTCATGGCTGATCGTCGCTTCCTCGATCTTCAACGCCAGCTGGTGGTCACCGAAGACCGTATTCAGGCCTCTCGGCGGCTCTACAACGGCAACGTGCGGGACTACAACCAGCGGGTCGAGTCGGTTCCCAGCTCGCTGATTGCCCGACTGGCCGGCTATCGGCGCCAGCGGTACTTCGAGCTCGACGAAGCCATCTCCCGATCGGCACCAGAAATCGCCGTCTGAGCCCGGCACAGCGAAATTGCTGCGATTGCGCGCGCTGAGCGCGCGTCAGGACAGCAATTTCGCAATGGGGAGCTCAGCGGAAGTCGCGGCTGGCCAGGGGGACGGCCAGGTGCAGTGGCTCCAGGCGGTCGGCTACCACGTTGATCACCCCCTCCACGTTCTCGACCCGCCCCCTCACCACCAACGCAGTGGCCGTCCCCGCCACCTGGCGGTGGTGGAGCCAACAACCCATCGAACACACGATGTTGATGAGGCCGGTTTCGTCTTCGAGATTGATGAAGGTGGTGCCCCCGGCGGTGGCCGGCCGTTGCCGATGGGTGACCACACCAGCCACCTCCACCCGGTCGCCGCTGGGCACCGAACCCAGCCCGGCACCGGTGACCACCCCCCGGGCATCGAGGGCAGGCCGGAGAAATCGGGTGGGATGACCATTGGGAGCCACCCCGGTGGCCCACAGGTCGGCCAAGGCGGTCTCCTGGTCGGACATGCCGGGAAGAGTCGGGGCATGGTCACCCGTGACCACACCGGCCAGCCGGTCGGGTCGGGACTGCACCACGGCGCCGGCTGCCCACAGCGCCTCGCGCCGGCTGAGCCCGAAGCACTCCTCGAACACCCCAGCCGTGGCCATCGACTCCAGGACCGGCAAGGTCAGATCATGGCGTCGTTGCAGGTCTTCCATCGACCGATAGGGCCGACCATCGGCGATGGCATCGGCCAACTCGTCACCGACATGGCGCACGTACGACAACCCGAGGCGAACAGCCGGACCACCACGCCCCCAGGTCTCGGGCCGGTCGTGGTCACGGTCAGCCGGTGTCGGCGTCGACACCAACACGGCGTCGGCCGCCGACGCAGTGAGGTCGGGGGTGAGGACCTCGACCCCGTGGCGCCGGGCATCTTGCACCAACGAATGCGGGGAGTAGAACCCCATCGGTTGGGCATTGAGCAGCGCCGCACAGAAGGCCGCCGGGTAGTGGTACTTGAACCAGGCACTGGCATAGACCAGGTAGGCGAAGCTGACCGAATGACTCTCGGGGAAGCCGTAGTTGGCGAAGGCCACCAGCTTGTGCCAGATCTGGTCGGCCACCTCACCGGTGATGCCCCGCTCGGCCATACCCCGATAGAGACGTTCCTGGAGCTGGGTCATACGTTCGACGCTGCGTTTGGAGCCCATGGCCTGACGGAGCTGATCGGCTTCGGCCGGACTGAAACCGGCCACATCGATGGCGATCTGCATGAGCTGCTCCTGAAACAGCGGCACACCCAGCGTCTTGGCCAGAGCGTTCTCGAGCAGTGGATGCAGATAGGTCACCGGTTCGAGGCCGTTGCGCCGGCGAATGAAGGGATGGACCGACCCACCCTGGATGGGACCGGGACGGATGAGCGCGACCTCGACCACCAGGTCGTAGAAACACCGTGGACGCAACCGGGGCAAGGTGGCCATCTGGGCCCGACTCTCGATCTGGAAGACACCGATGGTGTCGGCCGCGCAGACCATGTCGTAGACCTCGTCTTGTTGGGGAAGCAAGGCCATGTCGAGCTCGACCCCATGGTGTTCGGCCACCAGGTCGACCGTGTAGTGGAGAACACTCAACATCCCCAGGCCCAACAGATCGAACTTCACCAGCCCCACTGCGGCACAGTCGTCCTTGTCCCACTGGAGGACACTGCGGTTCTCCATACGGGCCCATTCGGTGGGGCAGACCTCGAGGACCGGACGATCACAGATGACCATGCCACCCGAGTGGATACCGAGATGCCGGGGGAAGTGTTCGATCTCGCGAGCCAACTCGATCACATCGTCGGGAATGGGGTCGGGAACCGGTGTGTCACCTCCCGATGCCCCATCGGACTCGGACAGGCCGACCCACCGGTCGATCGACTTGGAGAAGGCATCTTGTTGGCCGACCGTGTACCCGAGGGCTTTGGCCATGTCGCGCACCGATGACTTCGAGCGATAGGTGACCACGTTGGCCACCTGGGCGGCATGCTGGCGGCCATACCGCTCGTAGACGTACTGGATGACCTCTTCGCGCCGGTCACTCTCGATGTCGATGTCGATGTCGGGTGGGCCGTCGCGTTCGGGTGACAGGAACCGCTCGAACAACAACCCCAACGACACTGCGTCGGCATTGGTGATGCCGAGGGCGTAACAGACCGCGGAGTTGGCCGCGGATCCTCGTCCTTGGCAGAAGATGTCGGCCCGTCGGCAGAAATCGACGATGTCCCACACGATGAGGAAGTACCCGGGAAATCCCAGCTCGGCGACCAGGTCGAGCTCGCGGTCGAGCTGTTGATAGGCCCCCGGAACCCGCTCGGACCGGCGAGGTCCATACCGCTCGGTGGCGCCGTTCTCGACCAGCTCACGCAGCCACGACATCTCGTCGTGGCCCGCCGGGCAGGGGTACGGCGGGAGGTCGGGAGCCACCAGTCGGAGATCGAACGCACACTCCAGTCCCAGTTCGGCGGCCCGCTCGACCACACCGGGGTAGCGCCGGAAGCGACGTTGTTGTTCGTCGCCCGACCGCAGGTGCGAGCCGGCCGCCGCCGGTAGCCACCCGTCGAGCTCGTCGAGGGACCGGCGGGCCCGCACGGCGGCCACAGCCGTGGCCAAGCGCCGTCGAGCCGGTGCGTGGTAGTGGACGTTGCCGGTGGCGATCACGTCGACTCCGGCCGCCACCGCCAGTTCGGCCATGGCATCGTTGCGAGCCGAATCGAGGGGATGACCGTGGTCCCACAGCTCGACTCGAACGTTGTCGACTCCGAAAGCATCGGTGAGCTCGGCCAACCGCCGCCGGGCCGCCGCCGGGCCTTCACGTTCGAGGGTGCCGGGAACCGTGCCCTTCCGACAGCCGGTGAGCACCACCCAGTCGCACCGGCCATCGTGTCGACCTCCCAGTTCGACCAGCCGGGCGAACGACGAACGGGGAGCCCCCTTCTCTCCGGCCATCTGTGCCTCGGAGAGCAATCGGGCCAACGACGCGTACCCGGCTGGATTGCGGGCCAGTACCACCAGGTGTTCGCCTTGGGGATCGGCCTGCCCCGGTTCGTAGTGATCGACTCCCAACGTGAGCTCGGCCCCGAAGATGGTGGGAAGACCGTAGGCCCGGGCGGCCTCGGCAAACCGCACCACGCCGTAGAAGCCGTTGTGATCGGTGAGAGCCAGAGCACTGAGGCCCAGCCGGACGGCCTCTTCCACCAGTTCTTCGGCGTGGGAGGCACCGTCGAGGAAACTGAAGTTGGAGTGGCAGTGCAGTTCGGCGTACGGCGTGACGCCCTGGGGTCGTTCGATGGTCTCGCCGTTGTAGGTGGGTCGTTTGCGTGACCACGCCGGGCTGTCACCACCGTCGCCCCACGCCGCGGCCAATGTGTACGCGGGCCGCCGGTCGGAGAGGGCCTGTTCGATCTCTCGCCAGGGCACCGGCGGGTTGTTCCATGCCATGCGACGCGGGAGGGTATCGAACAACCGTTCGCGCCGCTCGCGCGACGGCCAAAACCCTCCCAAAGCCCCCCC
>JBPCTQ010000159.1:0-11934 GCA_051011595.1 Acidimicrobiales bacterium
TAGCTGGTGAGCTCCACTTCGTGGGCCCTGATGGCGTCCATGCCGACGGACTCGAGGTACTCGACGGCCGCAGCCAGGCCGACGGCCGCTCCCACCGCGGGGGTGCCGGCCTCGAACTTCCACGGCAGCTCGTTGGTGGTGAAGCCTTCCTTGGTGACGTCGAGGATCATCTCGCCGCCACCGAGGAACGGCGGCATGGCGTCGAGGACCTCGGTGCGGCCCCACAACACGCCGACACCCATGGGGCCCAGCATCTTGTGGCCGGTGAAGGCAACCAGGTCGGCGCCCATGTCTTGTACGTCGATCCCGCAGTGCGGGACGAGCTGGCTTGCGTCGATGAGCACGGTGGCCCCGGCGGCGTGGGCGGCGTCGGCCAGGGCCCGGACCGGGGTGATGGTGCCCAACACGTTGCTCATGGCGGTGACCGACAGCAGGCGGGCGCCATCGAGCAGGCGGTCGAGATCGGAGAGGTCGAGCTGACCGGACTCGTCGATCGGGATCCACCGCAGTTCGATGCCTCGTTCGGCCGCCAGGATGTGCCACGGCACGATGTTGGCGTGATGCTCCATGTCGGACAGGACCACCGCATCACCGGGTTGGAGGTTGGAGGCTCCCCAACTGCGGGCCACCAGGTTCATGGCCTCGGTGGCGTTCTTGGTGAAGACCACCTCGCGGCGAGTGGGAGCGTTGATGAACCGGGCCACACGTTCCCGCGCCCCTTCGAGGGCGTCGGTGGCTTCGACCGCGAGTTGGTACGACCCGCGGTGCACGTTGGCGTTGTGCCGTTCGTAGTACCGAGCCATGGCGTCGATGACCGACTGCGGCTTCTGGGACGTGTTGGCCGAATCGAGGTAGCGCAGGGGGCGGTCGTTGATCTCGCGCCCGAGGATCGGGAAGTCGGCCCGGATGCGGGCCACGTCGAGGCTCATCGAAAACCCTCGTAACCCTCGTTCTCGAGGGTGGCCACCAGCTCCATGCCACCGCTGGCCACGATTCGGCCATCGATCAGGATGTGCACGTGGTCGGGTTGCAGATGTTCGAGCAGCCGTTGGAAGTGGGTGATGACGATGACACCCATGTCGGGGCGGTCCTTACGAACCTCCTGCACACCGCGGGCCACCACCCGCAGCGCGTCGATGTCGAGACCCGAGTCGGTTTCGTCGAGTACGGCCAGCTCGGGTTCGAGGATCGCCATCTGGAGGATCTCGTTGCGCTTCTTCTCGCCGCCCGAGAAGCCCTCGTTCAGGTAGCGGTCGGCGAACGATGGATCGATCTCGAGGCGTTCCATCCACTCCATGATGGTGAGCCGCAGCTCGAGCACCGACAGGTCGATGCCCTTTCGGGCCGACAGGGCCTGGCGCAAGAAGTTGATCACCGAGACACCCGGGATCTCCTGGGGATGCTGGAAGGCCAGGAAGAGGCCGGCCTTGCCCCGGACATCGGCGCTCCAGTCGGTGATGTCGTCACCCTGGAATCGGATGGCACCCTGCTCGATCTCGTATTCGGGGCTACCCAGCAGGGTGGAGGCGAGGGTGGACTTGCCGCAGCCGTTGGGGCCCATGAGGGCGTGTACCTCGCCCGGATTCACGACCAGATCGATGCCGCGCAGGATCTCGGCTTGTCCGACCCCGGCGTGTAGGTCCTCGATCTCGAACAGCGGCGCAGCCATGGGCGCCAGTGTATTTGCCCTATCGCCGTAGGAGTTATGTGGCGGGCAGATTTCGGCGGAAGCGATTCCGGATCGATCCGAGGACCAGCCGCACCCCGACCGGGATGCAACGCACGAAGTAGCGCTTGGAGAGATCGGGTTGCTGCAGGACTCGATGCAGCCACTCGAGCCCCAGCCGCTGGATCCAGACCGGCGCTCGGTGCACGTCGCCGGTGATGAAGCTGAACGAAACGCCCACACCCTGTACCCACGCTTCGGGCAACGAGTCGCGGAACTGCTCGGCCATCACCGCTTGGAGGCGGCTGGGCAGCCCGACGAACACCAACGCCGGGTTCGCCTCGCTCACCCGGCGCACTTCGTTGGCGATCAGCTCGGGCTGGGTGGACAGGTCATCGGGTGGTGCGTGGGCACCGACCACGTTCAGACCGGGATGACGCTCACCCAAGACATCGGCCGCCCGGTCGGCAATGGTGCCGGTGCCGCCCACCAGGTACACCGGCAGCCGGCGGCGGGCCGCTTCTTCGATCAGCCGCTCGAAGAGATCGATGCCGCCGACACGTTCGGGTAGGGGTGTGCCCTGGAGGCGGCTGGCCAGAACGAGGGGCATGCCGTCGGCCACCACCAGGTCGGCTTCGGAGCTGCGTCGATCGAAGTCGGGATCGTTCTCACGAAGCCACAGGTGTTCGAGGTTGTGGGTCATGACGTATCCACCGCGGCGGGCCTCGGCCGATTCGGCGATCAGGTGGGCGGCGTCGTCGATCGTGACGACGTCGATGGAGACCCCACCGATGTCGACCCGTGTCGGGGAGACGAAGGTCATCACGAGCCGGCCGCCGCTCGGGCATGGTCGTCGCGTGACCACTGTTGGGGATCGACCGACCGAAGGCGCCGATTCGATCGGAATCGGATGATCAGCTTCGCCGGGACGAACACGGCGAGGCCGGGCCAACGGCGGGGATCGGTGGCCAGCCGGCGGACCCAACCGGTGTCGGCGGTGAGATACACATCGGCACCGGTTCGGCGGGCCCATTGGTCGAACTCGTGGCGAGCCGCCTCACGGCGGACTTCGACGTCGATCAGGTCGCGGAGTCGTCGGCTCACCAACGGAGAAAACGAGGCCGATCGGGCCACGGCCCGCTCATCGGTGCGAAACCGAGTCAGGGCGAACATGTCGTCGGCCACGATCGCAGGAAACGATCCCATCCGTCGATCACCCTCGGCACTCACGGCGTAGAACCCGGCACCGATCAGGTTGTCGGCGAAGTACGGGGCTCGCAGCCAGACATCGAGGAACAAACGCATGGGCAGGGTGGCATCGGGACTGGCCATCTCGATACGGGGCGCGGCGGCGTGGATCTCGGGGTCGTCGAGGGTCTCGGCCACGTGGGTGATGGCGTCGGGGCTGACGACCACATCGGCGTCGATGTACATCCGGGTGGGCGCAGTCGCCGCGGCGCGACCCAGTTCGAGGGCTGCGGCCTTCGACGCTTGGGGGCTCTCGATCACCCGTACCCGTTGGTCGACGGAACGGGCCAGATCGGCGGTGTCGTCGGTGCAGCCGTTGCAGACCACCACGACGTCGAGCGAGTCGGCGTTGGTGTCGTCGAGGATCGATCGCAGGCAGCCTTCGATGGTGGTGGCCTCGTTGTGGGCAGGCACGATCACCGACGCCAGGGCGGAGCTCACCGATCAGTCCTCGCCTGATCCGTGGTCGCGGAGGTCCTGCTTCCACGTTCGAAAACGCGTGCAGCGGTCGCCCGACGGGCCCGTTCCGAATCCAGTGCCATCAGGGTTCAATCGGAAGGTGAAGGCCCGAGACAAGTCTTTCGAGTCGATTGCCACGTAGCGGGCATCGGCCCCCCGGGCCGGTCCGGCCCGCCACAGCAGCCAGTCACCCAGGCGCCGTTTGTACGCGATGAGCGGTTTTCCGATGTCGTCGCCGGCGTCCAGCAGAGCCGCGGGTGCCTCGATCCACGCGTGGGCCGGAATGTTGCGGTCGCGGGTGGGGGTCGGGGGAAGGTCGGCGGTGTGGACCGGAGTCGGGTCCACCGGCCGGTCATCAGCGGCAGTCACACCCTTGACGCTAGCGGCGCGACCCAGGTGGCGGCGGCCGCCCACTACATCTGGAGGGACTCGGTCCGGTACGCTCCCAGGCCGGCCATCCCTTCTCTCCCACGAGCGGATCCTTGTTGTCGTCCATGCCCCGAATCCACCCGCTGCTGCAGGCGGTCATCGCCCTCGTCATCGGTCTGGCGGTGGCCGGCGTCACGTACTTGCTGGTGGCCGACGCCGAAGAGGAATACGAGGCGCGCGCCCGAGGGGCACTCACCGAGGAAGTGCAGTGGCCCTTCTTCGATGCGGTGCGAGAGACCCAGGCGATCCGGCTCGAGGACCCTCAGGTCCAAGCGGCCATCGACGAAGCCGCCGGCGAACCGGTCAGCGTCAGCGTCGAGCTCCCCCGCAGCCAGGTGTTCATCGATGTCACCGTGGTGGCGTCCACGGCAACGGCCGCCGCCGTCGGAGCCGACACCGCCCTCGACGTGATCGTGGTGGCCGACACCGAGGAGATCATCGCCGCCGCCCGCGAAGAGCTCGATCTGGCCACCGCGTCGCTGGCGGCCGTCGGCACGCCCGAAACCGACGCCGAACGTTCCGAGGCCGACCGGCTGGTCCGATTGATCACCGACTACGAACTCGATCTGGCCAGCGTCGAGGCCCGCATCAGGGTGCTGCAACCGGCCGAGGTGCCGACCGACCCCACCCGCGATCCGGCTCGGCTGGCGGCCATCGCCGGATTGATCGCGGCCTTCCTCGGGTTTGTCCTGCTGCGGTGGCTCAGTCCGGCCGACCAGGACACGGCGGCGCCGGCCCAGGACCAGCTCACGATCGACCCCGACGAGGCCACCGCCACGCGTTCGCTGGCCGAGCGGGAGCAGGCGACAGCCGGCCGCTCCTCGTGACCGAGGTTCGGTCGGCCCCTGCGCTGATCGCGGCCGGGTTGTTGGCCCTGGCCATCGCGGTGGGGGAGGTGGATGGTGACCGGTGGTTCGACACCGACCACGGCGACCATCTCGGCCTGCTGTTCGTGGTGGCCCTGCTCTCCACCGCCGCCTACGTGGTGGCCAGCATGTCGGGCCCTCGGGTACGGATGCGACGGGTGAGCCCCGGCTGGTGGGGGGTGGGGTTGCTCGGCTGGCTGGGTGTGGCGGCCCTGTTCTCCCCCGAACCGGTTGTGGCTGTTGTGGTGGCGCTCGGTTTGGCGGCCATGGCCGCAGCAGCGGCGCGGCTGGTGGTGCTCGGCGGCTGGGTGTTGTTGGCCTGGACGGTGCTGGCCGCCTTCGTGGTGTTCGCCGGGGCCAGCCTCACCGTCGACGGCCTGGACCTGCGCGTCGACGGCCGGCTCCAGCTGTTGTCGCTCGATGCCAACCAGCTCGGGCGGTTCTCGTCGCTGGTGGTGTTGGCGGGTGTGGTCCTGGCCAGCCAACGTTCGTGGACAGAACGGGTGATCGGTGCCGGGGCGTTCGTCGTCGGCCTGTTGGCCACCGTGGATTCCAGCAGCCGCACGGCGCTGGCCGCGTTGGGGGTGGCATTGGTGCTGGTGGCCTGGCAGCGCTTCGACCGGGTCCTGGTGGTCGTCGCCACCGTGGTCGGAGTGCTGTGCCTGGCCCTGGTGTCTCCCGCCGCGCTCGAGGACGGGGCCACGGCGATGCTGGGTCGCGATGTGGCCACCGAGGATGTCGGATCATTGGCCGGTCGCACCGAAGCCTGGCAGGCGGCCGCCGACGTGGCGGTCGACCACCCTCTGGTCGGGCTGGGTCCGGGGTACGACGACGAAGCCTTCCTGGCGGCCCGTATCGACGGCACGGTGGGTTGGGAGGCCCGCAACGCCCACAGCCTTGCTGGTCACCTGGTCGTGGTGGGTGGGGTCCCCGCCCTGCTGCTGGCGCTCGGTGCGCTGGGGGCCTACCTGGCGGCGGCCCTGCGTCGCCCACTGCCGCTGGTCGACTCGTTCGTGTTGTTCCTGGTGATCGACGGCGTCAGTGAGGCCATGATCGCGCAACCCAACAGCGCGGTGGCGGCCCTGGCCGGGGCCGCGGCGGTGCGATCGTTGTGGGTGGTGGCGCCGCCGGCGTGGTCACCAACCGCGCGCAACCCACTCGTCGAGGTGCGGTGATTCGGTGCCGATGGTGGTGTCGTCGCCGTGGCCGGGCAGCACCAGTACGTCGTCTTCGAGCGACCGGAACAGACGGTCTTCGATGCTGGCGATGATGGTGGGGAAGTGACCGCCCTCGTACTGGGTGTTACCGGGCCCACCGGGGAACAACGTGTCGCCGCTGAACACCACGGGATGGTCGACCAGCCGAAAACACATCGATCCGGGAGTGTGACCGGGTGTGTGGATGGTGTGCAGCCGTAGGCGCCCCACCTCGATGACCGTGTCGTCTTCGAGGAGATAGTCGTAGGAGTCGAGCATGGCTGCGTCCTCGGCGGTGACCCCCACGTTGTACCCGGCATCGCGCAGCTCGGGTACGGCCTGGATGTGATCCCAGTGCCCGTGGGTCTCGAGCACGGTGCGCACGTCGAGCAGCCGGCACAACTCGAGCAGCTTGTCGTGTTCGTTGGCGGCGTCGAGCAGCACCGCCTCGCCGGTCTCCCGGCACCGCAACACGAACACGTTGTTGTCCATGGGCCCGACCACCAGCTTGTGGATCTCGGCCCCGGTATCGAGGTAGTGGCGGGTGTTGTTCAGGTCGATCGCCATGATCGAAATCTAGTGGTGGCCGGCCGTCGGTGTCAGGCAAACGGCGACACCACCTCCAGGCCCAGTTCGGCGGCGGCGGCGATCTGGCGACGATCGAGGGTCAGATACCGAACCGGACGGGGGAGTCGGTCGGCCGCGGCCAGATGGATGGCATCGACGGTGCGGATGCGATGAGCCGTGGCCAACTCGGTGGCCCGGGCCAGACACCGATCGTCGACGGGTATCTGGGCCAGGTGGTCCCAATCGGCCCGGAAGCTCCGCCACAACTGCTCGAGCTGGGTGCGGTCGAAGGCGAGCTGGTGCAGCGCGGCCTGCACCTCGGGCTGCACCAGTCGCGAGGCACACCACGTGTCGGCCTCGGCCATGGTGGTCATCACCAGGGTGCGATCGGGGTCGGTCACGTAGCGGCGGAGCAGCGCCGACGAGTCGATGGCCAACAGCGGGTTCGGGTCAACGGCCACGCAGGTCCTCGAGGATCTCATCGAGGCGGATGTCGACCGGGCGGGGATGGGGTTCGGGGTCGGTCGCTCGTCCCTGGCGAGGAGCGACAACCTGCCCGGTGGCGACCAGGTCGGCCAACGTCGGTTGTCCGGCAGGCTGCAGGGGGCTGATCTGGGCCGCGGGAACACCGTCGACGGTGATGACGATGCGTTCACCGCCCCGGGCCCGTCCGAGCACGGCCGCCATCTGATTGCGGAGCTCACGCACTCCCACCGTCGCCCGGCCCGGTTCGCTGGTCACCAGCTCATGGTAGAGGGCTGTAGCACGCGTGTACACCACCGGAGTGGCGCGGGGTGGACCCGGTCCCGTACGGTGCCCGTCGTTTCCACCGTCGTGACCGTCTCGAGGAGTCCGCCATGAACTTCGCCTTCAGCGAAGAGCAAGAACAGCTACGCACCTTCGTCCGCCAGTTCCTGGAGGAGAAGTCGAGCGAAGAAGCCGTTCGGGAGCAGATGGCCACCGAGAAGGGCTACGACGACGCGGTGTGGAGCCAGATGTCGGAGCAGATGGGTCTGCCCGGGCTGATCATCCCCGAAGAACACGGCGGCCAGGGGTACAGCTACGTGGAGCTCATCGTGGTGCTCGAGGAGATGGGTCGGTCACTGCTGTGTGCGCCGTACTTCTCCAGCGTCGTGCTGGCCGCCAACACCCTCATCCAGGCCGGTGACGATGCCGCCGCGGCTGCGCACCTGCCGGGAATCGCCAGCGGCGAGACGACCGCCACGCTCGCCTTCACCGAGGAGAACGGCCGGTGGGACGAGTCGGCCGTCACCGCAACGGCCACCGCGGCCGGCGACGGCTACACCATCGATGGCTCCAAGATGTACGTGATCGACGGTCACACGGCCGGGCTGATCGTGGTGGCGGCCCGTACCGACGCCGGTGTCTCGTTGTTCGCCGTCGAGGGCGACGCCGCCGGGCTCACCCGTACCCCACTGGCCACCATGGACCAGACCCGCAAGCAGGCCAAACTCGATTTCGCCGGCACACCGGCCACCCTCATCGGCACCGACGGTGGCGGCTGGGCCGTGCTCGAGCGGGTGCTCGACCTGGCTGCGGTCGGCTTGGCGGCCGAGCAGGTGGGTGGCGCCCAGATGTGTCTCGACATGGCGGTCGAGTACGCCAAGGTGCGGGTGCAGTTCGGACGCCCGATCGGATCGTTCCAGGCCATCAAACACAAGTGCGCCGACATGCTGCTCGAGGTCGAGTCGGCCAAGTCCGCCGCCTACTACGCCGGCTGGTGCGCCGCCGAGCTCAACGACGAGTTGCCCTCGGTGGCGTCGTTGGCCAAGGCCTACTGCTCGGAGGCGTACTTCCACGCCTCGGCCGAGAACATCCAGATCCACGGCGGCATCGGGTTCACGTGGGAACACCCGGCCCACCTGTACTTCAAGCGGGCCAAGAGCTCCGAGCTGTTGTTCGGTGACCCCACGTATCACCGCGAGCTCCTGGCCCAACGCATCGGCATCTGAGCACGAGTCGCCGCGCCCCATGGGGGTGATCCTGGTCGTCCTGGCGGTGGTGGCGGTGGTGGTCATCGCCCTCGTTGCCGTCGGGCGCGCCGTGGGACAACTGGAGGACCAGGACGCGCCGGTGGTGTTGCGCGTCGAGGAGGCCGTCGAGTGGATCGGTGACCGGTTGCCCGAAGAGGCCAGCGGGCGCCTGTCCTACGACGAGGTGAGCCTCATCGTCGAATGGCATCTGCAGTGGTTCGCCGAACAAGGGATGGCCAGCGCCCACGGCGAAGAACTGGCCAACACCGCTCCCGACCACGATCGGGTCGCGCCCCTCGACGATGCCCACGATTTCGTGGTGGCCGGCCTGGTGGCCACCGACATGGACATCGAACCGGTCGATGCCGTCGTCGTGGTCGATCTCCACACTCGATTCCTGCAGCGAATCGGGGCCTACGGCGACGATCCGCCGAGCGCCTGATCCCACGGCCGGGGACTGGCCGGGGAGAGAACGATTTCGCTACCCTTGGCCCACCGTGGTCCGGGCCGGACGGACCGTCAGCCGCAACTGCCGACGGGGGAGGAACCCAGGGTCATGACCGACGATGCCGTGCCGAGCGTGCCACCGCGCGTGTTCGCCGTTCTGGGGATGCACCGCAGCGGCACCTCGTGTCTCACCGGTTCGTTGCAGCGGGCCGGCCTCGTCCTCGGTCGCCACCACACCTGGAATCGACACAACCCCAAGGGCAATCGCGAGAACCAGGACGTGGTCGAGCTGCACGAAGAGGTGCTGGTGGCCAATGGCGGCGCGTGGGACAACCCACCGACGCAGGTGGTGTGGAGCGACGAACACCTCGATCGGGCCCGTGCCCTGCTGGCCGAACACGCCGATCGGCCCAACTGGGGCTTCAAGGACCCGCGGGCCCTGTTGGCCATCGACGGATGGAACCAGCTGGTCGATGTCGAATACGTGGGCATCTTCCGCCACCCCGTCTCGGTGGTCGAATCGTTGGCCGGTCGTGGTGGGTTCCCCCGCGACAAGGCGCTGGGCCTGTGGATGGCGTACAACCAGCGCATGGTGGCGTTGCACCGAGACGATCCGTTCCCGGTGGTGAGCTTCGACGTCGAACCCGACGAGTTCACCACCGCGGTCAACGGCGTCATCGACGTGCTGGGACTGCAACCGGTGTCCGACAACGACCAGTTCTTCGCCGACGAGTTGCGCACCAACGACAAGTACCGAGACGCCGAGGTGCCCAGTGAGGCGGCGGAACTCTACGAGGAGCTCCGAGGGCTCGTTTCGTGAACCTGCCCGTTGCCCGACGGCGAAGCCGGGTTGCCGATCCCTTCGAAGGGCCGGTGCCGGTGCCGTCGTTGGCTCCGCCGTTGCCGGTCACCGGCGAACCGGTCCTGTCGATCGTGATCGTCGTGTACCGCATGCCCGACCAGGCCCTGCGTACCGTTCGCTCGTTCACCGCCGGTTATCAGCGCGGCGTCGAGAGCCATCAGTACGAGATCGTCGTCGTCGAGAACGAAAGCGATCAGATGATGTCGGCGATCGAGGTGGAGGCCCTGGCGCCCAATGTGCGGTACCACGCCCGCGCCGAGACCGAACCTTCGCCGGTGAATGCCGTCAACGCCGGAGTCGAGGCCAGCCACGGCGAACTGGTGGCGCTGGTGGTGGACGGGGCCCGGATGGCGAGCCCCGGCCTGGTGGCTCACACCCTGGCGGCCAGTCGGCTGGCCGACTCGGTGGCGGTGGTGGTGCCCGGTTATCACCTGGGAGACCAGCTCCAACAGTGGGCGGCGGCCGACGGCTACGACGAGGCCGTCGAGGGCGAGCTGTTGGCCCAGATCGGCTGGCCCGACGACGGCTACCGCCTGTTCGACATCTCGGTGCTGAGTGGCACCAGCAAGGCCGGATTCTTCCGTCCCTTCGCGGAGAGCAACTTCTTGTGTGTCTCCCGCCGATTGTGGGACGAGCTCGACGGTATGGATCGTCGATTCCGGTGCGAGGGTGGCGGCTTCGCCAACCTCGACCTGTACCGCCGGGCCATCGATCACCCGAGCGTCACACCGGTGATGCTCGCCGGCGAAGGTACGTTCCATCAGTTCCACGGCGGCGCCACCACCGGCGGCACGGTGGCCGAGGAACGGGAGCTGATCGTCGAGTCGTCTCGATCGGAGTACGCCCGCATTCGTGGTGAGGCGTTCGGGCCTCCTCGCAAGCGATTCCTCTACCTGGGGGCCATGGCCCCACAGGCGATGCCGTTTCTGCTCCACTCGGCCGACCATGTGGTCGATCCGACATGAAGCCCCCGACGGGAGATCCCGTGACCCTGTACCTCCCGCCCTCGATGGCGTACGTGCCCAAGAAGATGGTCTTCAGCACCTGGGTCGACCACGTGCCCTTCGGCTACGACCTGGTGGCGGCGTTGCGCCCACGGTTGTTGGTCGAGCTGGGTTCGCACTACGGCATGTCGTTCTTCACGTTCTGCCAGTCGATCAAGGATCATCACGTCGACGGCCTGGCCTACGCGGTCGACACGTGGGAGGGCGACGATCACACCGGCCCCTACGGCGAGGACGTGTTCAGCGGGGTGCAGAGCCATCTGCGCGACGAGTACCGCGGCTTCAGCTACCAGCTGCGTATGACCTTCGCCGAGGCTCGTGAGCAGTTCCCCGATGAGTCACTCGACTTGTTGCACATCGACGGGTTCCACACCCACGAGGCGGTGTCGACCGACTTCGAGACCTGGTATCCCAAGGTCGCGCCGGGTGGCATCATCTTGTTCCACGACGTCCGGGCCCGGCTCAAGGACTTCGGTGTCTGGCGTTTCTGGGACGAGATCGAGACCACCCACGAGACGTTCACCTTCAACCATGGATTCGGTCTCGGAGTTCTTCGCAAACCGGGGGGTGATCGCGCCGACGACGCCCCCTTGATCCAGATGCTGTTCGCCGGCGAGGCCGGCCAGGACGAAGCGCTGCGGGAGCTCTACGTGGCCATCGGCGAGTACGCCCAGCTCAAGCGGCAGGAGCAGATGCGCAAGGCCAAGAAGAACGCACCCAAGAAGATGGCTGCCGGCTGAGCGGTCCCGGAACTGTTCACGCAAGGTTTGCGGGTGTGCGACACTGGGTCCACCGAAGAGAGGAGGTGGTCCAGATCAACAGTAGTGATGGGACTTCGGAGGTGGCTGGCCGTTAGGTCGGTTCCCTGCTGGGCCACCTGGTGAAAACCAGCCAGACACCGTTGATGACGGCGGCCGGGAGATCGTCCCGCCCGGCGCGAAACGCCGCATTGATGACACCAGCAGATTTCATGGTGAGGGGAGTAGCACCCGAGGTGCTGCTCCCCTCATCACTTTTTGTCCGAGTATTTCGAGTAACTGCCCGAGCAGTCCGAGTGACCGTCGGCCCGCGTCAGCTGTCGGCGGTCTCGTCGGCCCCCGACACGGTGGCCCCGAGGGGATCGATGGCGAAGACCCGTCCCACTCCGGCGCCGCTGGGGCACGAGTAGGTCCACACCTCGGCCACATCGAGGACGG
>JBPCTQ010000160.1:0-2555 GCA_051011595.1 Acidimicrobiales bacterium
TCGTCGAGCTCCTGGGCCATGACCCGTATGTCCATCGTGTCGGGATCGATGGTCACCCATGCGTACTCGTGGGCGTCGGGCATCCGTTTGTAGGCCGATTCCAGCGCATCAGCCAGAGCGGCGAACAAGGCATCGACGGTGATGCCCTTCTCGCTGGCGAGCGCCTGGAGCGCTTCCATCATCTCGGCGTTCATGAGGTGGCCTTCCTGGCAGATTTGGACTTGGGTGTGGGACCCCACTCGAACACGGTGCGGGCCTTGTCGATGTCGCCGTACTCCAGGCGACGAACCACACCGGATGTTTCGTCGAGCACGTCGACACCCTCGGCGTCGGCGGCCTGGACCGGCCCTTGGACACGGCGATCACCCTCGACCGGCGGGCGATTCTTGATCTTCACCTGCTTGTCGACGGCCCACTGGAAGTGGGCCGGGGTGCGCAGTGTTCGTTCGAGGCCGGGACTGGAGATCTCGAGGGTGTACCGACCACTGATCGGATCGGCCTCGTCGAGCGCCCGAGACACCGACTTGGTCAGGCGGCGCAACACATCGATGTCGACACCACCGTCTCGTTCGACGCTGATCTGGAGCACACCGCCGTTGTGCTGCACATCGAACAACTCGACACCGACGTCAGCACAGAGCGGGGCCACGAGCGCGTGGACACGGTCGAGCACACTCATGGCACCTCCTGGGAGAATCGGCATCAGAAAAGGCGTGGGCCCGAGCCCACGCCGCCCGCTCAATCTACCACCCGATCAGCGAACTCGCGATGGGCGCCGGAGATGATCAGACGATGCCCGTCGATGTGCACGGCGGGGGTGAGCGATGGCAGCGACCAGGTGGAGTAGAACCACGCACCCCCGAGTCCGAGGGCCACCAGCACGAATATGAGGGCCACCGTGGGGAACCGGACCGTGACGGCGGCCCCGAGCAGGCAGAACCCGGCTCCCAGGCCCGCTCGCACACGGAGCACCGAACGCTGGTACCAACGATCGAACACGGCCGTGGTCATGGGCAGGTGCACGGTCGTCGACCGGCCCCACCCCCGCGAAACGCTCAGCGGGCAGAACCCGTCGGCCGGTCGGCCCGACATGACACACACCGAAGGCAGATTGCCGCTCTCGGCGCGGGCCAGCGCAACGTTGGCTCTGGCCATCGACGGGTCAGTCTTCTCCTCGATGGCGACGCATCAGTTCGACTCGTTGTTCGGCGTGATTGGCGTCGTCGCCCTGTGTCTCGAGCAGCATTTGACGGTCGCGATCGGCCTCTCGGCGAGCCTTGTCGGTGTCGACCCGTTCGAGCGCGGCCTCCACGCCGTGTTCGGCGATGAACTCGGCCCACTCGACCAAGGCGTCGACCATCTCGTCTTCGGCCACCACGGCGGCGTTGCGACCCTTGATGAACAGGTGGCCGCGTTTGTTGCCGGCCGCGATGCCGAGGTCGGCGTCGCCCGCCTCTCCCGGCCCGTTGACCACACAACCCATGACCGCCACCTGGAGGGGCAATTGCCGCTCGCCGAACGCTTCCAGCGCCTGCTGGGCCACGGCATACACGTCGATCTCGGCTCGCCCGCAACTGGGACAGGCGATGAGGTCGACGTTCTTGCGCTCCCGCAGCCCCATACTCTCGAGCAGTTGACGTCCGGCTCGGACCTCGTCGACAGGGTCACTGGTGAGTGAGTACCGGATGGTGTCGCCGATGCCCTCGGCCAACAATGTGGCGATTCCGGCGGTGGCCTTGATGAGACCCTGCGGGGGTGGACCGGCCTCGGTGACACCGAGGTGCAGCGGGAAGTCGGTGACCTCGGCCAACTGGCGGTAGGCGTCGATCATGAGCGGCACACTCGACGCCTTGACCGAGATCTTCACCAGATCGAACCCGACGTCCTCGAAGTAGGCCATCTCCATCTGGGCCGACTCCACCATGGCTTCGGGAGTGACCCGGTCGCCGTGTTTGGCTTTGAGGTCGGGGTGCAACGACCCGCCGTTGACCCCGATCCGAATCGGGACACCACGGTCTTTGCACTCGCGGGCCACCAGCTTGATGTGTTCGGGTTTACGGATGTTGCCCGGATTCAATCGCAGGCACGCCACCCCAGCCTCCAGGGCTTCGAGGGCCCGCCGGTACTGGTGGTGGATGTCGGCCACGATCGGCACCGGAGATCGTGGGACGATACGAGCCAACCCCTCGGCAGCTTCGGGTTCGTTGCATGTACACCGCACGATGTCGGCCCCGGCGGCAGCCAGGGCGTAGATCTGCTGCAGGGTGCCGTCGACATCGGCGGTTTTGGTATCGGTCATCGACTGAACCGACACCGGGGCACCGCCACCCACGGCCACATCGCCCACCATGATCTGGCGGGTGGGCCGGCGATCGAAACTGGCGGTGACGTCCACCCGGCCAGGCTAGGTGTCGGGTCAGACGATGGGGTCGACGATGTCTCTGACCAGCGCCACCAGGGTCATCACCAAGAAGATGGCCAGGACGCCATAGGCCACCGGGATCCACCCGCCGGCGTCGACGTAGTGACGCCGGCCCGAGGCCATGGATCGGATC
>JBPCTQ010000161.1:0-4001 GCA_051011595.1 Acidimicrobiales bacterium
GGATACGGAAGCCCGGTCGTGGCCAACGGTGTCGTGTACGTCGCTCGGGCCTACTGGTCCGCCTCGTCGGACGAGGTCGTTGCCTTCGCTCCCACCCAGGAGCTCTAGCCCGACACCGACGGCGCCGCTGCGGGTCAGAGGTGTTTGGTGGCCTCTCGCTGTGACAGCCCCGAGAGCTCGGATTGGTGCTCGGCCACGAACGCCCTCACTGCGTCGGGGTCGGTCTTGGCGTATTCGCGCAGCGCCCAGCCGATGGCCTTGCGGATGAAGAACTCCTTCTCGTGGGCCCGGCGGGCGCAGAAGTCGAAGAGTTGGTCGCGGTCGGTGTGCTCTTTGTGCCCGAGCCGGCAGATGATGGCGGTGCGGCGCAGCCAGAGGTCGTCACCGTCGATCCAGCGTTCGAGGATCGGTCGCATCGACTCGCGATCGGTCGCCACCACCCGGCCCACCAGGTGGGTGGCGATCTCGTCGACGAAGTCCCACCAGGCCCCCTCGGTGACCAGGTCCTGGTAGAGGTCGATCTGGTCGAACGTGATGTGGGGCTGGTGGGCCCGAGCCACACCGATGGCGCAGTACTTCTCCTCGCGGTGGGGCAGTTGCCAGAGGGTCTCGATCTGGTCCCGGTATTCGGCGTCGTCGGCCGGGGTGAACCGCTTCTTCGCCTCGCGAACGATGCGTTTGCGGGCAGGCGAGGGCACGCCGTAGAAGGCCATGTCGGTCTTCATGTAAGCGGCCATGGGGCCTGCCTTGTCCGGATCGGCCACCGCCTGGAGTTCGGTGGTCACGAAGGCCCCGACCGGATGAGTCACATCCAGTTCTCGTCGTCGAGTCCCAGGTCGGGCCACGGTCCCGACGCGATCGGCTGGCAGTTGCCCCATCCGGTGGCACCGGCCACGGGGTCGGTCACCCTCACGGTGGTGTCGCGAATCTGATGGAGCCGCCGAGCCTGCTCAGGCGTGGTGCAGTCGGCGATGTGTTCGCCATCGACGTGGAGCTCGCCCCGCCACTCGCCGTGATGGTGGCCGTCGAACCCGAAGTACAGGCCGGCCCCGAGGTGCACCCCGGTGTCGCCCATGACCTCGATGGTGATGGGGCGCTCGGAACCGTCGGCCATACGGCAGTCGAGCTCTCCCCCCAGCAGCCGCCGGTTCGCCGGATCGAAACGGAGGTGGGGGACGATGTCGACGATCTGTTCGCTGGACCCGTCGGGGTGTTCGACCTGGGCCGTGACCATCTTGCGACCCTGATCGCCGACCGCATGCCAGGTGTAGTGCAGGTGCAACGCGTAGTGCGAGCCGTCGTCGCGTTGCATGAGCACCGGGCACCAGATCATCTGGAACCCCACCCCGTCGGGGATGCCGCCACCTGGTGCGGTGTCGGTCGGCGGTGTGCCCACGTCGTAGCGCACCCCCCAGGAGTGGTCGCGGGTGCTGACCCATGCGTCGGGGGTCATCTCGGTGCGCACGCCGTCGACCTCGATCCACCCCGAGCAGACACCGGTCTGGTGATACCGGACCAGTTCGGCCGCCAGCCGGTATTCGTTGCGATGGTGGGTGCGTTCCTCGGTGAACGGGGGCACCACTGCCTCGAACAGCCAGTCGAAGGCGATGGGCTGGCAGTCGTTGGCGTCGAGACGGAAGCGGACCTGACGGAGCGGTTCGACCACCTCGTAGTGCAGCGGGCCGATCACCGTGTTGGTGGCATCGGGGGCCAGGCGCCGGCTGGCTCGGACGGTGTACTGCTCGATGCCGCGGCTGACGGCGCCGTAGCCGTCCATGACGTTGCGGTTGGTGTACTTCCCCAGACCGAACCCGATCTGGAGGCTGCCGTCTCGGGCCATGGCCATGGCGCAGACCTTCTCGGTCCAGGCCGGGTCGCTCGAGGCCACGTTGGCGAAGGTCTCGGGAATCTGGTGGGTGAACGTCTCGTCTTCGCCCACCAGCGGACCGCTGGGATTGGTCATCGTTTCGCTCCGTCCCACCAGGAGCCCTCGATCATGGCTTCGAGCACATGTTTGTGGGGGATCACGGTGTCGATGTCGTCGGGCCACTCGGACTCGCCGAAGTGCACCGAACGTTCGGTGACCCGGGTCATGATCATGCCGTGGCGCAGGGCGGCGTAGACCTCGAACCACTCGAGGTTGCGCACCGGGCGACCCGAGGCCGCCTCGTAGATGGCGACCACGTCGGCCCGGCGCATGAAACCGGGCATGCCGGGGATCTCCAGTGCGTCGGCGATCTCCTGGAAGAAGGTGTGCATGAAGATCATCCAGCCGATGTCCATCTCCTGGGGGGCCAGCGCCGCCATCTCCCAGTCGAACACGGCCACGGGGGCGAAGCCGTCGGGTTCGTACATTACGTTGCCGATCCGGCTGTCGCCCCAGCCGATGACGTCGGCGCCGGTGTCGGCGGGCCAGTTGGTGTCGAGCCAGTCGAAGGTGGCCTCGATGATCGGGTGGCGGCGGGTGCCGCGGGTCCAGTCGTAGTAGGCCCGCTGGTTGTTGACGTGGCGGGCCAACGCCGAGTCCCCGGCGGCCGGCGACTCCAGGAAGGTGGTGTCGTGGGCCGTGGTATCGATTCCGTGCAGGCCGGCGAGCAGCTGCACGCTCTGGTCCTGGAGGGAGCGCTGTTGGGCGGGTGTGGCGTCGAGCAGCCAGCCCTCCATCAGGTAGGGCGGGATGTCGGAGGGAACCCGACCTTGCACTCGATCCATGACGAAGAACGGCGCACCCAGTGCCGCCGGATCGGGTTCGTACCAGCGGGTGACGGGCACGGGCACGGTGCTGTTGGCGCCGACCAGCTCCATCACCGCGAACTGGAGCTCGAGGTCGTAGGTGGGGAAGATGGGCACGTCGTCGGCGTCGGGTTCGACTCGTGCCACCAGGGCCTGTTGGTGCTCGCCGGTGTCGTCGGTCCATGCCGCGTCGAACAGCAGCGTCTCACTCGACATGCCGCTGCCGTCCGGGCTGGTGATGTCGCCGATGTGCACGTCGCTGCCAGTACCGAGCCGACCCGTGAGCCACCGGGTGAGGCGTGCCTGCAGATCAACCCGATCACGACTGGAACGGGTGGGGTCGGTGTGGTGGTCCGCTGATGCCGTCACGGCCGCGGATCGTACCCCGCCCCGGCCCTGACCGAAATTGCGTGAGTTGGCGGTGAGGGTGACCGGTTTCTGACGCAATTCGGGTCAGGGGAAGAGTGTCCGAGGGCCTTCGTATGGTTCTTCTCGTATCGGTTCCTATGATGTTCAGCGAGCCGGTGTGGAGTAGGGCCCCCAACACTCGGTCGGCGCTGCTCGGCGCCGGACCGCGGAGAGGACGCCCGCAATGGCAGAGCGACGCAGGTCCACGGCCACCACCACCTTCGGCACCAGCAGCCGCGAGAGCCACGACGCCTCGGCGTTCTATGCCCGCTTCACGCCTCCGGTGCTCAGCGACGACACCGAGGTCATCGCCGTCGACCCCACCACACTGGCCCAGCAGGCCGTGCTGGGCAGCTCCACCGACATGAGTGCGGTCCTGCCCGACAAGAGTGTGGCCCTGGTGGTCACCTCGCCGCCCTACTTCGTGGGTAAGGAGTACGAAGACGAGGTGCTGCGGGCGGCCAAGGACTCCGACCCCCTGTCGGTGGTGCCCGGCAGCTACCGCGAATACCTCGACATGTTGCATGCGGTGTTCGCCGAGTGCGCCCGGGTGCTCGAACCGGGTGGACGTATCGCCATCAACGTCGCCAACCTCGGCCGCAAGCCCTATCGGAGCCTGTCGTCCGACGTCATTCGCATCCTCGAGGACCTGGGATTGTTGCTGCGAGGCGAGATCATCTGGCAGAAGGGCAAAACCACAAGCGGTTCGTGTGCCTGGGGTTCGTTCAAGAGCCCGGCCAACCCGGTGCTCCGTGACACCACCGAACGGGTCATCGTGGCCAGCAAGGGCCGTTTCGACCGGGCCCTCAGCCAAGAAGAGCGCCGCAAGCGGGGTCTGCCTCACCTCGCCAGCACCAACA
>JBPCTQ010000162.1:0-2944 GCA_051011595.1 Acidimicrobiales bacterium
GTGCGGCCGTCAGCGGCGGCACCGTCGACGCGCTGGCCGAGCAGTTGGTGGCCGGCGCCGATTCCGTCGGCGACGTGTTGGTGATCTGCGGCTCGACGCTCATCACCTGGGTAGTGGCCGATGGTTGGCCCGAGCGTGACGGCCTGTGGACCGTGCCCCACACGTCGGGCCATGCCGCGGTCGGAGGGCCCAGCAACGCCGGCGGTCTCTTCCTCGAACGGGTGCGCCACCTCGTCGGCGACCACGACCTGGACGCGGTCACGCCGGACCGGGTGCCGGTCTGGGTGCCTCACATCAGAGGCGAGCGGGTGCCCTTCCATGATCGGGACCGCCGGGCCTCGCTGCACGATCTCGACGTCGGCCACCAACCGGCCGACGTGTTGCAGGCAGGGTATGAGGCGTCGGCCTTTGCCGTCCGGCTGATCCTCGAGTTGGCCGAGGTTCCGGTCGAACGCATCGTGGCCACCGGCGGCGGCACCCAGGTCGACGCATGGATGCAGGCGTTGGCCGACGCCACGGGTAGGGGAGTCGACGTGGCGGGGGTGCCTGAAGGAGCCGCGCTGGGGGCCGCGTACCTGGCCCGGGTGACCGCCGGCGTGGAGCCCGACTCGAGCACCGCCGGCCGGTGGGCGCGTACCGGTCGACATGTCGAACCTCGGCCGGATTGGACGGAGGCCTGTGACCAGCGCTTCCACCGATTCCGTCAGCTGACGGAAGGGGTGCCCGAGGTCAGATGATGGCGTCGGCCCGCAGCCGATCCAGTTCGGCGGGACCCAACCCGAGCAGGTCGGTCAGCACCTCGTCGGTGTGGGCACCGAGGACGGGGGCTCCGGCCGGGATCGGCGTGTCGTCGCCCACAATGCGAGGAAACGGCGCTTGTTGGCGAACACCTCCGATGACCGGGTCGTCGACCGTCACCAGATCGTGACGAGCCTGCATATGGGCGTCGGCCGCTATGTCGGCGGCGTCGTAGGCGGTGCCGACGGGCACGTCGTGTTCGATGCAGCGGGCTTCGACGTCGGCTGCGTCGAGGCTGCCCACCCACTGGGCCACGATCTCGTTGATCTCGGTGTTGTGCTGGGCCCGGGCCGGCGGTGTCGAGTAGCGATCGTCGTCGAGCAGGTCGGGACGTTCCATGGCCGCGCAGAGCCGGACGAAGTTGTTCTGCAGAGCAGCCACCACGCAGACGTACTTGCCGTCGCGTGACGGGTAGTTGTCGAGCGGTGCCGAGTTGAGCAAGCGATTGCCGCTCCGACCACGAACCTGGCCCAGCCGGTCGTAGGCCGCCATGGTCCACTCGAGGATGCGCAACGACGAGCCGTAGAGGAAGGCGTCGATGACCCCGCCCCGACCGGTGCCCCGTGCGTCGCGTTCGTAGAGCAGGGCCAAGGCCGCTTGGGCCGCGAAGACACCGGTGAGATAGTCGGTGACGGTCACCCCCGGGCGCACGGGCGGGCGGTCGGCTTCGCCGGTGAGGTGGAGCAGCCCGCCATAGGCCACACCGTTGCGGTCGAGTCCGGGCCGGGCCGACTTGGGGCCGTCCTGACCGAACACACTGATACGAACGGTCACCAGTCGCTCGGGCAGGTGACTGGGGTCGATGTTCCAGCGTTCCAAGGTGCCGGGCCGGAAGTTCTCACAGACCACGTCGGCGTGCTCGCACAACGACCGGAACAGTTCCTGGCCGCGTTCGTGGCGGAGGTCGAGGGTGACCGACTTGCGGTCTCGCCCCTCCACCGCCCAGTACAACGAGTACGGACCGGTCTCACTCGGGGCAAAGGGCCCCAGCTGCCGGAGGGGGTCGCCCGTGCCGGGCTGTTCGATCTTGATGACTTCGGCCCCTTGTTCGGCCAGGAGCCCTGCGCAGAAGGGAGCGGCGATTCGGGTGCCGAGATCGAGCACACGCAGGCCCGCCAGCGGACGGCGGCCCATGTCAGCCCGGGCTCTCGTGTTCGGCAAACACTTCCTTCATCGATGTCTTGGCCTGGCGGGCTTCGAGTGCATCCAGTGCCGTTCGGGTGTTGTGCATCCACTGGTGCGACATGAAGTGGTAATCCCAGCTGTCCCGTTGGCCCATGAGGTCGAGGGTCTTGTTGACCGACCGTTTCACCACTTGGGCCGTGGCCGGCGGCACCAGGGCGATCTTGTCGGCCATCTCCCGGGTGGCCGATGCCAGCTCGTCGCGGGGGACCACCTTGTTGACCATGCCGAGACGCTCGGCTTCGGCCGCGTCGAAGGTCTCGGCACACAGCAGGAACTCCTTGGCCTTGCGAGCCGGCATCTCCCATGGTTCGACCAGGATCTCGACCGCGGCACCGGTCATCCGCAGCACGGGGTTCTGGAAGCTGGCTTCGTCGCTGGCGACGATGAGATCGCACATACACGCCAGCATCACCCCGGCGGCGATGCACTTGCCCTGGACGGAGGCGATGGTGGGTTTGGGGAAGTTCCTGATCCGCAGGCACCGATCGACATACATGGTCTGTTCGTGCCGGAACTTGCCTTCCGGGGTGTCGCGCATGAGGCGCCATTGGTCGGGTTCGGTGTCGCCTACGAGGGCCTTGAGGTCGTGTCCGGCCGACCAGTGTTTGCCGGCGCCGGCCAGGATGACGACCCGGACGTCGTCGTCGACTTCGGCCTGGTCGAAGGCGGCATCGAGCTCGTCGATCAACGTGGTGTTCTGGGCGTTGGCCACCTCGGGCCGGTCGAGGGTGATGGTGGCCACCGGACCGTCGACCTCGTAGCGCAGGGTGGTGAACGATGACTCGACCATGGTGTCTCCCCGACCCGGGATCGGGCCTCGTGGTCAGTGTAAGGACCCCGGACCCACGGGTCGAAGCAATCGTTCTGGCGGTCCATCTGGGGCGTTCTGGCGGTACAGCGCGCCATATGTGACGCGTTCCACCCCCAGTTCGGACCCGTGGCGGTTCTGGCGGTCCAGCGC
>JBPCTQ010000163.1:0-3602 GCA_051011595.1 Acidimicrobiales bacterium
CCCCAGGAGTGGCCGGTGGCCGAATCGGCGCCCGTCGCCGAGTCCCAGGAGTGGCCGGTGGCCGAATCGGCGCCCGTCGCCGAGTCCCAGGAGTGGCCGGTGGCCGAATCGGCGCCCGTCGCTGCCCCCCAGGAGTGGCCGGTAGCCGAGGCATCGGCAACCGAGGCGCAGGAATGGCAAGCCCCGGTCGAGACCGCTGTCGCCGAGCCCCAGGAGTGGCCGGTGGCCGAGACTGCCGCCATCGAACCCCAGGAATGGCAGGCCCCGACCGAACAGGTCGCCCACCAGTGGGATACACCCCAAACGGCGGCTGAGCCCCAGGAGTGGCCGGTTGCCGAGACTGCGGCCATCGAACCCCAGCAATGGCAGCCGCCGACCAACCCGGACGCGGCGTCGATGGGTGCTCCGGCACCCGCGCAGCCCCAGGAGTGGGTCGCCGAGGCGGCGGAGCCGGCTGCAGAGTGGAACGCCCCCGCCGATCCCCAACAGTGGGCCGGAGCGGGAACCGCGAACGCCGCCTATCCCGTGTCGCCAGATGCGTCGGCCGGCCTCGACGCATCGGTGGACTCGCTCTACGACACCGGCGACGCGCAGTGGGACTCCTACGCCGATGTCGACACCGGCGCCATCGAATACGGCGACGGAGCCTTCGATCAGGCCGCCGAGGCCATGGGCTGGTCCGACACGGTCGACAACAGCCCGGAGGGTTTCTGGGCCGAAGCCGATGGACCGGTCGAAACGCTGCCGCCGCCCCCCGCCATCGCGGCCGACGAGGCTTCGGAGATGGCCCGCCAGCTGGCTGACCTCTCGCCGGCGGCCGCCCGGGCCGTGGCCGAGGCGGCTCGAGCCACCACACCCGAGCAGCGCGAAGCGGCGCTGGCCCAGGCCGAAGCCGAGGATTCCTCCGTCGATCGCAGTCTTCTTCTTCGTTTCCTCGGTTCGTTCGACGCCTGAGACCCCGTCCTGGTGGTCTCGATTCACAAAACGGTGCACCCATGAGTGCGGTCGGCCTCATCGGCTTGGCCCTTCTCGGGCTGGTGGCCGGGTCGTTCGCGACCATGGGGGTACATCGGTTGGCCGATCCCGACATCGGCCTCTGGCGTCCGGGGCCACGATGTCCCGGCTGTCAGGCATCGATCGCGACTCGGGACCTCGTCCCCGTGGTCAGCTTCGTGACTCGACGAGGCCGGTGTCGAGCGTGCGGTGACCGCATCACCTGGACCTATCCGCTGGTCGAGGTGCTCACCGCCGCCCTCTTCGTGGTGGCCGGGTGGCGGCGGCCCGAGGTGGTGGAGCTGATCCCGGTGCTGGTTCTGGTGTGGACGCTGGTGGTGGCGTCGGTCACCGACCTGTACATCTACCTCATCCCCAATCGACTCACCTTTCCCGCCATCGGGGCATCGGTCTTGGTGATGGTGCCACTGGCGCTGGTGGACGATCCCAGTCGTCTCGGACAGGCCGCGGTGGGCCTGGCGTTGTACTTCACGCTGTTGTTCGTTCCCCACCTGCTGTACCCGGCCGGTATGGGGATGGGTGACGTGAAGCTGTCGCTGCTGCTCGGCCTGCACCTCGGGTATCTGGCCCCCGACATGATCACCACCGTGCGGATGGTCGTGATGGCGATGCTGCTGGGATCGCTCCTGGGAGTGCTGGCCGGGGCGATCCTCATGATTTCTCGTCGAGCCGGGTTCGACCCGCTCCCGGATCCGCTGGCCGCGGTCGACACCGACTCGCCGTCGGGTGCCATCGACACCGAACGGGGCGCAGCCTCGGGTTTCCCGTTCGGACCGCCGTTGGCCGTGGGCTGCCTGTGGGTGGTGTTCTTCCCGGCCGCGTTGGGCCTCACCTGATCGACGGTCCCGGCAATGGTCCCGATGCAGGCGGTGTCGGTCGGTACCCTGACCCGGGTGAGCGTTCCCACTCCAGATCCCGAGCCCCACGCCGTCGTGCTGGTGGGTATGCCCGGATCGGGCAAAACCACCGTGGGAGAGATCCTCGCGCTGAGAGACGCTCGGCCCTTCGTCGACCTCGATGAGGCCATCGAGGCAAATGCCGGGGCAACCGTGCCGGAGTTGTTCGCCCGGGTGGGTGAGGCCGGTTTCCGCGAGCTCGAGATGGTGATCCTGGCCGACACCGTCGCCCGTGCTCCCACTGCGGTGGTGGCCAGCGGGGGAGGGGTCGTCTTGGCGGCAGAGAACCGCGAGCTGCTGCGTCGCCCGTCGATCTGCACCGTGTGGTTGCGGGCCTCGGCCCCGACACTGTCGCACCGGGTGTCCGATGGGCGCGGCCGTCCGCTGCTCGAAGATGATCCGGTGGGAGCCATTTCCCGGCTGCTCACCGAGCGGGAGCCGCTCTACGGCGAGGTGGCCGATGTGGTGATCGATGTCGATGAGCTCGGTGCCGGAGCCGTCGTCGAAGCCGTGGCCGAACGATTGGCGCTGGCGTGATCACCGTCGAGGTAGATCTGGGCGACCGCTCCTATCCGGTTCTCGTTGGTGACGGTGCCCGTCATGATCTGGCCGCTCTGCTGCCGCCCGACGCCAGCCGGGCGGCCATCATCACCCAGGCCGGCATCGGCGTCGACGTCGAACCGGGCGTCGAACACCGCGTGTTCACCGTGCCCGATGGTGAGGCGGCCAAGTCGCTGGCGACCGTCGAATCGCTCACCCGGGAGCTGGCCCAGTGGGGCATGACCCGGGCCGACGTCGTCGTCGGGGTGGGCGGGGGAGTGGTCACCGACCTCTCCGGATTCACCGCCGCCGTCTATCACCGCGGCATTCGTTCGATCCTGGTGGCCACCTCACTGCTGGGCCAGATCGACGCCGCCATCGGCGGCAAGACCGGGGTCAACCTGCCCGAGGGCAAGAACCTGGTCGGTGCCTTCTGGCAACCAACGGCGGTCGTCTGTGACACCGAGACCCTGGCGACGCTCCCGCCGGCCGAATACCGCTCCGGCCTGGGCGAGCTGGCCAAATACCACTTTCTCGGCGGTGGTGACCTCGATGGCTTGCCCATCGACGAGCAGGTGGCCCGTTGTGTTGCCATCAAGGCCGAGGTGGTGGCCGCCGACGAACGCGAAGGCGGCCGCCGGGCGATCCTCAACTACGGACACACCATGGCCCACGCCCTCGAGACGGCCGGCGGGTACGACCTGCGTCACGGCGAGGCGGTGGCCATCGGCCTGTTGTACGCCGCCGAGGTTGCCCACCGACTCGGTCGTATCGACGAGCAACGCCGGGCCGAGCACCACCGGGTGGTGACCGCCTACGAGCTGCCCGATCGCCTGCCTGCGGGGGTGGAGCCGCTCGAACTGGTCGAGTTGTTCGGCCGCGACAAGAAGGCCATCACCGGCACCACCCTGGTGCTCGATGGACCAGAGGGGGTCGAACCCGTCACCGACATCGATCCGGAGCTGCTGGTCGCGGCAGCCGAGGCGCTGCGGTCATGAGCATCATCCACTTCGGTCGGAGGTCTGCCCGATGAGAAACACCGTCTTGATCCTGTCCGGTCCCAACCTCAACCTGTTGGGCGAACGCGAGCCCGACATCTACGGCTCCGCTTCCCTCGACGATCACATCGCCGCCGCCGCCACCCGAGCCGGC
>JBPCTQ010000164.1:0-13736 GCA_051011595.1 Acidimicrobiales bacterium
GGGATGAGTCTCGACCAGGTCGGACAGCACGGTCGCGGCCGATGTCGGCCCCCCGGGATAACGCGCAAGCGTTGCCGGGGCGATGAGGCCATGGGCCTCGAGGTCGATCATGGAGCGGCGGCCAACGCGGCCAGGTTGTCGCCCATGATCAGCCGTTGCTCGTCGTCGCTGAGCCCGGCCAGGCCGTCACGGAACGAGAGCGGCTCGGCCAGACCCTCTGGATGCGGGTAGTCGGATCCGAACACCACTTGGGACGCGCCAATCGCTGCGGCCAGCACACCGATGTCTTCCTCGTGATATGGCGACACGAACAGCTTCTCCCTGAGGATGTCCGATGGCCGCCCCTCGACGTAGCCGCCGGGCCACGGTCCGTTGCGCCCCATCCCCTTCATCTTGTCCATCGCCGCCAACAGGTAGGGCACCCACAACGATCCGTTCTCCACCGACATGATCGAGATGTCGGGGAAACGGCCGAAGAAGTTCCAAAAGGTGAGCCCGGCCACGGTCTGCATGATGGGCAGATCCCCGTAGAACATCGTCCACTGGAACGCCGACTGGCGATGTGATGACGGGTTGGCCTCTTCACCCCAGTGCACGCTGTACAGCTCGTTGAACCCGGATTCGCTGATGTGAAACGTCACCGTCAGTCCCGCTTCGTTCACACGGGCCCAGAAGGGATCGAACATCGGGTCGGCCGGATTGTGACCTCCCTGGGGTCCGGGCCGGAGATGGATGAATCGAGCACCCTGGTCGATCACCCATTCCAGCTCGGTGACCGCGGCATCGACATCGACAAGCGAGAACAGCGGCACACCGTAGATCCGCCCGTCGGCACCGAATCCCCAGTCGTCGAGCAGCCAACGGTTGAACGAACGCAGGTTCAGCATCGTGCGCTCGGGGTCCTGGCGGAGGCAGTGTTCGACGCAGACGCCGAACGTGGGAAACAGCACACACGCATCGACTCCTTGTTCGTCGAGCAGAGCCACGCGGGCGTCGTGGTTCTGGTACGGCGCCTGCCAACGTGACTCCAGAGCGGTGTTCTCCTCGATGGGTGTTCCCTGCTTCATCTGGCGCAGCATCTCCCGCAACGATCCCGGCTTGGCGCCGGTCTCGCCGAAGGGGTCGGTCAGGAAGGTGAACGGCACATCCCCGGCCAGCACCGCCGGTTCGCCGTCGTGGTCGACAACGCGGATGGCGTCATCGAGACGGCCGGCCGGGATGTGGCGGGTGAAACAGTCCTCGGGTTCGTAGTAGTGGTTGTCGGCGTCGAAGATCACGGAACCCCCCGGGGATCGATCAGTCGTCGGCCATCGACTTCCCGCTGCTGCTGGCCGCAATACGTTCGGCCAGCGTGAGTGCGGTGACGATGCCCTCTTCCTGGAACTTGCCCTTGCCGTGGCTCATCAGGGTGAGGTCGACGTCGGCGGCCTGGGCGCGCAAGGCACCGACGGTGCACTGCTCTGCGGGAATGTGTGAGAACGGGTCGTAGCTGAACTCCCGCATGGCGTTGCCGTGGGTGATCTTGTTGATCTCGTCCTCGGGCAGGTCCTGGAGGAACCGCCACGCCTGCTCGGGCGCCGTCGGCCAGGTGGAGTCGCTGTGGGGGTAGTCGCATTCCCAAGTGACGTGGTCCATGTTGAGGTGATGGCGGACCTCCATGCCCACGGCGTCGTCGATGAAACACGTGATGACGTTGTCGTTGAAGACCTCACTCGGCAACTTGTCGCCGAAGTCCTGGTTGGTCCACGCCTTGTGGTGGCGGTACGTGTAGTCGACCCGTTCGAGGAAGTAGGGAATCCAGCCGATGCCGCCTTCGCTGAGGGCCACCTTCAGCCCGGGGAACTTCTTGAACACCGGTGACCACACCAGGTCGGCCGCCGCCTGCACGATGTTCATGGGTTGAAGGGTGATGAGGGTGTCGATGGGCGCATCGCTGCAGGTGATGACCTGGGTGGACGACGACCCGATGTGCATGCACACCACGGTCTTGGTCTCCTCGCATGCCGCCCAGAACGGATCCCAGTGGTCGGTGTGGATGCTGGGCATCCCAAGCTTCTCGGGGTTCTCCGAGAACGTCATGGCGTGGCAGCCCTTGTCGGCGACCCGACGAACCTCGCCGGCCATCAGCTCGGGATCCCACACCGGCGGGATGGCCAGCGGGATCATGCGACCGGGGTGCGTGCCGCACCAGTGGTCGATGTGCCAGTCGTTGTACGCCCGACACAGCTCGATGGCGATGTCCTTGTCGTCCATGGTCATGAACAACTGCCCGGTGAATCCGGTCAGCGACGGGAAGTTCAACGAACCCAACAGCCCGTTGACGTTCATGTCCCGAATGCGCTCGTCGATGTCGTAACACCCGGGTCGCATCTCGGCGAACGACAGCGGGTCGAGCCCGTACTCCTCGGGGACCCGGCCGGCCACCGCGTTGAGACCCACGGTCGGCAGTGGGCTGCCGCCGAACATCCATGCCTCGGCCCCGTTGGGCAGTGTGGTCAGCGTCGGCGCCGCCTCCGCTGCCTTGGCCGAGAGCCGTCCCTCGAACAGGTCGGGAGGTTCGACGACATGGTCGTCGACACTCACCAGGATCAAGTCGTCCATCTCCATACGTACCCCCGAAATCATTCGACGCTTCGTACGGTAGCTCTCCGCGGGTGGTCTGTGGGAGGGTCCCGTCCATGGCCATGTACGACTTAGGGGCACGGGTTGCCCTCGTCACGGGCGCGGCGGGCAGCGGGGTCGGCCAGGCCACCGCCCGACGTTTGCTCGAAGAAGGAGCATCGGTGGTGGTCACCGATGTCCACGACCGCCGCCTGGCCGCGGTGGTCGACGATTGCGCAGAGGAGTTCGGCGCCGATCGGGTGATGGGCTCCCTCATGGACGCCGGTGATCGAGAGCAGATCGACAACACACTCGCCGAGGTGTCACAACGATTTGGATCCGTCGATGTACTGGTCAACAACGCCGCGGTCAACGCGTTGGCGCCGGTGGGCGACATGGACCCCGATCAGTGGGACTGGGCCATCGGCATCAACCTGAGCGGCCCGTGGTATCTGTGCCGGGCCGTGCTGCCGGCGATGGCCGAGGCCGGGTGGGGATCGATCGTCAACGTCACCTCGGTGGCCGGGTACATCCACGGAACCAACGAGGGGCCCTACGCGGCGGCCAAGGCCGCCCTCCATCAGCTCACCCGCACCATCGCCACCGAGTATGGCCCGCGCGGGGTGCGCTGCAACGGCGTCGCCCCCGGCATCATCCACACCTGGTTCGTCGACACCCACGCCCCACAGCTGCTCGACGAGGCCGACCGCACTCCCTTGCGCCGGCTGGGCACTCCTGCCGACATCGCCAACGTCATCGCCTGGTTGGTGAGCGACGAGAGCAGCTTCGTCACCGGCGAGACCGTCAACGCCAGCGGCGGCTGGTACATGCGGCCCTGAGGTTCGCTACCTCACCCAGCCACCGACAGGGTCTTCTCGATCTCGGCCCCACCCGTTGACCTTTCGTCGGCCACCGCGCACTGCGTACCCTGTACCACCGAGGGGGGATCGTTGGTCGAACGAGCAATCATCACGCTTGCCGTGCTGGCCTTACTCACCGCCGCCTGCGGGGCCGAGGACGACCCGGTCGGCCTCGACGACGCCGATGCCTCGGTGTTGAGCGCCACCGAGACGGCGATCCCCGCCGACGGCCCCTGCGACTGGCCCATGTGGGGCCATGGCGTGGACCGAACCTTCTCGTACCCGTGCGCCTCGGGTATCAACCCCGATTCGGTTGCCGATCTGCATCGAGTCTGGTTCGCCAACACCTCCGACGTGGTCACTGCGGCGCCGGTGGTGAACGATGGTCGACTCTTCGTGGGCGACTGGGCGGGGCGCTTCTACGCCCTCGATGCCGAGACGGGCGTCGAGATCTGGACGTTCGACGCGGACGTGCATTCTCAGGTCTATGCCGGCCAGATCACCGCCAGTGCCTCGATCACGACGATCGACGGGCAGTCGGCGGTGGTGTTCAACGGCGGTCGTACGGTCTACGCCCTCGCCACCGAATCGGGCGCCGAATTGTGGCGTACCGGCCTGGGTGATCCCGACACCCCAACCGAGATCGAAACCGCACCCCTTGTGGTCGGCGATCTGATCGTCGTCACCTACGACGTGCACAACGGGCCGTTCCCGGCCGGGGTGGTTGCCCTCGACCGCCAGTCGGGCGAGCTGGTGTGGTCGTTCTCACCCGAAGGCGACGGGCCCTACCTGGGATGTGGCGATGTCTGGGGCGCGGCGAGCGTCGACATCGAGCGGCGCCTGGTGTTCGCCGGCAGCGGCAACTGCCCCAGCTCACCGGAGGGATGGACGCCGTACACCGAGGCGCTGTTCGCGCTGGACCTGGCCACCGGCGAACCGGTCTGGAGCTTTCAGCCCCACGCCCCCAACAACGACGACAGCGACTTCGCGGGCGCCCCGATCCTGTTCCGGGCCGGGGACCGCGACCTGGTCGGTCTGGGCAACAAGGACGCCGTGTTCTACGTGGTCGATCGCGACACCGGCGACCTGGTCTGGTCGACGCGTGCCACCAGCGACAATGTGATGGGCCCCAACTTCTCCAGTGGAGGATTCGTCGGTCCCAGCGCTCACGCCGACGGCATCATCGCCGGGGCCACCGCCGTTGCCGACTGCCCGTGTATGCACGCATTCGACGCCGCCACCGGCGACATCCTCTGGCAACAACTGGCCGTGGGGCCGAGCTACGCGCCGAGCACCGAAGTCGGGGGTGTGGTGTTCGTCGGCTCGCTCGACTTCGCCCTTCGCGCCCTCGACCTGGGCACCGGTGAGGTGTTGTGGTCCGACACCCTCACCGGTCTGGTCTCGGGTGGCGTTGCCGTGGTGGGAGACGACGTCTTCGCGGTCGCCGGCTTCCGTGAACCCGGCAGCCCCGGACCGTCCGAGAACAGTGGTGTGTTCCGGTACACGATCGACCCCGCGGTCACTGCGTCCACCACGCTGCCTCCGGTCACCACCGAACCAGCCGCCGTCGACCGTCGTGTCCGACTGGTCGACGCATCGGGCCGTTGCATCGACGAAGCGTGTGACCTTTCCTTCGACCTGAAAGAACCTCCGGCCGACACCGATCCCCGCCTCACCCTGCGGATCGAAGCCGATCCCTTTCGGATCGTGGTCGAGAGCGACGGGCTGGGTCCGCCTGCCGGCTGGATTCGTGCGGGCAGCGAGGCCGAGGCGGTAGGCGCCAGTGCTTATGCCGTCATGATCTCCGAACGCGACGACGATCCCAATGGCGGATTCTTGTGTGTGATCGACGCCGATGGAGGATGTGTCGGAACCTCGGTCCCCGATCCGGGCGCGTCGTACAACCGCATCAGTGTGCTGGCCGTCGACAGCGTGAACCAGGTGCCCGACGCCACCGATGGATTTGCCCGGCTCGTCACGTCGATCGCCTTCAATCCCCCTCTCCAGACCGAGGTCATCCGATGAAACTCGCCGCATACGTGTGCGTCGTGGCCCTGGTGGCCGCCGGCTGCGCCAGTGATTCCGACGGAGAGGCCAACGGCGGCAACCAAGCCACCACCACGACCGGCACCGCCACCACCCCACCCCCTACTCCGGCGACGTCGACGACCACGACCGGAAGCTCGACCACCGTGGAGGCCATTGCAGCCGTCCCGGCCGGACCAATCGCCTTCAACGGCCAAGGCAACGACCTGGTGGCCTACGACGACACCGGTGCCAGCCAACGAGTCATCACCAACGCGGGCGACGACCCCGAGGGACGCGACATCAACGGCCAGGTCTGTTTCCTCGACGACCGGCACTTCGTCGCCGGCGAGGACACCAACCAGCCCGATCCGCCGGCCGGTTTCGGCATCTTCAGCCTGGAGGGGTCGGGCGTCGGCGATCTGATCGCCGCCCAGGTGGGCAAGCTCACTCCCACCTACCAGGACGACGACGCCGCTCCCGAACCTTACGGATGCGGTGTCCTACCCGACGGGCGGCTGGTCACCACTGACATCGGCAATCAGGCGTCGGGACCCGAGTCGGGCCAACTGATCGTGTGGTTCCCGCCGATCGCCGGCAGCGAGACCGAGTTCTGCAAAGTCGACACCACGATCGGTACCGCGGGGCAGGTCGCAATCGATGGCGACGATGTGCTGGTGGCGTCGGCCCGTGGCGCCACCGCAGGGGTGCAGCGTTACCGCGACCTACCCACCGGGCCAACGGCCGCCGACGGCTGCGACGGCGAGGACAGCGACGGGTCACCGATGGTGACCGCAGCCGATCGAAGCCTGTTCATCGACCCGGCCGACGGCAACCTGGGCCTGGCCAACGGCATCACGGCGTCCGACGACGGCTGGTTCGTCTCGAGCGTGATCGGTGGCCTCATCAACGAGTACGACCAGGCCGGGCAGTTCGTGCGGACCGTGCTCGAACCGGCCGACGACGACACCCTCGACGAGACACCGTTCCTCACCGGGACACCACTCGGGATCGCGTACGACAACGGCGTGCTCTGGTACGCCGACATCGGGGTGGTCATCACCCCCGACAACATCGGGCCCGGCGATCGCACCGGTACGGTTCGATTGATTCGGTTCACCGACGACGAACCGGGCGAACCCGAGATCATCGACGAGGGTCTGGCCTTTCCCGACGCCATCGGCATCGGCCCCTGATCAGGTCTCCACGACGCCTGGCACTCCTCGGTTCACCTGCCACGAGCTGGCCGTCTCGATGCCGGTGTCGGCATTCTCGGCATCGTCGATGTAGCGGAAGGCGGCCCGGGCCTCGCCGGCGTCGAAGTCGACGAGCAGGTACCCCCGTCGATCGGGTTCGTAGTGATGGATGTGGGGGTTGGCCCGGGCCCCTTCCAGAAAACCGGGTTGGAGGAGCTCGATCGACGTGATCGACGGCGCCACGAACTCGGTGCCGACCAGGGTGCGATCATCGCCCCGGTAGGTGTCGTACAGGTCGGTGACCGCACCACTGTGGATGTCACCACCGAGGGAGATGAACCCACCGTCGGCCACCTGCTCGCGAACGGTGGCCAACAGCCGTTCGCGGGCGGCCACGTAGCCGTCCCACGCATCCATGCTGAACCCGAGATCCGGGTCGTCGGGGGCGCGATCGACCTCGGCCATGACCGTCTGTTGGACCAGCACGGTCCACGCCGCCTCCGACGCCGACAAGACCTCGGTCAGCCATTGCTCCTGCTCGAACCCGAGCATGGTGCGATCCTCGTCGAAGGACTCGGCGAGCAACGGACCACCACCGAAGCCACGAGGTAGGGCGCCGCCGCCCGGCCCTTCGGCGATGGGTGAGCGGTACTGGCGGTCATCGACGATGGCCAACCGCACCAGCCCGCCGAAGTCGAGGGCTCGATGGATGACGATGTCGCCGCCGGTGGGAGCCGGCCCGCGTATGGGCAGGTTCTCCCACCAGGCCTGGTAGGCCGCAGCACGACGAGGTGGGAAGTTCTCCGGAGTGGACTCACCGAGCGTGACACCGATACCACCGGGCAGGTTGTCGGCGTAGTTGTCCTCCACTTCGTGGTCGTCCCAGGTGATGATCCACGGGTGGGCCGCGTGGGCGGCCTGGAGATCAGGGTCCTGTTTGTAGACGGAATACAGATGCCGGTACTGCTCGAGATTGAACGGCACGGGCGCCGGTTCACCTTCGAGGAGAATGGCTCGTGGTTCGAACGAGCCCGCCTCGCGTTCGTAGATGTAGTCGCCCACGAAGAGCACCGCGTCCAGCTCCTCGGCCGCCAGATGCCGGTGGGCGCCGTAGTAGCCCGACATGTAGGCCTGGCACGACGCCACCGCCACCCGAACCGTGTCGGGTCGGCTGTTGGCCGCCGGCGCGGTGCGGGTGCGACCGATCGGGCTGACCCAGTCGCCGACGCGGAAGCGGTACCAGTACGAAGTGGCCGGAGCCAGCTCACCGACCTCGACGTGCACGCTGTGGTGATGAGCGGCATCGGCTGTGGTGAGGCCCCGTCCGGCCTGCACATCGGCGTCGAAGCCGTCGTCGAGCGACAGCTCGTACAGCACGTCGTAGTCCTGATCGGGCATGCCGCCATTGCCGGTGGTGGGCTCGGGGGCCAGGCGGGTCCACAACACCACGCTGGTGGGCCACGGGTCGCCGGAGGCCACACCCAGGGTGAACGGATCTGCGGTGATGCCGTCACTGCCCGGCGTCTTCACCGGCGCCGCGGTGGTCGGAGCCTCGGTACTCGTCGACGTCGCGGCCGTTTCGGAAGTCGTGGAGTCGGGCGCACTCGTGGATGCCGGTGCCGGCGATTCGTCGGACGAACACGTTGTGGCCAGGGCTGCCCCACCGATCATTCCCAGGAACCGTCGACGGCTGGCGCCGGTACCCGGAATAGCGGGGTTGTCCATGGGCTGAGACCATACTGTGATGGTTCTGGGGCGATGGCAGCGATTGGGGCGGCGGAGCACGGGACTGCTCCTTGGTCTGGTCATGGTGGCGGCCGGTTGCGTCACCATCGGCGTACCGCCGAGCGACGACGCCGTACTCACCCCGTCGACCCCGCTACGAGGGGTGGCCGAAGCACCTGATGGCGTCGACCAGGTCCGCATCAGCATCAGGGATCGTGGCACCGGTCTGTGGTGGGACCCACCCAACCAGCAGTGGCGCCAGGCCCGGAAGTGGTTCCCTGCCGCATTGGCCGATCGTGGTGCCACCCGCACCCGATGGTCGGTCAGCTTCGACCCCACCGACACCTCGGCCAGTGGCCTCTACCGGATCTTCAGTGTCACCCGCTCCCCCAGCGGTCTGAGCGGCGCAACATCGCAGCGTTTCCGGATTCCGGCCGGGTACGACCTGTCGACGCTCGGGCTCTCCAACGCTCGTTACCGCGCCGGCGGTGATGTGATCGTCACCACCAAACGGACACGATCCCGCGTGATGATGCCATCGGTCGATGCTGCCCCTCCGGGTGGCCGCACCCTGGCCGTGGAGCTGACCACCCGGCCCGGTCAGTCGGTGAAGGTGGCGGCCAACTGGACCACTGTCACCGGCAACCAGCCCTCGTTGCAGCGGTCACGCGTGCACCGGCTGACGCCGAAATCCAGTCGCCAGGTCGTCACCATCGACCTCGATGGCATGGGGGCCGCCACCGGGCCGTTGCGGCTTCGCGTCGATGGCGGGGCTCGCATCCACTATCTGGCGCTGGTCGACGCACCGCCGCCCAATGTGGTCTTCATCCTCACCGACGACATGCGCAGCGACGAGTTCGAGATGGGCTTCAACCGGAGTCTGCCGCGGCCTTCGGCGCTCGAGACACACCTCATCGACGCCGGGGCCACCCTGCCCAACCTGTTCACCACCACACCGCTGTGTTGTCCCTCACGGGCGTCGTTCCTCACCGGCCAGTACGCCCACAACCACTTCGTGTACGGGAACAGCGGCACCAACAACGCCTTCGGGGGCCTCCCCCGCTTCTACAACGACGACCGCGACCTGACCAGTCTGGGGACCTGGCTCCAGACCGCGGGGTACGAGACGGCGCTGGTGGGGAAGTACCTCAACGGCTACCCCAACAAGCAACGCCTCGATCAGCAGGGGCTGACCGAGAACTACGTCCCCCGGGGGTGGGACGAGTGGTACGCCAGCTTCACCAACGACGATCCCTTCTCGTACTACGACTTCCGTTTCAACGAGAACGGGCAGGTCGTCGACTACGACAACAACTACCTCACATCGGTCGAGGAACGTCATGCCGTCGACTACATCCGTCGTCGCGCCGGGCACGCCCCGTTCTTCCTGTACCTGAACACCTACGGTCCCCACGGGCCCTTCCACGCCCGCGACGACCACATCGGAGAGCACTGGACGGCGGGGGTCGAACCGAGCTCCACGCCTGCCTGCGACGAGACCGACCTGAGCGACAAACCGGCCTACATACGCGACGAACCCGACCTCGACGACCACAACGGCTGCTGGGCCGAGGCATTGTGGTCACGACGGCTCGACATGACGCTGTCGACCGACGAGTTGATCGACAGCGTCGTCCGCGAGCTCGATCGACAAGGGGTGCTCGACAACACCTACGTGATCCTCACGTCCGACAACGGCATGCTGCGCGGTGAACACCACATCGAGGGCAAGACCGCCCCCTACGAGGAATCGATCCGTGTTCCCATGGTGATTCGGGGTCCCGGCATCGAACCGGGTGTCACCCTCGACCACCTGGTGGCCAACATCGATCTGGCCCCCACCATCCTCGAGTTGGCCGGCGCCACACCCAACCAAGGATCACCTGCCGTCGACGGCGAGTCGCTGCTGCCCGTGCTCACCGAAGGCCTGTCGACGGCGCAGTGGCGCCAGGCAGTGCTCATCGAGTTGTTGGTGGTCGGGACCTCCACCAACCAGCCTCATGTCGTGCCCCGTTACGCAGGCGTGCGTACCGCCGACCACGTCCTCATCGAGTACGACACCGGCGAGATCGAGCTGTACGACCTGCGGGCCGACCCCTTCCAGCTCGACAGCATCCACGCGTCGGCACCGGCCGGGTTGCTGGGTCGCTTGCAGTCCCAGCTGTCGGCCTTGCGAGATTGCGACGGCGCCGGGTGCGCGGCGGCCGCCCGAGCCGGCTGAACCCAAGAGGAACCCATGACCACCATCTACTACCCGACCGATGCCAACGCTGACGCCATCGCCGGGCAGTCAGTGGCCGTGGTCGGATACGGCAACCAGGGCCGGAGCTGGGCGCTCAACCTACGCGACAGCGGCCTCGATCCGCGTGTGTGCGTCCGAGCCGACGCCAGCCGTGATCTGGCCCGCACCGACGGCTTCGACACCGGTGACCTGCACGACGCGTCCGGCGCCGACATCGTGTGCATCCTGGTCCCCGACGATGCCATCCCGCAGGTGCCGCTCGACCGGGGCGACGACAGCCTCACCATCGTCGCCAGCGGCTACGCCCTGGCCTTCGAACAGATCGACCCGCCCGGCGACCAGGCGATGATCGCCCCCCGCATGCTGGGTCCCGAAGTCCGTGGCTGCTACGAGGAGGGAGTCGGCTTCATCACTGCTTTGGGTGTTCACCAGGACCGCACCGGCACGGCACTGGCTCGCACCCTCGCCCTGGCCGACGCCTTGGGCGGCCTTCGACAGGGGGCCATCGCCATGACGCCTCGCCAGGAAGCGGTGCTCGACCTCGGTGTCGAGCAGGTGCTGTCACCGGCACTCACCCACGTGAACAACGCCTTCGTCCAGACCATGCTGGCCAACGACATACCACTCGAGGCCATCGTGACCGAGCTGGTGCTGTCCGGCGAGGTCGAGCGAAGCTACCGGCTGCTTCGCGAGATCGGGTTCGCGGCCCAGCTCGACTTCCATTCACCCACCAGTCAGTACGGGCAGTTGAGCCGCCGGGGACGGTTCGATCACTTCGACGTGCGACAGACGATGGACGAGCTGACCGCCGAGATCACATCCGGGCAGTTCTCCGAGGAATGGGCGGCCGAGTCCGACCGGGGCCATCCCAAGTTGGAGGCCTTGCGCTCCCAGCACGCGGGTTCGGCAGTGCTGGAGTTCGAGGCCGAACTGCGGCGTCGGTTGGGCCCCTCGGCATCTCCGGCCCCCTGAGCGACACTCGGCGCACCACACATGCGAGTCGACCCTGCGGGGACTGGACGACGGGCCCGGACCAGCGCCTAGGGTGAGGCAGAGGCCCGTCGAGGCTTCGATCTGCTGAGAGATTTGGGGGTACACCATGACTCGAGCCGAGATCGACTATCCGGTGGCCGACGCCGACAACCATCTCTACGAGACCGAGGACGCCTTCACCCGGTACCTGCCCCAACAGTACGCAGGCGCCATCAAGTACGTGCAGGTGAATGGCCGCACCAAGATCGCCATCCGCGGTCAGATCAGCGAGTACATACCCAACCCCACGTTCGACGTGGTGGCCGCACCCGGAGCCCAGGAGGAGTACTTCCGCCAAGGCAATCCCGACGGCAAGAGCCTTCGAGAGATCTTCGGCGACCCCATCCGCTGCCCGGACTGGGCCAGGGAACCGGTCAGTCGGCTCACCCATCTCGATGAGCTCGGCATCGACAACACCTTGATGTTCCCCACCCTGGCCAGCCTGCTCGAAGAGCGGATGCGCGATGATCCCGACCTCACCCACGCCGCTGTGCACGCCTTCAACGAGTGGCTCCACGACGAATGGACCTTCGATCACGAGGGCCGAATATTCGCCACACCCGTCATCGCCTTGCCCATCGTCGAACAAGCCATCGCCGAGCTCGAATGGTGCCTCGAGCGGGGCGCTCGATGTGTGCTGGTGCGCCCGGCGCCGGCGTGGGGCCTGCGGGGGCCGCGCTCGCCCGGCTTGCCCGAGTTCGACCCCTTCTGGGCCCGGGTTCAAGAAGCCGGCGTGCTCGTCGGGATGCACTCCTCGGACTCCGGCTACGCCGACCACTCGGCGGTGTGGGAGGGGCGAGGCGAGTTCCTGCCGTTCCAGATGAACCCCTTCCGGGCCTTCGTCATGGGCAACCGGCCCATCATGGACACCATGGCGGCGCTGATCTGCCACGGCGCCCTCGTTCGCCATCCCGACGTCCGCATCGCCACCATCGAGAACGGGGGCACCTGGGTGGCGCCACTGGTCCAACAGCTCGAAGGGGTCTACAAGAAGATGCCCAACGCCTTCGAGGAACACCCGGTCGAGACGTTCAAGCGGTGTATCTACGTCAACCCCTTCTGGGAAGATCAGCTGCAGGGCCTGATCGACATCATGTCGCCCGAGCGTTTGTTGTTCGGCTCGGACTATCCCCATCCCGAAGGTCTGGCCGACCCGGTCAGCTACGTCGACGACCTGCCCTCGGGCCTGGCCCAGCAGGACAAGGCCCGCATCATGGGCGGCAACCTTCGCCAGCTGTTGAAGGTGGCATGACGTCCACCCACCCCGTGAGGAGAGCACCGTGAGCGACATGGGATTCGAGGTCGACGACCCCGAACTGAGCCGCAACCCGCAGGCCATGCACAAGATGGTTCGCGACACCATGCCCGTGATGGATGTCGAGATGGAAGACCGCACGATGAAGGTCGTGAGCCGCCACGAGGACGTGGTGCGGGTGCTCCGGGACCCCGAGACCTTCTCGTCGGGGGTCGACGCCGTCGAGATCGGTCAGATCCGACCGCTGATCCCCCTGCAGATCGATCCACCCGACCACGCCAAGTATCGCAAGTTGCTCGACCCGCTGTTTGCTCCCAAGCGGATAGCCCTGCTCGAGCCGGCGACGCGGGTCCTCATCCATGACCTGATCGACCAGGTCATCGATGACGGGCAGTGCAACTTCCACGAGTCCATTGCCGAACCGTTGCCGTCGACGGTGTTCTTGCAGCTGCTCGGCCTCCCGGTCGAGCGGACCCAGGAGTTCATCGAGCTCAAGGACGGCATCATCCGGCCGCCGGCCGCCTCACCCGAAGAACGCAGCGCCATGGTGAAAGAGACCGGGCGGCGCATCTACGCGGTGCTCGAGGAGGTGATCGCCGAGCGCCAGAGTGAACCCCGCGACGACTTCATCTCGCAGTTCCTCGAGGCCGAGGTCGACGGCCATCGGCTCACGCCCGAAGACGTGCAGGACATCGGGTACCTCTTCTTCCTGGCCGGGCTCGACACGGTCACCGCATCACTCGATTGCATGCTGGCGTTCCTGTCTCAACACCCCGAGCACCGGCAGCGATTGGTGGACG
>JBPCTQ010000165.1:0-2909 GCA_051011595.1 Acidimicrobiales bacterium
GGTCGCGTTCGACGTAGGTGACCAGCCGCACGGCGTCGGCCTGGTCGTAGATGCTGAAGTTGGACGGATACCCAAGGGCGGCGGCGTCGCGTCGCAGGATGCGCACACACGCCGAGTGGAAGGTGGACACCCACATCTTGTGGGCCACCGGCCCCACCAACGAAGCCACCCGATGTTTCATCTCGTCGGCCGCTTTGTTGGTGAACGTGATGGCCAGGATCTCGAAGGGCGACACCCCCTGGTCGATCAGGTGGGCGATGCGATGGGTGAGGACCCGAGTCTTGCCCGACCCCGCGCCGGCCACGACCAACAGGGGTCCGTCGCCGTGCAGGACAGCGTCGTGCTGGGCCGGATTGAGCCCATCGAGCAGTTCGGGAGAAGACACCGGGTCACCCTACCCAGCCCCTCGGACTGCGGCGGGACCGGGGGACCCCCCGATCGATCAGTCGTAGTTCTTGATCTTGAGGATGATCAGCTCGTCGCTCAGGTTGTTGGTGGCGTTGCCGTCATCGAGCCGCAGCTTGATGGTGGCGGTGCCCTCGTTGTTGGTGGTGGCGAAGTCGATGAAGTGGGTGTAGTCCTCGGCGTAGTAGAAGCCGTACCAGTCACCGGGTTTCACGATGAAGCCGCCCAACCAGTCGATCACCCCGTTGGGATCGTTCCAGCTGTCGATCACCAGGGACAGATCCTCGCCCCACTCACCCTCGCCGGCCGTCATGCCGCCGGTGCTGATGATGATGGGGCCCTGGGCGAACCACTGGCCGACCTGGTAGCCGGACTCGTATCCAGGTTCGACGTCGAAGACGATCCGCCAGTTGCCGTTGGGTCGCACCTCGCCGCTGGCCTCATCGGGCCAGACCGGGAAGGGCCCCTCGGGCAGGGTCAGGTAGGGCTGGCCATTGGAGTCGACCACGTGGACGAACACGGTGGCGGTGCCGGTCTGGCCGATGCTGTCGGTGAGCTCGAAGTCGAACTGGTCGTCGCCCGAGAAACCCGGATCGGGCGTGTACGTCACCGTGCCGTCACCGTTGTTCACGATCACCCCGTCGTTGGGGCCGTTGGTCACCACACTCAGGCCCGGTTCGATGTCGATGTCGGTCGTGGCGGCCGCCAGGTCGACGTCGACGCTGCTGCCCTCCAGGATCGAGGCCGGGCCGGTGAGGTCGATGTCGCTGACGCCGGGGGCCGGGTTGGTCGTGGTGCCGACCAGTCGGGACGGCCGGTTCCCCGAGGCGGCGATCAACAGATCGGCGTGGGTCGACTCCAGCCGCAGCTTCACCAGGTTCCCCGGAGTCAGCGACCGGGTGATGTGGCCCAGGTTGATGACCCGCGAGTCCCAACCCGCCGACCAGTTCTCGTCGTAAGCGGCCGCTTCGGCGAAGAGCACACAGCTGGTCAGACCGGGCGCACACTCGTACACCTCGGCTCGCAGCATGGCGTCGGGTCCCATCGAGCCGGTGTCACGCACCTGCGACCACACGTCGAGGTACGCGGGCCCGTCGAGGTCGGAGAACGTGGGAATCTCCAGCGCCCAGTTGTGGCTGCGGGCGGGATCACCGCCGGTGCCGGGTACTCCGGCATCGACCAGGGTCAAGCCGTCGAAACCGTCGACATCGACGTCGGGTTCGGGGTTGGCCGGAGCCGTCATGCTGAACAAGAAGTCATAGTGCTCGCTGTCCACACCGGTCTGACCCAGGTACACCACCGGCGTGCCGACACCGGAGTCCACCAACAAGTCGACGGTGGCCACACTCGACCCGTTGGCGCCGGTGGCCCGGTACGAGAAGCTGGTGGGCCCGGTGAAACCAGGAGGCGGGTCGTAGGTGAACGATCCGTCGCCGGCCAGCGAGAGTGCGCCCACCGGTGGTGGTGACACCACCGTGGCCGACAGCGGGCCGGGGTCGACGTCGATGTCGTTGCCCAGCACACCGAGCGATGCCGGAATGGTCAACTGGGTGTTCTTGAACACCTGGTAGCCGTCGTCATCGGCGTTCGGCGCATCGGGTGTGGGGGCCAGGTTGACGGTGATGGTGCCACTGTCCACGGCCTGGTCGGGGTCGGCAATCGTGTAGGCGAAGGGGTCGGCTCCGAAGATGTCCGGTGCCGGGGTGTAACGGATGGTGCGGGGACCGATCACCGCCACGCTGGCGCCCCGATCCGTCTCAGTGATCTGGAGGCTGGCAGTGAGGCTGGCGACGAGGTCGTCGGGGTCGCTCACGAACGTGGAGACATCGATGTCGACGAAGGAACCGTCTTCGAGGGCACCGACGGCGAAGTCGCCGGCCACCGGTGACTGATTGGCAGCCGGGGTGGCGGTGATGGTGAACGTCTGCGCGGCCGACTGGTTCACGTGGCCGCCACCGGTGGCGCCGTCGTCGATGGCGTACACATCGATCGTGGCGGTCCCGGTGGCCAAGAATGCGGTCTCGAAGGTGAGGTCACCGTTGGGGGCGACGACGGGCGCGGTGGCGAAGGTCAGGCCGGGTCCCACGACGGTGGCGGTGAAGGCCACCGACTGTCCGGTCTCGTTGGGCCCGGGACCGATATCGGTGGCCCAGCCCGGGATTGTCTGCGGGCCGCTGTTCTCCAGCACCACCGCGTCGTTCCCGCCGGTGAAGACGGGCGCGTCGTTGAGCGGGTTGATGGTGAGCGCCAGAGTCTCGTCGAGGCCGGTGTCGGAGCCTCCGTTCGGGGTGCCGCCGTCATCGACGGGGCGCACGAGCACCGTGGTCGAACCGTGCCCGTTGCCGGCCGGTGTGAAGTGGAGCACGCCGTCGGGGCTCACGGTGGGGACCTCGGAGAACAGTCCCAGGTCGCCGGGCGGCACCCCGACATCGCACGGCACGACCTGAGCGGCCTCTGGGGCGAGGCCAAACACCGGACCGACCGCACAAACAACGTCATAGCCA
>JBPCTQ010000166.1:0-23913 GCA_051011595.1 Acidimicrobiales bacterium
CACCTACCTTCAACCGCTGCACGTCGACGCGGTGACCGACAGTGCCAACCTGGCGTTCGACATCCAGCTCTTCTACTTCCCCCACGAGGTCGTTCCCGGTGAAGGCGGCACCCGGTTCGTGCCCGGAAGCCATCTACGACGGGTGATCTCGGCCGGCCTCGACCGGTATCAGCACATCGTGGGCGAGCAGCAGTATTCGGGGCCGGCGGGAACCGTGCTGGTGTTCCACCACGGCATGTGGCACGCCGGTCAGCCCAACGCCGGCAGTTCCGACCGGTGGATGCACAAGGTCCGACTGAACCCCACCCGCCCCCAGGTGCTGGGATGGGACACCACCGATCTCGAGGCGCTGCACAACCCGCCCACCGACCACATCTTCGCCCGCATCCAAGCCGACAGCGTGGCCCACACCTTCCGGACCAACCATCGCTGGCACAGCGTCAACGACTCCCGCAACGAGCAGATCCAACGGGCTCGCCTGTGGCGCTACCTGACCGGCGACGAGACCTACGACGTCGATCACTACCTCACCCGCCTCGAGGGACACGAGCGAGTCGCCACCGATGGCTGAACGACAACAGGTGCTGTATCTGTGGGCCAACGGGTCGGGTCTCGACTCGTTCGTGGTGGCCTGGGCCTTCTACGACGGCACCGACGGTGCCGGACCGGGTATCCCCGACGCGGAACCGCCGTACGAGAGCGGCGAGGGTGCGCTCGGTGACGGCTGGTTCCTGCTGCAGTCGGCGCCGCTGGTCAGGCCCACGCCGGGCGAAGAGCACGTGAACAGCTTCCTCGACTACGAGTTCGTGTTCGAGCGCCGGGTGTCGGCCTGACTACATCGGGCCCCAGTCGGGCGCCCGCTTCTCGTTGAAGGCCCGCATCGCTTCGTTCATGTTCCCGGTGAACGTACCCAGAACCTGGGTGCGGTTCTCCACCTCGAGGGCGTGGCGATAGCTGGGCGAGTCGATGTTCTCCCAGAGGCCCTTCTTGGTCATCCAGACGCCGTACTCGTTGTTCGCGGCAACGGCCTCGGCCAGGTCGCGGGCCGCGTCGAGGGCCTCGCCTGCCGGTACCAGTCGGTTGAGCATCCCGAAGCGGTCGGCTTCGGCCGCGTCGAAGTGGCGGCCGGTCAACATCAGCTCGGCTGCGCGCGTGGCACCGACGATTCGCGGCAGGAAGTAGCTGGTCCCCATGTCGCACGACGAGAGGCCGACGTTGATGAACACCGAACCGAACACCGCGGTGGCGTCGGCCACCCTGAGGTCACACGCCAGGGCGATGGCCAGCCCGCCACCCACGGCGGCACCGTGCACCGCGGCGATCACCGGCTTCTCACACTCGTGGATGGCGGTCATGAGCTCCGCGATGTGTTCCTGGCTGCGGTAGATGGAGCCCACCGGGCCGCGGCCCTCGGCATCGGGTGCCGGACCCTCTCCGCCCTGGAGGTCGGCGCCGGCGCAGAAGGCCCGACCCGCGGCCGCGATGATCACCACTCGGGCTTCACGATCGCGGGAGAGGCCGCCCATGGCCGCCTTCAGCTCCGCGACCAATACGGTCCCCAATGCGTTCAATCGTTCGGGGCGGTTCAGGGTCACGACGGGAACGGTCGGGTTGCTGCGGTCGATGTCGACGAAGGTCATGGTGTGTTGTCCCGGTCAGAGAGGTCGGCCGTCGAGTTGGTACTCGCGGATGTCGATGTTGGGGTGAGCCAACCCGGTGGCCAACACATCGGCCAGGGCGCCGGCCACGTCGGCCAACTCCATGAATCCGAGGTCGATGCCCTGGCCCGCCCAGTGGCCCATGGCCGCCTGGGTGGCGGCCGGATCGAGGTGATCGCCGAATTCGGTGCCCACCGTGTTGCCCATCTGCACCCGAAGGAACCGCTTGTCACGGTGTTCGACCCGCCACGAGCGGATGCTCTGGTCGAGGGCCGCCTTGGTGGCGGCGTACGACGAGAGGCCCCAGTGGTGGTCCTCGATGCTCCGGGAAGAGATGTAGACGGCCAGACCGGCCGGGTCGAGGTGGGGGAGGAGCCGGGCCGTGATGAGGTTGGCGCCCACCGCATTGACGGCGAAGTCGCGCTGCCAGGCATCGGGATCGGCGTCGGCCAGCGGCGCCATGGTGCCCACGCCGGCGCAATAGACGAAGGCGTCGATGGGTCCCAGCTCGGCCGCGACGGCATCGGCCAGCCGGTCACATGCGGTCGGATCGGTCACGTCGGCGGCGATGGCCGAGCCGCCTCCGGCCTCGGCACACACCTCGGCCAGCCGGTCGGCTCGCCGGGCGCTGAGGACGACGTGGCTCCGGCGGCTGATCAACTCGACCGCCAATGCCGCCCCGATTCCCGACGATGCCCCCACCACCACGATGCGAGCGTCGGCCAGCGTGTTGGTCATGGTCCCCCCAGGAGCCTGCTGGCCGGCGACTCTATGACCGCATGCCGGGGTGGAGCGAACCGATCGGCTCCTGGTCCGGCGGTGTGTGTCAACGTGGGGACACGAACGGAGTGGCCCATGGCAACCATCGATCCCAACAACACGTGGCGGCTGGTCGAGCAACGACTGGCGTCGGAGTCCGACGAGGTCGTTCGCCGGAATCTGGAGCAGGTGCTGGCCCACATGAAGGCCGAAGCAGTGGCCGACATCGACGGCGTGGTGGCCACGCTTGCGGACCAGCCTCGGTACCGAACCCACGGGTCCGACGACCGGCCCGAGCTGAACCCGTCGTCGGTCGAGGCGGTGCGAGCGTTCTACGACCTCACCATCGTGCAGACCGGCGCCCATCGTCTGGAGCTGGCCGTCGACCGGGTGATCGCCGACCGGTCGGCGGTGTTGACCGAAGGCACGATGCGGATCGCCTACCCCGGGCGCACGCTCGAGGTCATGGGACTGGACGTCGACGATCCCGAGGCCCACTACCTCTACGAGACCCGCATGGCGGTGGTGTGGCCGGTCGACGAGGCCAGCGGCCGACTCGTGGGCGAGGAGGTCTACACCGTCGGTGACGGCTTCGCCGGCATCACCGATCGCAAGCTGGCGCCGTCGGACATTCTCTCCCCGGTGGTGGACTGACATGGCGATCGAAGCAACCGACCTGGACCGGCTGGTCGAACTGGGCCTGTTCGACCCGGACGACCCAGAAGTGGCCGACATCATCGAATACCTCGAGTTCCTCGCGTCGGAGGGCTTCGACGTCGTCGAGTTGGCTCGAAAGACGTCACTCGAACACTTCGGTGCCATCACGGCTGCGGCCTCGTTACGGCCGGACGTCAAGGACCTCAGCGAACACGGCGACATCGGGATGGACCCGGCCGAATTGGCCGAGATGGCGCGGGCGTTCGGGTTCGACCGCAGCATCGTGAACAGTGGTCGCTACACCTCTCGTGAGATCGAGGTGCTCCGCGCCGCCGCGCAGGGCGCCGAGTTGTTCAGCGAGGTCGAGACCCAGTACTTCGCCCAGGTCACCGGTGCCTCGTTGGCCCGTATGGCCGAAGCGGCGGTGTCGCTGTTCATGGTCGACTTCGAGGTGCGGCTCAACGAGCAGAACCTGAGCCGCACCGAGAGCGCGATCCAGTCCAACGAGGCCACCGGCAACCTCCAGGTGGTCCTCGATGCACTCGACCCCATGTTTCGTGTGCACATGGGCCAGGCCATCCTGCGGATTCACCACGCCGCCGACCAGGCCGAGAGTCCCCACGGCGTGCGCCAGGCGGTCGGCTTCGTCGACCTCGTCGGGTTCACCACGTTGTCGGCCTCGCTGTCGATGGCCCACCTCAGCGTCCTGGTCAGGGAGTTCGAGGCTCGAGCCCACCAGTTGGTGTCCGAGGCCGGGGCCCGGGTGGTGAAGAGCATCGGTGACGCGGTGATGTTCACCGCGGTGGATCCCGATTCGGTGGCCGACGCCGCGGTGGCTCTTCTCGGCCAGTTCGGCGACCGAGCGCACGTGGCGGCTCGCGGCGGTTTGACCTACGGCGACGTGCTGATCCGCGGGGGTGACTACTACGGCCCGGTGGTGAACCTGGCCGCTCGTCTGGGCGACCTGGCCGTGCCCGGCGAGCTGTTGGCCACCCGCGACTTCACCGATGCCCTGGGCGGCGATCTCTCGTTCGAACCGGCCGGACGCCGCCAGCTCAAGGGTTTCGCCGAACCGGTGGCCACCGTGTCGTGGGTGGCCTGATCGGGACTTGACTTTCCCTCCGAAATCGCGATACTTAGCAAAGAGGCTAAGTAATCTATTGCGATCGAGGAGAGTTCCATGAGTGGGCCGGTCACCGTCATCTGCACCTTCCGGGTCAAGGAAGATCGTCTCGACGACTTCCTCGCCCTTCGCCCCGAACACCACGCCGCCCTACGGCGTCACGAGCTCATCACCGACACCCCGACCAGCACCTACCTGGGCGAGGAGCAGGCCGGTCCCGGGCCGGTGGTGGTCGACATCTTCGAGTGGGTCGACGAGGAGGCCTCGTCGCGAGCCCACGGTCTGGTCGACGTCGGGGGACTGTGGGAACAGATGATGCCCATGTGCGAGGACCGTCATGGGATGCCGTCGATGAACTTCCCGCACTTCCAGCCCGTTGTCTGAGCGACCAGGGGGGCTCCGTCAGCTCGACGATGTCGACGCCGTCTTCTCGGCGCTGGCCCACGAGGCCCGCCGCCAGATCCTGTTGGTGCTCCACGTTCGAGGGGGCGAGCTCACGTCGGGTGATCTGGCCGCCCGGTTCGATTGCAGTTGGCCCACGACCACCCGCCATCTCCGTGTGCTGGAGGACGCCGGGCTGGTGAGTGTGACCGCCGACGGGCGGCAGCGGCGGTACCGCATCGACACCGATCGGCTCGACTCGGTGACCGGGGCGTGGCTTGCCGCCTTTCGGTGAGCTCGCTCCGACGAAGGGTGCCGGGGCAGTAGTTCAACAACCCAGCCGGCTGCTGATCGCTCAGGGTGGTGGCTCGAGGTCGGTCATCTCCAACTGGACGGCCGGCACGCTGGCGGCCCGGGTCGTCTCGGCCACCACCCCACCGGTGGTGACCTGGTCGAGCTTGCGCCGGGGCAGGCGGGTGGCCATGAGTGCGCCGAACAAGGCAACCAGCCCGCCGGCCAGGATGGCCCCCTGGAAACCGCGCAGGGTGCCGTCGTCGAAGATGCGTTTCGCTTCTTCTCGTACCTCGTCGGACGAGTTGGCCAACTCCTCCTCGAGACGGTCGACGGTCGGTTCGGTGAGGCCGGTCTCGAGCGCGTTCTCGATCTCGGCGGCCAGATCGTCGGTGATCACCGGGCTGTCGTCGATCTCGGTGGAGATCGACGCCAACCCCACGGTGAGGATCACCGAGCCCACCACCGCGGTGCCCAGCGCCATACCCAGATTCTGGGCCGTACCCTGCAGCCCCGATGCTTCACTGGCTTCGTCGTTGTCGACGCCGCTCAGAATCATGTTGGGGAGCTGTCCGGCAATGAGCCCGATGGCCACACCGCCGATGAGCAGACCCAGGGCCAGATCGCCACGGCTGTTGGCGTCGGGCAGGGCATCGGCGAGTACGTACCCGCCGACGAACAACAGCACCAGCCCGACCTGCACGATGTACTTCGGGAAGATGCGCCGGCCCAGCGGTGGGGTGAGGATCGAGGTGACCAGGACACCGATGGACAGCGGCAGCAGGGTGAGCCCGGTCTCGAAGGCGTCGAACCCGAGCACCGACTGGGTGAACACCGGAATGAGGAAGAGCAGCCCCGCTTGGGCGAAGGTCTGGGTGGCCAGGACGGGGAGCCCGGCGCCGATGGATCGGTGCCGGAAGATCGACGGATGCACGAGGGTGGTGGCCCCGCGTCCTTCCTGGCGCATCACCCACCCGACGAAGACCCCGATGATGATCAGCCCGCCCACGATCATGGTGAGCACCAGCGGATCGGACCAGCCTCGCTCGGTGGTCTGGAGGATGCCGAACACGAACGCGCCGAGGCCGGCCACCGACAGTGCGATGCCGACGTAGTCGAGTTTGGGTCTGGGGATGACCGGCGGGGCATCGGTGAGCAGCCCCGAGGTGCCCAGCACCGCCAGCACGATGAGCGCCTCGACCCCGAAGGCCAGCCGCCAGCTGTACTCGGTGGTGATCCAGCCGCCGATGAGGGGACCGAACGCGGCGCCGGCCGCAGCTACACCGAACAGCACGCCGTAGGCCGTGGCCCGACGGCTGCCGTCGTAGTTGGCCCGCACCAGGGTGTTGATGGCCGGGACGATCAGCGCCGACCCCAGGCCTTCGAGGATCGACCAGCCGATGATGACCCACAGCAGCGATGGGGCCAGGGCGGTGATGGTGGTGCCGGTGCCGTAGATGACGAGCCCGATGCGAAAGGCTCGCTTCGATCCCCAGATGTCGCCGAGTTTGCCGCCGGTGAGCATGAAGGCGGCCATGGTGAGGGTGTAGAGGGTGATGGCTCCCTGGACAGCTCCGACCGAGGTGTTGAGGTCTTCGACCAGCGCCGAGATCGACACGTTCATCAACGTGGTGTCGATGACGTACACGAACATGGCCGCGGCCAGGATGGCCAGCACCGACCCGGAGCGAGCAGTGCTGGTGGCGTCGCTCATCTGCTGATCATTAGCAGCACACCATCGTCTCGATGGGGATGGCTATCGGCGCCACGGTTAGGGTGGCGGCCGTTTCGGGCCCAACCGGGAGCCGGTCGACGAAGGGGAGAGTTCCATGGCTGAAGGTGCGTTGGTGGAGGGCAAGGTGGCCATCGTCACCGGGGCCGGCCGCGGCATCGGGCGCGAGCATGCGCTGTTGCTGGCCGAGAACGGCGCCAAGGTGGTGGTCAACGATCTGGGCGGCGATGCCGACGGCACCGGTGCCGACACCACCCCTGCCCAGGATGTGGTGGCCGAGATCGAGGGCATGGGCGGCGAGGCCGTCGTCAACGGCGGCGATGTCTCCGACTTCGGCCAGGCCAAAGCCATGGTGGACCAGGCGATACAGACCTACGGACAACTCGACATCCTCATCAACAACGCCGGCATCCTGCGGGACCGCATGGTGTTCTCGATGAGCGAAGCCGACTGGGACGCGGTGATCCAGGTCCACCTCAAGGGCACTTTCGCCCCCACCCACCACGCCGCCAACCACTGGCGCGACCGCTCCAAGGCCGGCGAGGACGTCGATGCCCGGCTCATCAACACCGCCTCGCCGTCGGGGATCTACGGCAACGTGGGCCAGACCAACTACGGGGCCGCCAAGGCCGGTATTGCCTCGTTCACGGTCATCGCAGCCATGGAACTGGTGCGCTATGGCGTCACCGTCAACTGCATCGCCCCTGGGGCCATCACCCGGCTGACCGAGAACCTGATGGGCGGTGGCGAGCTCAGCGATGAACAGAAGGAAGCGATGTCGCCGCGCTGGATCGCCACCGTGGCCACCTGGTTGTGCGGTCCCGACGCGGCCAACGTGACGGGTCGGGTCTTCGACGTGCAGGGGCGACGAGTGGGCGTGGCCGAGGGCTGGAATCTGGGGCCTCAAGCCTCCCAGACCGACGAAGTGGCCGATCTCACCCCGGTCATGGCCGACATCCTCGGTCGAGCCGCGCTCAACAGTGACATGGGCGGCAAGCCGGCCGAGGGTCCGGGACGGCCGTCGCACCAGATCTGATCACTGCCATTCTGCTCAATCGGGGCGGTGGCGGCTGCCGATGAGACGGTATGGGAATTCGACGCTGGGCCGGCCGTGTCTACCTCGTGCTGTTGGCCGCACTGGTCGCGATCGCGGCGCTGTCGTCGCCCGGGACGGTGCTGCCGGTGCTGGCCCTGTTCCTCGTGGCGGCGGTCCTACACATCGTCATCCACGAGCTCGGGCACGCAGTGGCGGCCTGGGCGATGCGGTATCGGGTGATTCGTATCGTCAGTGGGGTAGGCCCGCCACTGTTCTCCGCGCAGCTGGGCCCGACACTGGTGGAGTTGCGACTGTTCCCCGCCGGAGGCCACATGCTGGCGTCGGCCCGCCACTCGAACGACCAGGCCGGCGCTCGCTGGCGTGAATTCCTCACCGTGGCGGGTGGCCCGCTGGCCACCGTGATGGTGATCCTGGCCGCCCGGACGGTCATGCCCGCCGATCTGGTGGTGGTGGGTTCACCCGGCAACGAGGTCGCACTGTCGGAGATGCTGCAGCGACTGGGATGGTGGCTGCTGATCGCCAACCTGATCCCGTGGTCGCCGCAGGTCGATGGCGCCCAAATGATCGCCCTGTTGAAGGGCAGCGACGAGGACATCGCCGAAGCGGCCGATCTGCGGGCCATCGGCGAATCGATGCACCACTACGAGCGGGGTGATGTCGATGCCGCCATCGAGAGCACGGCCGACTACGGCGACAACACCGCGGCGGCCGCCATGCACGCGGCGGCGCTCAGTCGGGCCGGCCGGTTCGCCGAGGCCCGTAGGGTGCTCGTTCCGCTGGTCGGCCGGACGCTGCCGGACATTCGCCGCTTGATGGTCGCCAACAATCTGGCCTGGGTCGACGTCAACCTGGGTGCTCCGCATCTGGTGTGCGAGGCCGATCACTGGTCTTCCATCGCGGTGCAGCTGGCCGAGAACGAGCCACCGCACGCCATGGCTGCGGTGGCCTCGACCCGGGCCCATGTGCTGGCCGCGCTCTGCCGCCACGACGAGGCCGACGACTTCTTCCAGCAGGCCCTGGACGGACAACTCGACGACAGCAGTCGTGGTGAGGTGCTGGCCGGGCGGGCTCGTCATCGTTTGGCTCGTGGTGATGCCCTGGGTGCTCGTCGGGATGTCGATCGGGCGGTCTCTCTCGCCCCGGAATCGCCGCTGGTGCGCACGGCCGGCCGTCTGGTGGACAACGTGTCGCTCACCGTGGTGGCCGACCACCTGTCGCGGTCCGGAGATGAATGGGTACTGTCGCCGGCGATGACGGGTTCGGAGGCCCAACCCACGGTCGGAGGCGCTCGGCGAGCCGTCGTCGATCTCGACTCACCGACACCACTGCTCAACCATGCGGCCGAACAGCTCGGTGTCACCCCCGAAGAATTGCGGGTGGTGCTCGCCCACCAGCTGGGAGTTCAGCTCTCGGACTCGGCCGAGAACCGATCGTCGATCCAGGCGATCAGCTGATCGCGGAGTTCGTCGCGTCCTTCGTGGAAGCCGTGGTCGGCCCCGGCGATGATGCGAAGGTCACCACCACCGGCCATCGCCTGAACCATGGCGCTGTTTTCGGGACCGAGAATCACATCGCGGTCGCCGTGGAACAACACGAGCGGAGTGGGTTCGAGCTCGGCCGCTTGTTCGCATCCGGCTGACTGGGTGGCCAGGGTGGCCACCCCGACACAGTGTGCGGTGAGCGCCGTCCCCAACTGCACCGCGACCGCGCCACCGAAGCTGTGGCCCACCACGACGAATCGCCGGGCCCCCTCGCGCATGGCCCAATCAGCGGTGGCGGCGCCGTCGAGGAGGGCCAGGTCGAGTTTGTCGGGTCGGCGGTAGTCACAGCAGATGACGCCGCGACCCTGGGCGGCATAGTGGGTGCCGAGCTCCAGGAACAACGATCCGGCCGGCCCCGAGAACCCTCCCATGGCGCCGCCCAGCAACACCACGACATCGGCGGCGGCGCGATCGCCGTACCAGAGCAGCTTCAACAGCCCCTGCATGGTGTAGGCCTCGAGCAGGCGGACTCCCGGTGCCAGTTCGGCTTCGTTGGTCATGAGCCGATCGAGCAGATCGAGGGGAGTGCGGGGTCCATCGCTCATGCGCCACTCTCCCACACGGCCGCTGGGCTATTGGGCGCCGGTGCCCAGGGTGGGCCCGCTACCATGCAGGGCCTCGGCGCCGGTGCCCGAGCGGCCCAAGGGAACGGCCTGCAAAGCCGTAAAGCCGCGGGTTCAAATCCCGCCCGGCGCTCGCCGAGGGGGCCGGCTGGCTCAGTCGAGCCGGTCGGCCGCCCGCAATCCGACAACGGCTGCACCGGCTGCGATTGTGGCTCCGACAATTGTGCGAAGCAGGCCCAACGAACGCGAGGCCAGCACGACAGCGGTGGCGTCGACCACATCGGCCGCGGCCCCGGCTCGGACCCAGTCGTCGCTGTGTCGTTGGTGGTCGAGTGACCGGAGGGTGCCCAGGCCCAGAGCCAGCTCGCGACCGGCGAACGCCCGGGTGATGAGTTTGGCCCCACCGCTGGCTTCGACGCCGATGGCGCGCAGGCCTGCGCCCGGAGCGACGAGGGCGACCACGCCGATGCTGGCCCGACCGGCGGCCAGGAATCGGGAGAGTTGGCGATAGTCCATGGGCCGAGTCTCGCACTACATTGCTGGTGGTGAGCGACTCGGCCCAGGGACCCGGATGGTGGATTGCCTCCGACGGCAAGTGGTATCCCCCCGATCGTCACCACGACCCCGACCACCGGTCCTTCTTCGACGGCGGTGCTTCCGGCGATGTGCCGTTCGTGCCGCTCGGCGAAGCCGTCATGCCCATCGACGTGGGGCCGCTGTTGTTCGCCGACCCGGAGACCACCTCGGGCGCGGCCACCTATCCGGATCGGCCGCCCTATCTGCCGCCGGGGGTACCCCTGCCCGAGCCGAGTCGCTCGCCCGACAGCCCCCACCGGCGGGCCGACCCGCCCGTCGACTGGCCGCTGTACGACCATCCGGTTCTGCCCGAGCCCGAAGAGCAACCCGACCCCAACAACCGGTTGGTCGGTCTGTTCATCGTGGCCGCCGCGCTGGTGGCGGTGGCGGCGTCGCTGTTGCCGTGGGTCACCTTCGACGGCGGTCCGGTCGGCGGCGACAGCAGTGGCTGGTTCCGGGGTGAAGGCAAGCTCACCCTGCTGGCCGGGATCGTGCTCGCCGGTGCCGGTGGGGCCATCGCGGCCGGCGCCAAACGGCTGTGGTTGAAACTGGTGGCCATGGTGGCCGCCGTGGTGATCGTGGTGGTGTTCGTGGTCGACATGGTCGACATCACCGTCGAAGCCAACGACCTGGTCGAGCAGGGCATTCCGGTCGATCTCGACCAGGCCTACGGACTGTGGATGGTGGGTATCGCCGGTATCACTGCGTTCGTGCTCACCCTGGTGGAGCGAACGCCGTGGAGCAGCTCAGCCCGCTGACTCGTCGAGTGGGGGCTTACGAGCCACCACGAAGATCCGCCGGAACCTGAACGCGGTGTGCCCGCTGGAATCGGGCGGGTAGTGCGGCCGCAAACGATCGGTCAGTTCGTCGAGGAAGGGCTGCTGCTCGTCGGCGTCGAGGGCGGCCAGCACCGGCCGGAGCGTGGAGCCGGCCAGCCACTGCACCACCGGATCCGGACCGTTCAGCAGATGAACGTAGGTGCTCTCCCACACATCGACCTCGGCTCCCGCAGCCGCCAGCCGACTGGCGTACACCTCGGGCTGTTCGACGGCCACGTGGTCGTCGGCCCCGGCGCCGACCTTGTCGCGCCAACGGACCGAGCGACGCAGCTCGGCCACCACGGTGTGGCTCGGCGCGGCGGTGTTCCCCGGCACCTGCACCGCCAGGGTGCCGCCCGGCCGTAACCACTCCAGGGCCGAGACCATCAGCTTGTCGTGAGCGGGAAGCCAGTGGAGGGCGGCGTTGGAGAAGACCACATCGACCGGTCGGTCAGGTGTCCAGCCGGCGATGTCGTGTTCGATGTAGCGCACGTGGTCGCCGCCGTTGTCGGCCCGGGCCCGATCGATCATGGCCCGGTCACGATCGATGGCATCGATGTGCGCCTCGGGCCAGCGATCATGGAGCGCGTCGGTCAGGTTGCCGGGACCACACCCGAGATCGACGATCAACTCGGCGTCGGTGGTGAGGACCCGCGCCAGGAGGTCGTCGACCGGCCGTCGGCGATAGGAGGCGAACCTCAGGTACTGGTCTGGATCCCACACGTCGACGACCGTAGACGGCTGTCGGCCGACACCGCTCCATCGGTAGGTTGGAGCTTTCGCCAGTCTGGAGTGCCGATGGACTTCCCGCTCGATGCCACCGATGAGCTGCTGCGCACCACGAGGTCGGTTCGGCGTCGACTCGATCTCGAGCGGCCGGTCAGCGATCAGACGCTGCTCGACTGCATCGACCTTGCTGAGCAGGCTCCCACGGGCGGCAATCAGGGCAGCCGACGGTGGTTGGTGGTGCGGGATCCGGAGAAGAAGGCGCAGCTGGCCGAGCTCTACCGGGAGGCGGGCGGGCGGTTCATGATCGACGCTGCCGCCCAGTTGGCCGGCAGTGGGCACCACAACGAGAAGACCATGGCGTCGGCGGCTCACCTGGCCGAGAACCTCGACCGGGTTCCGGCCATCGTCATTCCCACGATCTGGGGTGAACACGATGGCAGCGGCCGCCCTGGTCTGTTCGATTCGGTCGTGCAGGCGGCGTGGAGCTTCTGTCTGGCCTTGCGGGCCCGTGGACTGGGCACCGCATGGACCACCGTGCACCTCCAGCGACAGGACGCAGTGGCCGAGCTGTTGGGGATTCCCGACGGGGTGACCCAGATCGTGCTGTTCCCGGTGGCCTACACCGTCGGCACCGACTTCCGCCCCGCCCCGCGGCGGCCGGCCGACGAGATCACGTACTTCGACCATTGGGGTTGGGTCAACGCTTCGCCCGCCGACGGCGCCCAGTCGATGGCCTCCGGTCCCGGGGTGACCGTCGAGATCGACATTGACGCACCCCCGAAACGCATCTGGCCGCTCGTCACCGATGTCGATCTGCCCGGTCGCTTCAGCGAAGAGTTCCAGGGCGGCGAGTGGCTCGATGACCCCGGGCCAGGAGCCCGCTTTCGAGGCCGCAACGTGCACGCCGCCCGCGGTGAGTGGGAGACCATCAGCACGGTGACGGACTGGACCGTCGGACGACTCTTCGGGTGGGCCGTCGGCGACCCCGACAACGCCGCCGCCCGTTGGAGTTTCGAGCTCGAGCCGCTGGCCGGCGCCACCCGGCTCCGTCAACGAGTGCTCATGGGGCCAGGCCCCAGCGGGGTCACTGCCTTCATCGACGAGAACCCAGAGCATGAGTCGCTCGTGGTGGCCGGGCGGCGGGCCGAACACGCCGAGAACATGGCCCGCACCCTGGCCGGCATCAAGGATCTGGCCGAGGGAACGTGATTCCGGCGCGGCTCGCCGAGCTGGCCCATCGAGTACCCACCGATCTCGGCCCCGTGATTGGTGGTCGTCTTCCGTCGGCTGCGGTCTTGTTGCTGGTGTGGGAGGAATCCGACGGCCTTCAGCTGCTGCTCACCCGTCGAGCCGTCGGTCTACGAACGCAGCCCGGCGACATCGCCCTCCCGGGAGGCCGATGTGACCCTGGAGAGTCGCCGACTCAGACGGCGCTGCGGGAGGCCGCCGAGGAGGTGGGACTTGACCCCGCCGAGGTGCAGGTGGTGGGGCGGTTCGACGAGGCATGGAGCAGCTCCCGGACCCTGGTGACACCCATCGTGGGGTGGCGCGGCGGAGGACGCCCGACGCTGGTGGCCGCCGAGGACGAGGTGGCCGAGATCCTGGTGGTATCGCTGCAAGACCTGGCCGATCCGGCCAACCACTCCACCCGGGTGACGCCGGCGGGCGCCTACGAGTACCGCGACGACGTGCTCACGGTGGGCGACATGGTGGCGTACGGATTCACGGCCGACCTGGTGCTCGATCTCACCGAGTGGATGGCCGGCCGCGACCGGCGGATGACCGAGCGACGCCTGGCCGATCTGGCCCACTTCGCGCCGAGCCGAGACTGGTGGTGACCGGCGCGGTCACACGCCGGGTTGGTCCAACGCTTCGACTTCTTGGTTGAGCGGTGCCGGTTCGACCGGCTCCCCGCTGTCGACCGGTCGCAGCCGGTTGCGGCGACGATCGTTGAGGTAGAGGCCGGCGGCGACAGCCAACGCGATGCCCAGGAGGACGAATACCTCGGGTGCCTCCACCAGGGGGTCGACGAATTCGGACACGCCGAGATCGGTCTGGAAGATGCGCTCCAGCATCCAGACGAAGGCAACCCCGGCGCAAGCCAGCGATCCGATCGGCATCAGCCAGCGGTAGGCCTGGGTCCGACGGAGCAGGTACAGGATCGGGAAGAGAAGGGCGATGATGGTGATCTGGCCCAGCTCGACACCCAGGTTGAATCCCAGCAGTGACCAGACCCGGTTGGTGCGGTCCAGTCCCAGGTCGCTCAACAGGCCGGCGAAGCCCAGCCCGTGGAAGATGCCGAAGCCGAAGGCGATGATGTACTCGCGGTTGGCGTAGATGGGCCGGAGATTGTGGAGAGCGGCTGCGATGATGGAGAGGGCGATGACGGTCTCCACCACTCGGGCCGGGAACTCGACGATGCCCAGACCGCCCAGCGTGAGCGTGATGCTGTGAGCCACTGTGAACATGGTGGCGATCTTGAGGATGCGCCAGAACGACGACCGGAAGTCGGCGGCGGGACGCCAGCTCCCGGCCCGGAAGAACAGCACCGACGGCAACAACAGGACCAGCACGAACAAGATGTGGTCGGTGCCGATGAAGATGTGCTCCATCCCCAACTCGACGGTGCCCTTGAATCCTTTCCAGAACGAGGGGTTGTCGAGATCGACGACCTGGGTGTCGCGGCCCTCGCGGTAGGTGAGCAGGAAGTCCGCCTCGTTGTTGAAGACCCCGCCCTGCCAGTCGGTTTCGATGATCAACAGGCCGAAGTAGTCGTCGATCGACTCGATCACCGCGTCGAACATGACCTCGAACTGTCGGGGAGGCGGTGAGGGTGCCCCCTCGACCTCGAAGGCCAGTGCGGCGTAGTTTCCGAAGTCGACCTCGAGGAACGTCCACTCGTCGTAGGTCACCGTCCAGTCCGTGTTGCCGTCGGGTCCGATGGCGAAGTGGTCGTCGACGTACGCCACGATCTCGTCGCGGTTCTGCTCCAGGTCGGCGAGCGCGGCGTCGCTGTCGTCTTCCTCGATGTCGAGGCCCAGCACCTGGTTGAGGTCGCGGATGGGGAATTCCAGGCGACCGACGATGCCGTCGTCGAACACCTGGAGATACACGTAACTCTGTTCGCCGGTGTGGGCCGCGGCGGTGCCGAGCAGCGGTCCGACCAGGGTGGCCATGGAGATGACCAGGGCGATGAGTGCGGCCATGCGGTGGCGAGCGTTCACTGTCCCACCCCCAGCAGTCGGGCGACGATGTTTCGCTGGATGTCCGATGTTCCCGAGTAGATGGCGCCGCCGATGGCGCTGCGTAGCTCGCGTTCCACTCCGTTCTCGCTCAGATACCCCTTGGCCCCCATGATCATGACGGCGTCGAGTCCCGAGGCGATGGCCCCTTCACTGGCGGCCAGCTTGGTGAGGGCGGCAGTTGTGCTGGAGGACATTCCCATCTCATTCTGTAGTGCGGTCTTGTAGAGCAGTAGGCGAGCCTGTTCGTGGCGGGCCTTCATGTCGGCGATCCGGTGCGACACGGCCTGGAAGTCACCGATGGGTCGACCGAACTGTCGGCGTTCGCGGGCATAGGCGATGGCGTCATCGAGCTGGCGTTCGAGCTGGCCCAACTGGAGCGCGAAGAGGAAGGCCCGTTCGGACTCCATGGCAGCGTTGAAGATGGCGCCGCCGCTGCCCTCGTTGCCCAGTCGGGCCGACTCGGGAACCTCGACATCGTGCAGGACGATGTCGCCGAACGGAGTGGTGCGCAGTCCCATCTTCTCGCGGGGGTGATCGATGTCGACCCCGGGCCGGTCGGTCTCGACGAGGAACGCGGTGATGCCCCATCGACCGAGGGTGGGGTCGATGGTGGCGAAGACGATGGCGAAGTCGGCCACCGGTGCCAGCGTGACGTAGGCCTTGTGGCCGTTGAGGCGGTAGCCGCCGTCGACCGGCTCGGCCCGAGTGGTCAAGGCGTAGGTGTCGGATCCGGACTCGGGCTCAGACATGGCGAAGGAACCGATGAGATCACCTCGGCACATGCCGGGGAGCAGCGCGCTCTGCTGCTCGGCTGACGCACCGGCCTCCAGCGCAGCCAGCACGGCCCAGGTCTGACAGGCCACACCGAACACCAGTCCCTGGTCGTCGCTGCCATACCCCAGACCCTCGAAGGTGAGCAGGGCATCGACCGGGGCGCGACCCTGGCCCCCGTGGGCGGGGTCGACGGTGATGCCCTGGATGCCGTGGTCGGCACAGCGCTTCCACCCGTCGGACCAGAACGTCGAGTTGCGGTCGCGTTCGGTGATGTCGTCGGCTCGGAGCGATTCGGCCGCCCACGCCGCCGCCGCGGTCTTCACCGGATGGTCGAGGCGCAGCATGGCCTCGACGGCCCCAGGAATCTGGGCCTTCCCTGCATCTGTTGGCGGGCCGATGACGTAGCTCCCTCGTAACGGGTTCCCAAGTATCTCACTCCCCGTGGGGACCCTTGGTGGGCAATCCAGATCAATTGACCACGCAGAGTGGCGCAATTCGGAGGGAGTCAGCAACATGTACGTCGGAGGCAGAAGGAATGGATGCGTGCAGGACACGATTGTTGTAGGGCGGAGCGGACTGATCGAGGTCCTCGACACGGTGGGGGTCGACGTGGTGCTCGACGCCCTGATCGATCGCCTGCGCTCGACGATCGCCGAGATGGAACCGGACAAGTTGCTCACCGAGGACCGCCACGGCTTCCACTACCGCAAACCCGACCTCGGCCTGGTCGAGTGGATGCCGGCCATGGACACCGGCCGTCGGGTGGCCATCAAGACGGTGGGTTACCACCCGTCCAACCCGTTCCAGCGCGGGATCCCGAGTGTCCTCGGAACCATTGCGCTCTACGACTGCGCCACTGGTGCCCTGGAGGGAATCGTGGAGGGCACGCTGGTCACCGCCCTGCGCACCGGTGCGGCCTCGGCGGTGGTGTCCGATGTCCTGGCGCCGTCGCGTCCACTGGTGGTGTCGGTCGTGGGATGTGGCGCCCAGGCCGTCACCCAGGTGCACGCCCTGTCCCGCGTCCGCAACGTCAGTCGGGTGTTGGCCCACGACGTGGTGGCCGACGTGGCCGCTTCGTTCCCAGCTCGGCTGGGCCGGGTGATCGACGTCCCGGTCGAGGTGGTTCCCGTTGATCAGCAGCATCGGCTGTTGTCCGAGGCCGACGTGTTGTGCACGGCGACATCGGTCGGCATCGATGAGGGACCGGTCGTGGTCGGCGACGTTCACAAGGACGACCTGCACATCAACGCGGTGGGTGCCGACTTCGCCGGCAAGCTGGAGTTGCCTCTTGGATTGTTGGAGTCGGCGCTGGTGGTCCCCGACGTTCGTACCCAGTGCGTGCTCGAGGGTGAGTGCCAGCAGCTCCGGTCCGATCAGATCGGGCCCGACATGGCCACGTTGCTCCAGGCGCCGGAACGGTTCCGCGACGCCGCCGACGGTCTGACGGTCTTCGACTCCACCGGCTGGGCCCTCGAGGACATGGTGGCGGCCGAGTTGATCCTCGAGCTGGCACGCGAACACGACGCCGCCATCTCCATCGATGTCCAGACGGTGGGGTCCGACCCCTTCGACCCCTATGAGGGCGTGGCGTGATCGACACGCTGGCCCAGTTGGTGCCCGAGCAGGCCCGGCTGCGCCCGAACGCCCCCGCAGTGCGCTGCGGCGACGACGAATGGTCGTGGGCCGAGTTCGACGACGAGGTGGCGCGCACCGCCGGCTTGTTGCTTCGACTCGGCGTCGGCAGCGGCGACCGGGTGGGGATCTGTCTCTACAAGTCGATGCGCACCCCGTTGGCCGTACACGCCGTGCTGCGGGCCGGCGCCGCCTATGTGCCCCTCGATCCGCAGGCCCCCGATCCGGCGCTGGCTGCGGTGATCAACGACTGCGGGATCGAGGTGGTCGTCACCGACCAACCCGCGGCGGCCCGCCTCGACCGCCTGTCACCCCTGGTGTCGGGGCTGCGCGCCGTGCTGGGTGGTTCGCCCGACGGACCCTTCGCCTCGGTGGGGTGGGACGACCGCGGCGAGGCCGTCGCCACCGTCGCCATCGAGCCCGACGACATGGCCTACGTGATGTACACGTCCGGGTCCACGGGGCAGCCCAAGGGCATCATGCACACCCATCGATCGGCGTTGGCCTACGCCACCCGGGCGGCGGCCACCTACCAGCTGGTGCCCGATGATCGACTGGGTTTCCTCACCCCGATCCACTTCGACATGTCGACCTTCGAGCTCTTCGCCGGACCGATGGTCGGCGCCTGCACGGTGGTGGTTGGTGAAGCCCACCTGCGATTGCCGGCATCGCTGTCGCAGCTGATCCAGGACCAACACCTGACCACGCTCTACGGCGTTCCCTTCTTGTTCACTCAACTGCTCGACCGCGGCGTGTTGGCCGAGCGGGATCTGTCCCGTGTTCGTTGGTTGCTCTACGGGGGTGAGCCCTTCGCCGCCGCCCGCTTGGCCGAGTGGATGCACCTGTTGCCCGACTGTCGGGTCTCCAATGTCTACGGACCGGCCGAGGTCAACCAGTGCACCCATCATCATCTCGACGCGCCGCCGGCGGCTGATGAGGTGGTTCCCATCGGTGCCTGTTGGGAGGGGGCCGCGGGCCGAGTGGTCGACGAAGACCGACGCTCCATCCCCGCCGGGGAAGCCGGCGAATTGGAGATCTCGGCGCCCACCATGATGAGTGGCTACTGGGGCCGCCCCGACCTGACCGCCGAGCGGGTCTCGCTCGACGACAGTGGGCGGCGGTGGTATCGAACCGGCGACCTCGTCGTCGAGGGCGACAACGGTGAGTACTGCTTTCTGGGCCGTCTCGACGACCAGGTGAAGGTCCGAGGCCATCGCCTCGAACTGACGCCGGTCGAGTTGGCAGTGGCTTCGGTCGACGGCGTGCGCCATGCCGTCGCCGGCGTGGTTCCCGGCGCCGAAGGGGCTTCGGAGCTGGTGGCGGTGTTCGTTGGTTCGGCCGAAACCGACGCCGTGATCAAGTCGGTGGCCGGCTCGCTGCCGCCCTACGCCGTCCCCACCCGAGTGCAGGCCGTGCCCGATCTCCCCACCGGTTCGACGGGCAAGATCGATCGTCGCCGAGTGCGAACTGACCTGTTTCCCCAACTCTTCCCCGCCAACCTGGAGGCGCCCGCCCCATGACCATGACCGACCAGCTCATCGAGCTGATCAGCACCGAGATCAATCCGGCGGCCGGTACGCCGATCGAAGCCGACACCGATCTGCTGCTCACCGGAGTGGTCGATTCGCTCGGTGTGGTGCGCATCGTCAACTGGATCGAGGACGAAGCCGGCGTCGAGGTCGACCCGGTTGACGTCACCCTGGAGAACTTCTCGACGGTGTCGGCCATCGCCGCCTACGTCGACGGTCGAAGAGGCCCCGTGTGAGCACCGACGCGCCGGTCGTATTGCGATCGGCTCGTTCGCTCAGCGCCGCGCAGCAGGTGGTCTGGGCCGGCCAGCGCCTGCTGCCCGACGTCCCGCTGTCGAACATGGCCACCCTGAGCCGATTCGACGGTCCCATCGACGACGGGCGGCTGGTGGCGGCCTTCGACGAGGTGGCGGCGGCCAGCGATGCGCTGCGGACTGTGGTCGACGATCGCGGCGGGGTGGCCGTTCCTTCGGTGCGACCCGAACCCCCTGGTTCCACAGCGGTGGTCGACGTGGCCGACGGGGCCATCGACCGCTTCGTGCAGGACCGGATCTCCCGGCCGCTGCCGCTCCACGAGTGCGGCTACGACTCGGTGCTGCTGCGCGAACCCGATGGCTCGACGGCCTGGTACCTGTGTCTGCACCACGTCATCACCGATGCCACCAGCTCGAGCCTGGTGTACGCCGCCACCGCGGCGGCCTACGAAGGCCGCCCTTTCGACGTCGGTTCGTATCGGGAGCACCTCGAACAACTCGATGGTCGAGAAGGGAATGCCGCGGTGCAGAAGGCTTCGGCCTACTGGTCGGCGCCCTTGCCCGCGGCCGACCCGATCTCGCTCTACGGGCCGGCCCGCGAACCCAGCTCCTGCACCCCCCGCACCGAGACCGAGCTGTCGAACAGCCGAACGGGCCGAATGACCGAACTGCTGCAGGGGCCACTGGCCACCCTCTCGTTCGACATGGGACGCCTGGCCATGGTGGCCACCACCCTGGCTGTCACCCTGCACCGATTGGCCGGGGTCAACACCGTCCGAGTCGGGGTGCCCGTGCACCACCGGTCCAGCGAGCAGACCCGGAACCTGGTCGGGCTGCTCATGGAGCTGTACCCCATCACCATCGAGGTCGGCGCCGGCGACACCTTCCGGACCGTGTACGACCGCGCCGTCCGGGACTGTTTCGCGATGCTGCGTCGGGCCGAGCCCGGCACCGCACCCCGTCAGGATTTCGAGGTGGTGCTCAACGTGGTGCCGGCCGCCTTCGGGCCCTTCGGCGAGGTCGGGGCCACCACGCAGTGGTTGCACAGCGGACACGTCGATCCGGCCCACCGCTTGCGGTGTCAGTTGTACGACTTCACCGGCGATGGCCAGACGATCGCCCTCGACGTCAGCGAGTCCCTGGCCGACAGCGCCGGCCGCGACCGAACCCTCGAGCACGTGCTCACCGTGCTCGACGCCTTCCTGGCCGATCCCGACGCGGCCATCGGCTCGTTCTCGCTGGTGAGCGACCGCGAGCGGTCGGTGGTGATCGACGACTTCAATGAAGACGCCCGGTCGCGCGATCTTGCGCCCGTCGATGTGGTCGGCGCCCTGCGGTCGCGTTCCGACCGAGCTGCGCTCTCCGATGGCCGCATCACCCTCGACGGCGGGCAGTTGGCCGATCGCATCGACACCTTGGCCCACTGGTTGGCCGGCCAGGGAATCGGCGTCGGCGACCGGGTCGGCATCGAGTTGCCTCGTAGCGTCGAGGCGGTGGTTGCGGTACACGGAGTGCTCCGCTCCGGGGCCGCATTCTGTCCCATCGACCCCGAGCTGCCGACCGAGCGCCGACGGGCCCTGCTCGAAGACTTGGCCCCCGCACTCGTGCTCGAGGAGTTGCCCGACCTGTCGGCGACGGTGTCGTTCACCCCGGACCGAGCGCCACGATCCGACGATCTGGCCTACGTGTTGTTCACCTCGGGATCGACCGGCCGCCCCAAGGGGGTTCCCATCACCCACGAGGGGCTGAGCCAGTACCTGGACTTCGCCCTCGACGCCTATGTCGACTCCGAACCCCCGGTTGTGGCCCTGCACTCCTCGTTGTCGTTCGATCTCACCATCACCAGCCTGTTCCTTCCGCTGTTGGCCGGGGGGGAGATGGTCGTCATCGAACCGGCCGGGGCCGAGGGGCTACGTGAGATCGTCGACGCTCGGCGGGTCACGATGTTGAAGGCCACCCCCAGCCACCTCGAACTGCTGGTCCGGATGCTCGGCGCCGACCATCCGCTGCGGACGTTGATCGTGGGGGGTGAGGCCTTCGGGCGAGACCTGGCCGATCGTCTCCTGGCCGCTCGCCCGGGGTTGGCCATCTACAACGAGTACGGGCCCACCGAAGCGGTGGTGGGATGCATGATCCACCGCTACGACCCGGCTACCGACGAGGGCCCGGAGGTACCCATCGGTCGGCCCGCACCCGGCGCGGCGATCGTGACCCTCGACCCCTACGGTCATCCCACGCCGCTGGGGGCCAGCGGCGAGCTCTACCTGCATCGGCCCGGTATGGCGGCCGGCTACTGGCAGCGTTCCGAGCTCACCGCCGACCGATTCGTGAGTCGTCCCGAGGTGTGGCCCGACCTGCTCTACCGGACGGGGGACCGGGTGCGGATGATCGATTCGCGCACGATGGTGTACGAGGGGCGCCTCGACGAACAGCTCAAGCTGGGCGGCATCCGGATCGAACCCGGCGAGATCGAGGCGGCGATCAACACCCACCCCGCCGTCGATCACAGTGTGGTGCGGCTGTGGAGCCCGTCAGCCGAGGCCGCCACCGGACCGATGTGTCAGCGCTGCGGCCTGGGCGCCGATGTCCCCGGCGTCACCATCGACGACGGGGTCTGTTCGGTCTGTCGTGAGTACGACGCGGTGTCGGCTCAGGCCGAGCAGTACTTCGGGACCCCTGCAGACCTGCGAGAGCTCATCGGGGCGGCCGGCGCCGAGCGCTCCGGCGACTACGACTGCCTGCACCTGCTGTCGGGCGGCAAGGACTCGACCTATGCCCTCTACCAGCTGGTGGGGATGGGTTTACGGGTTCGGGCCCTCACCCTCGACAACGGCTTCATCTCCGATGGGGCCAAGGCCAACGTGTCGCGAGCGGTCGAGGACCTGGGTGTCGATCACCAGTTCGTGACCACCGACGCCATGAACGCAGTCTTCAAGGACAGCCTCGAGCGCTACAGCAACGTGTGCAACGGCTGCTTCAAGGTGCTGTACACGCTGGCGGTGCACACCGCCGATGAGCTGGATATCCCCGTGATCGTGACCGGCCTGAGCCGAGGTCAGTTCTTCGAGACCCGGCTCACGCCGGCCCAGTTCACCCGCGAAGGCTTCGACCCGGCCACCATCGACGCCACCGTGCTCGCGGCCCGCAAGGCCTATCACCGCGAACACGATGCGGTGTCGGACCTGATGGACACCTCGGTCTTCGCCACCGACGAGGTGTTCGACCGGATCCGGTTCGTGGACTTCTACCGCTACACCGACGTCGAGCTGGACGAGATGTACTCCTTCCTCGATGCCCGCGCCCCCTGGGTGCGGCCGGCCGACACCGGTCGCTCCACCAACTGCCTGGTCAATGCCGCCGGCATCCACGTGCACCGACTGGAGCGGGGCTTCCACAACTACGCGATGCCCTACAGCTGGGATGTGCGTCTGGGCCACAAGACGCGTGATGAGGCGCTGGCCGAGCTCGACGATCCCGTCGTGGCCGACGAAGTGGCGTCGATGCTGCACCAGATCGGCTACACCCCGCGCCCCACCCAGGTGCTCACCGCCTGGTACGTGGCCGATGACGACATCGACCCGGCCGATCTGCGGGCCCGCCTCGTCCACCAGCTGCCGGCCCACGCCCTGCCGGCAGCCTTCGTGCGGGTCGATCACGTTCCGCTCACCGTCAACGGCAAGGTCGACACCGATCGATTGGAGCCGCCGGGGCGCACCCACCGCATCGGCGACGGAACACAACCCGAGACCGCCACCGAGGAGCTGGTCGCGGAGGTCTGGGGCCGGGTCCTCGGCCTCGAGTCGGTGAGTGTGACGACGCCGTTCTTCGATCTGGGCGGGACCTCGCTGCGGGCGCTCGAGATGATCGTCATGCTGGCCGACGAGGTCGGGATCGACGTTCCCGAGAGCCTGGCCTTCCAGCACCGAACCGTGCGCGACCTCGCCCTGCAGGTCGATGGCCTGCTGCGGGCAGCCGCCGGTGAGGGCGAGGAGGCGCCGCCGTCGCCCGCCGTGCCGGTGATGGACGACGAACGACCGCTGTCGGTGGGGGAGGAGTCGCTGCTGTTCCAGTACCGAGTCGACCCGACCGACACCCGCTACAACGTCACCCGGCTGTACCACCTGGAGGGTGAGCTCGAACCCGACCGATTGAGCGAGGCCGTGGCTGCGGTGGTGGCGCACCAGGCGGTGTTGCACACGGCCTACGGCGCCGATCGGCTCCGGTTGACGGTCGACCAGGCCCTCGAGGTCACTCGTCGGGTCGTGGTCGACGACGACGAACTGATGGCCTGGGCCGACGAGTTCAAGTCCCGTCCGTTCGACCTCGACCACGGTCCCTTGGTGCGGTTGGGTAGTGCTCGATGCGGTGGCGACCGTTGGGCACTGCTCATCGGTGTGCCGCACGTGGTGGCCGATGCCGGCGCCCTCGACGTCTTCTGGGACCAGGTCGCCCAGGCGTACGACGGCCAGACCTTGCCCGAGTTGCCCGTCAGCTATGCCGAGATCGGCCATCGGCAACGGGAGCGGCACCGAATAGACCCCGCCGCCCGTGAATTCTGGGGCAACGAGCTGGCCGACATCGACGGGCCGACCCC
>JBPCTQ010000167.1:0-6353 GCA_051011595.1 Acidimicrobiales bacterium
CGGCCCCGGATCTCGGCATCGACCAGGGCGAACGGTTGGTCGGCGCTGGTGAGGGCCGCGCAGGCCTCGTCGAACGTCAAAGTCAACGGATCATCCTGTTCTCACTGGGTCACGGACTGAGCCGGGACCCTACTCGGGGACCGCGGGGTCGGCTGTTCTGGCTGCGTCACGGACTGAGCCGGGAACCCTACTTCGGGACCGCCGGGTCGGCTGTTCTGGCTGCGTCACGGACTGAGCCGGGACCCTACTCCGGGACCGCCGGGTCGGCTGTTCTGGCTGCGTCACGGACTGAGCCGGGAACCCTACTTCGGGACCGCCGGGTCGGCGGTTGCGGCGTTCGCCGGGCGGGTGTGGCCCGCACCACTCGACGCCAGGCACCCGCTGCGGGTGTCACTCGAACTTGGCACCCTGCTCACGGAGGAAGTCGATCCAGTGGCGTCCGGCATCGGCGGCCAGCTCGCCTGGTTCGATGGCCACCTCGAGGATCGATCCGCTGTAGGCGAATGGGCCGTGGGCCTCGAAGATCTCCCACGACACCGGGGAGCGCCGGTTGATACCCACGTCGACACCCTGGAAGGGAGCCATCGCGTAGAAGGCCGAGTAAGGGCCGCCGGTGCCGACCGTCGTGCCGTCGATCGTCAGGGTCGCGTCGAGCTCGGTTCGAGAGCGGGCGGTCAGGTCCAACCCGATCTCGGTGGCACCGTCGGGCACTGCGCCGCCATCGATATCGGACATCTTCCCGTAGCCGTTGTGGACGTACCCCAAGCGACCGTTGCGGACGTACAGTCCGTACCCGCCGCCCTGGTCACCGTGGGCCAACAGGTACCCCTCGTCGCCACCCTCGTATCCGGCCAAGCGAACGGTGAACCGGCAGCTGCGGGAGTTGATGAACTGGAGTGATCGGTAGCGCTCGAGGGTGGGGGTTCCGGGCCTGATCCGTACCGGCACCTCCTGGGCCAACTCGGTGGTGGGCCGTTGGATCATCTTGAGCCCGGTGCCCTCGTCGAGGGGGAACACCTGGTTGGCCCAGGCTGCGTCCTCGAAGGCTCCGGCCAGCTCGGCCACCCGTTCGGGGTGTTCACCGGCCAGGTTGGTGGTCTCGGTGGGGTCGGTGGTGAGGTCGTACAGCTCCCACTCGTGATCGCCGAATTCGGTTCGGGGACGGTGCAAGGTGACGGCCTCCCAGCCGTCGCGGTAATAGCCGCGATGCCCGACCATCTCGTAGTACTGCTCGGTGTGGGTCGATGCTGCGGCGACGTCGGTCAACACCGAGGAGAAGGTGGCTCCGGCGAGCGGCAGTGTGGGTCGGCCCTGCCGTTCGTTGGGTGCGGTGACACCCACCAGGTCGAGCACGGTGGGCAAGAGGTCGGTGACGTGTTGGTACTGGCCGCGGCGTTCACCTGCCGGCACCGGACCGTCGGGCCACTGGATGAGGAACGGGACCTGGTGGCCTCCGGCGTGGGTGTTGATCTTGTAGAGCCGAAACGGCGTGTTGGACACCATGGCCCAACCCCGTGGGTAGTGGGGCAGGGTCTGGGGGCCACCGATGAGGTCGAGGCGGCTGTAGTCGAAGTCGAAGTTGTCGTAGTCGACCCCGATGCCCGCAGCCAGCTTCAGCACGTCGAAGTAGGAGCTCGAACCCTCGGCTTCCCCCTCGCGTGACCCGCCGTTGTCGCTGGTGAACACGAAGACGGTGTTGTCGAGCTGACCCATCGCCTCCAACTCGTCGAGCAGGGCCCCGACACTCTGGTCGACACTGTCGACCATGCCGGCGTACACCTCCATGTAACGGGCGAACAGGGTCTGGCGGCGCTCGTCGAGCTCGTCCCAGGCGGCGACGTCGCTGCCTTCTTCGTGGTTGCGGGGTGGCAGCGGGGTGTCGGCGTCGATGATGCCCAGCTCGACCTGGCGGGCGAACCGGTCGGCCCGAACCTGGTCCCAGCCAGCGTCGTACACACCGCGGTACTTCTCCATGTCGACCGGTTTGGCCTGCAACGGCGCGTGTACGGCTCCGTGGGAGAAGTAGAGGAAGAAGGGCTTCTCCGGGTCGTAGGCCTTGACGTCGCGGATCATGCTGATGGCCTGATCGGTGATGTCGTCGGTGAAGTAGTAGCCGTCGGGATACTCATCGACCGGTACGTGGTGGTTGTCGGCATAGAGCCGGTGCGGGTGATGGAAGTTGGTGAAGCCGTCGAGGATTCCGTAGAAGCGGTCGAACCCCTTCTGGCAGGGCCAGGAGTGTTTGGGGGCGGCATCGGAGAGGTGGGCGTCCTTGGTGAGATGCCACTTGCCCACCATGAGTGTGGACCAGCCGCTGTCGCGCAGGATCTCGGCCATGGTTGCGGCTCGGTCCGTGATCTCCATGGCGTAGCCCGGAAACCCGGGGTCGGCGTGGCACACGTGGCCGATGCCGGCCAGGTGGCTGTTCAGCCCGGTGAGCATCGAGGCCCGAGTGGGTGAGCACATCGGGTTGACGTGGAAGTTGGTGAACTGCAGACCGTGCTCCGCGACCCGGTCCAACCGGGGCGTGTCGATCTCCGAGCCATAGCAGCCCAGGTCGGCGTACCCCAGGTCGTCGGCGAGCATCACCACCACGTTGGGTGATCCGGCCGGGGCCTTGGGGTAGTCGGGCCAATCGGGCGTGGAGGTGCCCACCACTCGGCCCACCTCCCCGCCGAAGTCTTCGTACGGGCGGTTGGGATGCTCGTTGGGAATCACAGCGTGGTCCTCATGGGTCACTGGGGCGAGGGTCGATGACCCGGACGATGCCGTGGTCGCCGTCGACTTCGATCAGGGCGCCGTGGGGAATGCGGCGGGTGGCGTCGGTTGCGCTCACCACACACGGCAGCCCCAGCTCGCGCGACACGATGACGGCGTGGCTCATCTGCGCGCCCACATCGACCACCACGGCCTCGGCCGGCACGAACAGCGGGGTCCAGGCCGGATCGGTGCTGGGCGCCACCAGAACGTCGCCCGGTCCGAGGTCGCCGGGCCGGCCCGGATCGAGCACGATGCACGCTCGGCCTCGAGTCACGCCGGGCGATCCCCCGATGCCGGTGAGCTCGTCGCCGGCATCGGCCTCGGGGGTGGACACACTGTCACGACGCTCCCACTGGTCGATGGGTGGGATCTGCCCGTCGAAGATGAACGGCGGTTCGAGGGATGCGAGGAGCTCGCGGGTCTGGCGCCGCTCGGCAATGGTGTCGGCGAACGATGTCGGGTCGTGGAGGTAGTCCTCCAGCTCGTCGGCCAGCACGAACCACAGATCGTCGGGGCTGCCTCCCGACCGTCCGGCCACCCGCCGCCCCAATTCGCGCGACAACAGCCGGAGGCCGTGTATGGCTTCGATCACCGTGGTCTTGGACCGTTCGCGGCCGGCGGACAGCACGTGGGCCGAGCGCAGGGTGCGGCGGAACAGCCACCGCTGGACACGGCCCAACCGTTCGAGGGCGTCCTCGGTGGCGGCGTGACGTTGTTGCTGCAGCCGCTGGTTCTGGCGGCGGGGATCGGCATCGGGGTCGGCGCCACGCATGCGGTCGACGAGGGCCAGGGCCAGCGTGGGGTTGGTGCCCCAGGTGGCGCAGGCGGTCTCCCATTCGTTGGGGCCACGACAGCCGTGGCGGTCGAGGAAGGTGCCGAACGCGGCGGTGAAGTCGGCGGCGTCGTCTCCGCCGGTGGCTTCGATGCGATCGAGCAGGCCATCGTCGACCCCGGTGTCGAAGGCCAGCGTGAGGTCGCCGCTGCCGGCCACCAGCCGGCCCAAGTCCCACAGCTCGGCCGACGGGAGGGCCGAGGCCACATCACCGAGGCCGCTGGTGAGGGTGAGGACGAGGTGTTCGTCGTCGAGGGCATCGCGACAGATACCGGCCAGTGCGCCTTGGGCGATGGTCGACTGGCCCGAGACCACCAGATGGGTCTCGAACAGCTCGTAGATGAACTCGTTGGAGCTCTCCAGTACCGACCTGATCTGATCGTCGCTGGCCGTGGCCGGATCGGGGAGGCCGTTCAACCAGGCGGCCACCCGTGTTCGTTGTGCCTCGAGCTCGGGCACATCGGTGGTGCGGATCGTCTGCCACGCCATGCGTATGCCGCGGAGCGATCCGAGCAGACTCTTGTCGCCCTTGGCCGTCACGTGGGGAGGGGAGTCGCCGCCCCCGAGGATGGCGCGGTCGACGTCGTCGAGGGAGGCGCCTGGCATCCGGATGGCACCGACTCGACTGAGCGACAGGTTGAGGTAGGCGTAGCCGGCGAAGACCCCGCCGCTGATGGCGGCATCCTCGGCGAAGTCCTTGGGTCCCATGATGCCTGACTGCAACGAGGCTGATTCGAACACCGCACCACCATCGGACGCCGTCATCGACCAGCTCAGTGGGTAGTACGGCTCGGGATAGACCTCGCCGGCGTTCCCTCGTGTGTACACGGGGAACCGACGGCTGGGCTGGTCGCTCATGTAGCGACGGCCTGCACCGATGTCGACTAGTTGCTCGCCGGGCACGGCCGGCACGATACACGGCACTGCCCGCACGGCTCATTCCCGCCGCACCGGAGCGGGCCGAGCCTCGCCGCGAAGCGGTGCCGTACTGGCCGCAGGGGGAGGGGGCAGGGGTGGAAGCTTGCCTGCGGTCTTCTGCCGGTGGTGGTGGGTGCAGAGGAACTGGGTGTTCCACAGCGCCAACGGTCCTCCGGCCGCGTAGTTCACCACGGCATGGTCAATCTCGAGCCATGCTCGATTCGTGCACCCTGGGACCGCGCACCGGCGACCCTGAGCCTCGAGTGCGGTCACCAGCTCGGCTGGCACGTTCCGGCCGAAGTGCAGGACGCGCTTGATGTCAGTGCCATCGCGGAGCACGGCCTTGATGAACGGGTCATCGGCCAGATCCAAGGCGTCGACCAGCGGTATGGGGCCGTCGCCGTCGATCTCGCAGAGCTCACCGGGGAGGACCCGGCCCCGCAGGGCGGCCGACCACGAGAGGTGGATGAGTAGTTCGCGGATGGAACGATGCACGATCCGGGGCTTCTCCCTGCAGCCACACGGCGCGGTCGGTGACGCCTCGACGCTCTGGGGCGCGGTCAGCCAGAGCAGGGCGTCGAACAGCACGGCTTCGATGCCGCTGTCGCGGTCGCCAGCGGCTCGGTGCTGCTTCTGCACGTGCCGGGTCGCTCGGCGGAGCCGCTGCTCGAGCACACTGATGTCGGCGTTGGTGCCGACCGCGGTCAGAGCCTTCGAACCGTCGGCTCGCCGGACCGTCCGGATGGATCGGTCGCGGTGGATTCGGGCTTGGCGGGCGTCGAAGTCGGAATCCGAGGTGGCAATGACCCGGTCGCACTCGCGGCGCAGCTCGGTGAGTGGCTCGCGGCCAGCCAGGTCGACCAGCCGGGCCTGTTCGCTCGGGTTGCTCTCGGCCGCACGGCTGATGGCATCGGCCTGGTCGGCCGACAGCTGGCCCTGCTCGATGGCTTCACGAACCACGGGCAGCGCATCCAGCCGCTTCTGCGTGTCGAGCGCTCTGCCGGCCTGGGCCTTGGAGGTGCCAGTCTGACGAGCCAGCCAGGTCGCCGGATCCTTGTCACCACAGCGCTGCGCTGCTCCCTGGGCGGTCGCCCGAGCCGCAGCTCGGGTGCGGATCGCGGTCAGCTGGCGCTCGATCGGCACCAGCGAGGCGACCAGTCCTTCGGCGTCGGCCACGTCGTCGGCCGCCCGGTCGAGGACACCCACGGCGGCGCGGAGTTGTTCGATGCAGTCGTCCACGGATGACCTCCTCTCGACGTGTCGCGCTGCCGTCGGCAGCGCTGTGGGGGAGGCCACCACCCGGTGGCGAGGGACGCCTGCTGATTTCGAAGGTTCAGCGAACGTATGTTCGATAGTAGTGGTTTGTCGAACAGCTCGCAAGGGATTCGGCGAAGAATCCACCCGCCGCATGGTGATTAGCTCAGCGGTCGCGTGCACCGGGATGCCGGCCACGAGGGGGATCAGCCCGTGGTTGCGCCCCTCATTCCTCCCAGTCGGCGGGGTCGCCGTCGAGCCACGGTTCGTCGAGCTCCCAGGGCTGGATGTCCTCGGGGCGTTCGGCCGGGGCTGGTGGAGGTGGCTCGGCCAGCACCCAGGCGGCCACCATGCCGGCGAGCAGGCCGAACAGGTGGCCCTCCCACGAGATGAACTCCTGGGGCACCAGACCGGCCAGCAAGCCGCCGTAGAAGCCGATGGCGAGCAGCGCCGGCGCCAGGGCCCTGCGACGCCGCTCGAACAGCGCGGCGCCGAGGATCGCCCCGAGGAACCCGAACACCACGCCGCTGGCTCCGATGTGGTTGCCGGTTCCGGCCAGCGCCCACGTGGCCACCCCGCCCCCGAGCAG
>JBPCTQ010000168.1:0-3139 GCA_051011595.1 Acidimicrobiales bacterium
CCGCTGGTCGATCCGGGCCCATGCCACCATCACCACGGCCACGTAGAGCCAACCAACCAGCACGTCGAACACGTAATGCTCGCCGCTGACGACGAGGGTGAAGGCCATCAACAAGGGGTAGGCGGCCAACACCGGACGCCAGGCCACTGGCGCTCGCGTCCAGAAGAAGGCGGCGATCAGCGCGGGATACGCGGCGTGCAACGACGGCAGGGCAGCCACCAGGTTCACGGCCGCCTGCCCCTTGTCGAGGGCACGATCGGCCGACTCCAGCCCCACGGCCCGCCAACCCCGACCGGCGATACGTTCGACCGGTGCCAGCTCACCGGTGCGGGCGGCCAGCCACGGTGGCATGGTCGGCACCAACACATAGGTGAGCAGGCCGGCCACGGTCAGCGTCGAGAATCGGGCCAACCACTGGCGCCACACGGTGCGGTCCCGCAGCCAGTACACGGCGGTGATCACATACGGCACGATGAAGTGGGAGACGTACACCAGGCTCACCATCACCTCCCACCACCGCTCGCCGGTGAAGGGGCGCCACCGCTCCTGGAGCTCGACGGTGGGGACGTCGCCGGGGAAGAGCACCCGATCGAACCAGATGGGCAGCTCCACCTGGACCGGCATCCCCAGCTCCTCGGCCGCACCCCGGCTGAAGTCGTAGAGCAGGAACAACACCCCGAACAACACCCAGTCGCGCACCGCCCGACCGATGGTGAGCCACGAGCTCCCGATGGAAGCGGCCACCACACCCGCCAGCATCCAGGCCAGCACCTGTTCGCGCTCGAGGGGGATGCCGCGCGTGACCAGCGCGAACACCAGTGCACCGGCGAAGGCACCCAGCGCCGCCGCTCGCAGGTTGGTGCGCCGAGTCGGCGTGAGGGAGATCAAGGCCCCGAGGGTGGGATCTGGCATTGCCGACGCAGGATGCCCACGGCCGCGGGGCGCCTCCCGTCGAAACGCTCGTAGATCTCGGTCAGGCGCTCGGGCCCGGCTCGGTCGGCCAGGGCGTCACGATCGAAGTTGTTGCCCACCCGCCGTTCGATGATGCTCACGCAGGTGGCCGCCACCACGTCGATCCGGTCGGCCTGGATGTCGCTCGGCGCCGCGCACGCGGTGAGTGTCAAGACCCCGACGAGCGCCCACCGAGCGAACACGGCGCACACCGGGGGTCAGCCCGCCAGGTCGCTGAACTCGGAGAAGAAGTCGGTGAACAGGTCGGTGAAGGGATCGATGAAGTCGGTCAGATCACTCAGATCCTCGAAGTCACTGAAGTCGGAGAAGTCCTCGAACGGGTTGGAGAAGTCACTGAAGTCCGAGAACGAATCGGTGAAGTCGGAGAAGTCGTCGGCGGTGTCGTCGGTGAAGTCGGAGAAGCTGTCGCTGAAGTCGGAGAACCCGCCTTCGGTGAAGAAGTCCTCCTCGGTGAAGAAGTCGTCATCGGAGGTGACGTCGCTCAGCTCGGTGACGAAGTCGGAGAGGGAGTCGAACTGGAGGGTGCCGTCCCACCGTTCGATGGTGACGTCGAGCTCGCCCTCCTGTTCGCTCCAGTCGTAGAGAAGCAACGAGTACGTGGCCGACCCCGGAGCCACGAACGAGTGGGCCTCGACGCCACCACTGCCGTTGTCGTCGAAGTTGTCGATCTCGTACAGCTGACCCCGATCGATACCGGTGTCGTCGGTGTCGTAGTCGTCGAGGGCATCGTCGACCACGTCGGTGAAGAACTCGTCGAAGTCGGCGTCCTCGAAGAAGAAGTCCTCGGCCACCAGGTCGCTGAACAGATCGTTGGCGGTGTCCTCTCCGACCGCCATGACGAACACCGGATCGAGATCGCCACTCTTGGGTTCGGCCCGGAACCGAACTCCCTCGCCGGCGTCGAGGCTGAGGTCGTACCGGACCACCGGGTTCTCGTCTTCGAGGGTGGCAACCGACTCGCCGAAGTCGTCGCCTCCGTCGTCACCACCACCGATGGCGAAGATGAGGCCTCCGATGACCACCGCGGCGACCACCAGGCCGATCACCACCGGCACCACCGGGAACCCACCGGACTTCTGGGCTCCGGTGTTGGCGTACTGGGGCAACGGCTCACCGGCCACCGGCTGGCCGGCGTCAGCCCCGGCAACGGGCACGATGGGTTGGGTCGGATCGGTCGGTGCCGGTTGGGTCGGGGTGGCCGGATGCTCGGCTGTCTGGGCCGGGACGGCCGGCTCGATGGGGTCGACACCCTGCACACCGGCGTTGGAGACGTGTTCGGTCCACTCGGTCCCATTCCAGTAACGAGACTCGTGTCGTCCCATCGGGTCGTTGTGCCAACCCGCCTCGGTGCCACCGCTCATGGCCGTCTCCCTCCGGTGTCGATCGTTGGCGACGCTAGCAGGGTGGCCTCGGCGCCTGGTTGCGCCTATCGAGCCCCGCGCGGTCGCTTCGCGACGGTGTCCCCAGCCCCTCGGGCGGGGTGCCGGATCAGATCTCGTCCCACCCGATGGTGGGCCAGTCGAACACCTGGGAATCCAAGGACTGCCGACCCACCGAGTGGTAGCGGCGGCTGGAGAACCGCCATCCGTCGGGGCTTCGTCGCATCTGATCGACGTAGAGGCCGTGCATCTGGCTCCACTCGCCGTCGTCGGCACCATGCCGGAGCTCGCACATGTACATACGGGCGCCGGCGAGGTCGGGGTCGCCGTCCACTCCGATCTCGACGGTGGTGTTCACGATCTCGAATCGGAAGAAGTCGAAGACCTCGATCGATTTGGCGATGAACGCGCCGATCTCGGTCGGGCCGGTGAACGTCATCGTCCCCCGGTTGCGCAGATCGAGCACGACCGGACAATCGGGCTCGAAGATCGCCTCCAGCTCCGGCCAGGCCCGCCGGGTCACCACATCGGCGTAGCCGTTCTGAAGTCGGCGAACGGCGATGTAGTCGGCCGTGTCGTCCACGAAGCGCCGTTCAGTCGCGCTCGACGGCGCCGCCGAACCCTTCGGTGCCGCTGGCGCCGGCCGCCGAGCCGAGCCGCAGCATCGGGTCGGTGTTGGTCGACGGGGTCGGGGTGAACGCCACCGGCAGCTCCTTGATGCCACCGATGAAGTTCGACCGCAGGTACTTGGCCTCGCCGGCCTGGCTGATGTCGGGCAGGCGCTCGGC
>JBPCTQ010000169.1:0-8268 GCA_051011595.1 Acidimicrobiales bacterium
CCAAGAAGTCGGTGGCCAAGAAGTCGGCGGCCAAGAAGTCGGCGGCCAAGAAGAAGACCGCGGCGAAGAAGGCTCCGGCCAAGAAGAAGGCTGCGACCCGCCGCGCCCGGAAGCCGAAGGCGCAGATTCCTTTCGTCGATTACCTCGTTCTGGGCGATCGGCCGTATTTGCGGGCCCAGGAGTGCAAGAACTGCGGGGCCCGGTTCTTCGACCGTCGTAATGCCTGTGCCAGCTGCGGGCGTACCGAGTTCAAGAACGCCCGAGTCAAGAACCAGGGTGTGGTCACGTCGTTCACCATCGTGGCGATGGGTCCGTACGTGTCCGCCATCGTCGACTGCGGAGGCACCAGCGTGCGAACCACGCTGTTGGGTGTCGATCCCACCCCCGAAGCTGTCACACTTGGTATGAAGGTGAAGCTCACCACCTACTCCATGGGAACCGACTCCGAGGGCACCGAAGCCATCGCCTTCGGCTTCTCGCCCGCCTGAACCGACCAACCACCACTCAACAGGGGACCATCATGGCCAAAGACGACATCTGGATCCTGGGATCCAACATGACCAAGTTCGGCAAACACCCGAACGAAGACGTCATCGACCTGGCTTCCGAAGCGGCCCTCGGTGCGCTGGCCGACGGCGGCGTGAAGATGGCCGATATCGGCATCCTCGGCGTCGGCAACCTCATGAACGCCGGAGCCGGAATCGGTCAGCAGTTGCAGAAGCAGGTCGGCCAGACCGGGATCCCGGTGTACAACGTCTCCAACGCCTGCGCAACCGGGGCCACCGCCCTCCGGGTGGCCATCATGGCGGTGAAGTCGGGTGAGGTCGACATGGGGATGGCCGTGGGTGTCGAGAAGCTGGCCGGCGCCGGATTGTTGGGTCAGGGTCCGGCCCGACCCAGCGACGACACCTGGTCACCGTCCGGTCGTGTTGGCGCGCTCGGTTCCACCGAGGGCCGCATCGGCACGGGCATCATGCCCGGCGTGTTCGCCCAGGTCGGCATGGAGTACGGGCACAAGTACGGCGGCACCAGCTTCGAGCTGTTCGCCAAGATCTCCGAGAAGAACCACGCCCACAGCACTCTCAACCCGCTGGCCGCCTAGCAGAAACGATTCACCCTCGACGAGATCATGAACGACGTCATGATCGCCTACCCCAACACTCGACCGATGTGTTCGGGCAACTGCGACGGCGCGGCGGCCATGATCGTGGTCAGCGACGCCAAGCTCAAGACCCTGTCGAAGAAGCAGCAGAAGCGAGCGGTCAAGATCTCGGCATCGGTGCTCACCACCGATCCGTACGAGGAGGCTTGCCAGGTTCTTCCCGACGTCAACACCCTCACTCGCAACGCGGCGCAGCAAGCCTACGAGCAGGCCGGCATCGGTCCCGAGGACCTCGACCTAGTTGAGCTCCACGACTGCTTCGCCACTGCCGAGCTGGTGCACTACGACAATCTCATGTTGTGCGAGCAGGGCGGGGCCGTCGACTTCTTCGAGTCCGGCGCACCATGGCGTGACGGTTCCATGCCGGTCAACGTGTCGGGTGGTCTCCAGTCCAAGGGGCACCCGATCGCGGCCACCGGTGTGGCCAACATCCACGAGGTGGCCACCCATCTGCGGGGTGAGGCCGGTCCCCGTCAGATCAAGGGCGCCAAGGTCGGCCTGGCCCACGTCATCGGTCTGGGTTCGGCTTGCGGAGTGCACATCCTCGAAAAGGCCGCCTGACCCCGGTCGGCGATCACCGGAGTTGGGCGAGGAGCTCGTTCGCGCTGGTCACGGGTAGTTGGCAGCTGTAGTTCTGGCACACGTACCCGAAGCCGTCGGTTCGGTCGGTCCACAGGGGCGAGTCGTACCGTTCGCCCCAGGCCAACACCACGTTGGGCAGGTAGTGCCGGTGCACCGCGTCCACCATCGCCGGCGCATCGCCGGCCACCACCACTTCGGTGATGCCAGTGGCGGCCATGTCGATGGCCGCCAACGTATGGCCGAAGGCGAGGGGGTGCTCACGGGCCAGCTCACCGACCAGGCGCAACGTGGCCTCGGCCCTCTTGCGGTATCGGTCTTCGCCGGTCAAGGTCGCCAATCGGAGCAAGCCCACCGCGGCCAGGCTGTTGGCCGACGGGGTGGCGTTGTCCATCAGATCCTTGGGCCGGGTGATGAGGGCCTCGGCGTCGTCGCCGGTGGTGAACACTCCGCCTCGTTGGTCGTCCCAGAAGAGATCGATGAGGGCGTCGGCGCAGCGGCGCGCTTCAATGATCCAACGGGCCTCACCGGTGGCTTCGGCCAGACGGGTGAAGGCATCCACCAGCGCGGCGTAGTCGGCCGCGTAGGCCAGATGCCGAGCCGATCCGGCGTCGGCTTGCCACGATCGCATCCAGCGACCGTCGGCGCGACGGAGTCGGTCGATGAGGAAGGTGCCGATCCGCTCCGCCATGTCGAGCCAGTCCTGGCGGCCGGCGGCCGCACCGGCCTGGGCGATCGACGTCAGGGCCAGCGCGTTCCATTCGGTGAGGACCTTGTCGTCGAGTCCAGGCCGGACCCGTCGGTCGCGCCACAGCCGTAGATCGTCCCGGATCTGTTCGACGTCGGCCGGGCGTTCCAAGGGGGCGTGGCGGGGGCGGACCAGGATGTTGGCGCCCTCGAAGTTGCCCCGCTCGGTCACGCCGTACCAATCGATGGCTCGATCGGCTCGATCCCCGACAGCCGCTCGGACCTGATCAGGCGTGAAGACGTAGAACTTCCCCTCGACTCCCTCGCTGTCGGCGTCCTCGGCCGAATACAGGCCACCGTCGGGGTGGCTGAGATCGCGCTGGAGGTAGTGGATTGTTTCGTCGACTACCTGGAGATAGCGCTCGTGGCCCGTCACCTGCCAGGCTTCGATGTACACCCCCACGAGCAGCGCGTTGTCGTAGAGCATCTTCTCGAAATGGGGCACGGTCCATGTCTGGTCGACCGAGTACCGACTGAATCCGCCGCCGAGGTGATCGTAGATGCCGCCCGCCGCCATGGCGTCGAGGGTGGTGACGACGATCTGCAGGCTGGTGTCGTCGCCCGTGTGGGCGTGGTGCCGGAGCAGTGCCCGCAGCGCCATCGATGGCGGAAACTTGGGCGCGGTGCCGAAACCGCCATGGATGCTGTCGTGTTCGTCCTCCAAACCGGACGCGGCTGCCGCCAGGGTGTCGCCGCTCGGTCCTCGGTCCGACGGCTGCAGCTGGCCGAGGCGCCCGAGTTGCCCGGACAGTTGCGACGCCTGATCCTCGACTCCCTCACGCTGGTCGATCCACGCCTGGTGGACGCGGTCCATCAGGTCGCCGAAGGAGATCATGCCGTGACGGGGTTCGTCGGGAAAGTAGGTGCCACCGAAGAACGGCTGGCCGTCGGGCAACAGGAACGCCGTCATCGGCCAACCACCGCGGCCGGACATGGCCTGAACGGCGTCCATGTAGACGGCGTCGACATCGGGCCGCTCCTCCCGATCGACCTTGATGTTGATGAAGCGCTCGTTCATCACCGCCGCGGTGGCGTCGTCCTCGAACGACTCGTGGGCCATGACGTGGCACCAATGGCACGATGAGTAGCCCACCGACAACAGCACCGGTTTGTCCTCCCGGCGGGCTCGGTCGAACGCCTCGTCACCCCATGGGTACCAGTCGACGGGATTGTCGGCGTGCTGGCGCAGGTACGGGCTGGTCTCGCGGGCGAGCCGGTTCATGGCCGCAACCTAACCGCAGGGAAAACCCGAGCCGCATGCCAGACTGCCCAGCGTGAACATCTGGATCGTGGGGGCTCGCCCCAGGACGCTCCCGGCGGCGGTGGTTCCGGTGGCGGTGGGAACCGCCACGGCGGTGGGGGAGGGTGTCATCTGGTGGCGTGCCATCGCCGCGCTGGTGGTGGCGCTGGCGCTGCAGGTGGGCACCAACTACGCCAACGACTACAGCGACGGCAAACGGGGTACCGACGGACCGAACCGGGTGGGCCCGGTGCGGCTCGTGGGGGGCGGGTTGGCTGCCCCGGCCGCGGTGAAGCGGGCCGCAAAGCTTTCGTTCACGGTGGCTGCGATTGCCGGGCTGGCGTTGTGTGCGGCGGCCGGTTGGTGGCTGCTGGTGGTGGGAGCGGCTTCCATTGCGGCGGGCTGGCTCTACACCGGAGGCCCTCGTCCGTACGGCTATCTGGGGCTCGGCGAGGTCTTCGTGTTCGTGTTCTTCGGGCTGGTGGCCACGGTCGGATCGGCCTACGTGCACACCGAATCGATCACTGCACTCAGTTGTGCGGCGGCAGTACCGGTTGGCCTCTGGGCCACGGCGCTGTTGGTCATCAACAACCTGCGCGACATCCCCGGCGACACTCTGGCCGGCAAGAACACGCTGGCGGTTCGGCTGGGCGACGCGCGCACTCGTTGGTTGTATGTGGCCATTCTGGTCCTGGCGTGGGTCATGGTGTTGGTGGTGGCCGTGGTCTGGCGACCGAGCGCCGCTTTGGGTCTGGTCGGGATGGTGGGTGCCCGTGCACCGATTCGAGCGGTCCGGTCCGGCGCGGCCGGGCCCGACCTCATTCCCGTCCTGGCCGGAACCGGCCGTCTCCAGTTGGTGAGCGGGTTGGCCTTCGCGGCCGGCCTCGCCCTCGCCGGGTGAGACCGGTTCAGGCCCTGGTCGCCAGGAAGAGTTGGGCGATGCCGCCGTTGAGCAACGTGTGGTCGACGTGGACGAAGCCGGCGTCGGTGAGGCTCTCGACCAGCACCTCCCGCTCGGGGAGGTAGGCCACCGACTTGGGTAGGTAGCGGTAGGCCGTGCGGTCCGAGAGGATCCCGCCGATGAACGGCACCACGGATCCGAAATAGACACTGTGGCCCCAGCGCAGGAATCGGCTGTCGGGTTCGGCCACTTCCAGTAGCGCGATGCGGCCGCCGGGCCTGGTCACCCGGGCCAACTCGGCGAAGAACCCCTCCAGCTCGACGAAGTTTCGGAGCGCGAACCCACAGGTGACACCATCGACGGCCCCGTCGGGCACGGGCAGCGTGAGGACATCGGCGTTGGCCAGGGGTGCGTCGGTGCGGGCGGCGAGCAGCATGCCCATCGACAGGTCGAGGCCGACCGGCTGCAAGCCGGCTCGATCGAGATCGCGGCAGAAGTCTCCGGTGCCGCAAGCGAGGTCGATGACGGTCGAAGCCGGCGACAGGCCCAGTCGCTTCACCGTCCGCCTTCGCCATCGCACATCGAGACCGAAGGTCATGATGCGATTGACCAGGTCGTAGCGGGGAGCGATGGTGTCGAACATCGTCGTCACCTGATCCCGCTTCTCGTCACCCTGGGGGAGCTGATCGGGATCGATGTCCACCATTGGTTGATGTTACCGACGCGTCGTGGTGGGCCCCGCACCGACGCCAACCGGGGTCCGAAAGGTGGCGTCCGGCTACAAACAAGCCAGACTGCTCATGCGACGATGGAAGTGTCCGATGGAGAGCCCGTGACCGTTGCTGACACCGTGTGGACGGTGGAACCCATGACGCCGCGCCGCTCCGCGGTGCTCGAACAGCTGGCCGCCGAGATTCGCGACAGTGTTGCCATCTGCGTGGCCAGCGCTCGTGATCGCCGGATCCTCGCCCACTGGGGCGCCGAGGCCTTCCAGCCCGAAGAGCTGGGCGATGCGCTGTACGAACTTGCCGGCTCGGCCATCGAAGCTACCAGCATGCTCGGTGGCGAGGACCTGTTCGGTGTGGTGCGCGACGGCATCGTGCTCACCGAGTCAGCTGCCATTCACTACCGGGTTGTTGGTGGCGATCGGGCCATACTCGTGTTGGCCGATCTGCCCGATCAGCTGGCTCACCTCGAGGTGAGCCGTCGAGTGCTGGCCGCCTACGACGACTTCGTCGCCTTCGACGGCGAACCCGAAGACTGAAACCGGTTCACTCGAACCAGATCTTCGTGTAGTCGCGGCTCTGAGGATGGAGCAACGCGCCGAGCAGGGCACCCTCGAACACCAGGTTGAGAAGGCGCCCGAACAGTGAGTAGTTGAGCACGAACAACATGATGATGCCGACGACGGTTGCCGCGATGCAGACGTAGTACCCCACTCGTTTCGAGTTGGCGATGCCGAAGGCTCCCAGGCCCTTGCCCACGGCCACCACCACCAGCAACAGGAATCCTTCCTGCAGGCCGGTGAGCAGATCGAACACGGCCTGGATGTACGCCAGCATGGTGGCGGTCACCAGGAGCTGCGGCTGGTATCGGTTGATGAAGCGTTGGGCTTCCATGCGATCAGTGTGGCATCAGTCGAGGCCGGATCGGCGCAGGGTGACCGATGCCGACCCGCTGGTGGCGCGGAGCTGACCGCATGCGGCGTCGATCTCGGTGCCACGATTCCGCCGTATGGTCACCCGCACGCCGCGCTCGCGAACTTCGTTGCGGAAGCGGACCACGCCGGCCCGGTCGGTTCCTCGAGTGAGGTACCCCGGGGTGGGGTTCAGCGGGATGAGGTTCACGTGGGCCCGCAAGCGGTAGGCGATCTCCGCCAGCTCGGCGGCGTCGGACGGGCGGTCGTTCACCCCGGCGATCAGCGCCCACTCGAACGACAGACGGCGGCCCTTGGCCTCGAGGTATCGAGCGCACGCCGCCTCCAGGTCGCCCAACGGATACCGGCGGTTGATGGGAACCAACTCGTCGCGGAGAGCATCGTTGGCAGCATGTAGTGAGACGGCCAGGTTGACCGGGAGGTCGGCCACGGCAAGGCGATCGATGCCGGGCACCAGTCCCACCGTGGAGACCGTCAGGTGGCGGGCCGAGAGCCCCACGTCAGCGTGCAGTCGCCGAACGGCAGCATCGAGACGGTCGTAGTTGGCGAGCGGCTCGCCCATCCCCATGAACACGACGTTGGACACCCGACGGTCATCGAGGTCGGCGCGCTGCTGGGCCTTGATGACCTGCTCGACGATCTCACCGACGGTGAGGTTGCGGCCGTACCCGGCCTGGCCGGTGGCGCAGAACTGGCACCCCATCGCACAACCCGACTGTGTGCTGACGCAGACGGTGGAGCGGTCGTCGTAGTGCATCAGCACCGACTCGATCTGGCTGCCGTCGCCGCAGGTCCACAGCCACTTCACGGTGAGACCGTCGTCGCTCACCGACTCGGCCGCCGGAGCCAGCGCCGGAGGTAACGCCAGTTCGATCCGCTCCCTCAGCGCCTTGGGCAGGCTGGTCATGTCGTGGGGTTCGCACCGCAGCTGGTAGAGACCGTGCCACACCTGGTCGACGCGGTAGCCCGGTTCGTCGGCCAGCATCCGGGCCACGCCGGGACGGTCGTGGTCGTATCGGGTGGGTGTGTTCACGCCTGGCATTGGAAGGCTCGGTTGGTCTGATGGTGCCGGAAGCCGATTCGTCGATAGGTGTTGTTGGCCTTGTTGTTGTCGGATTCGACATAGAGCATGCCCACCCGTAGGCCGGCCCGGGACAGCCAGGTCAGGCCGGCCCGGGTGAGGGCCTCTCCGAGCCCTCGGCCGTGCCGGTCGGGGTCGACGGCGATCACGTAGATCTCCCCCAGACGGGGTTCGACATCGTCGTGGACCTTGGTCCAGCAGAATCCGGCCAGACCCTCGTCGTCGTGGTGCAACAGGAACCCGTCGGCGTCGAACCAAGGCTGCTGCATACGCTCGACCACATCGTCGGTGGTCATGCCGCTCTGTTCGGGGTGCCACTCGAAGGCGCGGTTGTTGACGGCCACGAAGTCGTCGACGTCGCCTTCGGTGAAGGGGCGGGTGATGAGGTCGGGCGCCGCCACGGGGAGGGGCACCCGTAGTTGCCAGAGATCGCGGAACGGGCGGAATCCGGCCCGTTCGGGACCGGCGCCCTGGGCGTCGTCGGAGATGGCCTCGATCCAGTACTCCACTCGACCGCCGCCCTCGCGGCGAATGGCCTCGACGCACGCGGTGAGCACCGAGGCCAGCGCCGATGCCTCGTTGGGGCTGATGTCGGTGGTGACGACCCAGCCGTTGGCCGTGGTGTGCGCCCGTGCCGTCCCTGCCGGTGTCTCGACCTCGAGCGTTGTCATGGCGCTGAGGGTATCGCTCACCGACGGAGCCGAGCCGAACGGGTTCGGGTTGGTTGTCGACATGGTGGCCCGAGCCGTAGACATGGGTCATGGCACGCCCCCGAACCCCAGCCGGCCGAGCCCGCCGTACCCACGAACGACTGGCGGTGGAGTACCCCGACGCCGAATGCGAGCTCGACCATCGCAACCCCTATGAGCTGCTGGCGGCCACCATCTTGTCGGCCCAGGCC
>JBPCTQ010000170.1:0-4338 GCA_051011595.1 Acidimicrobiales bacterium
CGTAGGTGGAGCCGTCGCCGTCGCGTGCCTGCCATCGGAGGGAAGTGGCGGCCCCGAACGACCACCCAGCGACAGCGACGCTGTCGTAGCCACCACGGGCCTCTGCCACGGCCGCCGCCACGTCGTCCATCTCGCCGACACCCCCGGACCACTCACCTTTCGAGGTCCCAACGCCGCGGAAGTTGAAGCGCAGCACAGCGAGCCCGTTACCCGTCAGCGCTTTCATGACCTTGTGCATGAGGGGAGCGCGCATCGTGCCACCGTGCTGGGGGTGGGGGTGACACAACACCACAGCAGCCGTGGCGTTCTCCGGACTGTCCCAGCGGGCCTCGAGATCGACACCTTCACCCTGGATACGCATGACAGCGAGCGTAACTAGTTAGCAAATCGCTCAAGAACGTCGAAAGCGCTTCCGAAACACTTTCTGTAGTCGCATTCATCGTTGTCGCAGGAAGATCCATGGCACTCACATTCCCGTACCAGCGGGTGCGCAAGCTGGTCGCTGGCCTCACCAGCTTCTCGCTGGTCGCGCAGATACTCGCTCTCGTCGCCGTATCGACGGCACTCAGCGTCGCGGCGCCTAGCGGGGCGTTCGCTGCCGAGAGCTCGGCGTGCCGTTCGGTCGCAGACAGCGGTGGAGGCAACGGTGGCAATGACCTGCTGACGGTCATCGACACCGCCGACTTCAACCCGGCCACCAACGAGGTTTCGATCGGCACTGGGCTCGGCACTTCGAACGTCGAGGCCAACGCCATGAACGCGTTCACCGGCGACCTGTACGCCATCAACGCCAACCAGATGGGCATCGTCGATCCGGTGACGGGAGAGTTCGACTCCACCGGGTTCTCCGTCGTTGGGTCGGGCGACGGTGCTGACGGCCCGCAGACGTTCGGAGACATCGACGGCCTGACCTTCGACCCATACCCCGGCTTCCTATGGGGGGCGGTGCGCCGTGACCCCGGTCTCGACCTCCTCATCAAGATCAACGCCGCTACGGGTGCCCACATCCCCGACGCCTTCGGACCCGGCGTCGACTACCTCGAAATTGGAGCTTCCGGCGGAAATGAGGACATCGACTCGCTCGCCTACGACCTGGTGACCGGTCGCCTATACGGCGCGGCCAACGCCGGCGACAACGACGCCGACCTCGTCCTCATCGACGTCACCGACGGGAGCGTCACCACCATCGGTCAGACCGGCATCAACGATCTCGAGGGGATGTCGATCGACCAGTTCGGACAGATGTGGGCGGTGGACGGTACGTCGCCCTACTACCTCTACAAGATCGACAAGCTGACAGCCGTCAGCTCGAGCCCAAACCAGATCAACAATGGCGGCGACTACGAGTCGGTGGAGTGCCGCACCGACTTTGGCATCAACACGGTCTCGGGTACTGCTTTCTTCGACGTCGACACCAGCGGCACCTACAACGCCGGTGACCTCCCGCTTCCTGGAGCCACCGTCACCCTCTATCGCGACACCAACAACGACGGCCTCATCGATGGTGGTGACTGGCCGCTCGCCACCATCGACTCCGACGGCGCTGGCTTCTACACCTTCACCTTCGCTGCAGACGGCAACTTCGTCATTGGCATCGACCCATCTGATCTACCGCCCAGCTGGATCTACACGACCGCGGATGTCCATGAGGCCGATTTCGTTGGCCTCGGCAACAGCGACGTCGGCAACGACTTCGGCGGGACCTTCCCGGACACTCTGGACGTGACGAAGGTGGCCAACCCCTCTGGCACGGTCGATCCGGGCGACACGGTCGAGTACACGATCACCGTCACCAACAACGGCACCAACCCGGCGACCGACGTCGTGGTCTCCGACCCGACGCCTGTCGGATCGGTGTGGCAGGCCGTGCCGGGCACAACCATCACAACCCCGGTTGGATCGAGCGGCAGCTTCCGAGAGGAATTCAACGCAATCAGCTACACCGAGAACGACGGCGACGCCGGGTACAACTGGAAGGCCGGGTGGACGGAAGTCGGCGAAGACACAGACCCCGATGCCAACGACATCAAGGTCGATACCGACGGCAGCTTCCCGGACTACAGCCTGCTGATCAAGAAGAAGTCCAAAGCGATTTGGCGCCAGGCTGACGTGTCCGCCTACAGCAGCGGTGTGCTGAGCATCGATATCCGACGTGACAAGGTCAAGGACAGCGACCTCGCGGTGCTCATAGGCCCGACCGCGACGGGCCCGTGGACTACTGCGGTCGCGATCCCCGGCACTGGATCGGATGTCACCGACGCTGATTACATCACCTACACATACGCCTTCTCTGACCCAACGCTCTTCACGGCCGACTTCACCCTCAGGATGGAGACGGGCCCCGACGGCGACGAAGACTGGTGGTTCGACAACGTGAATCTTGAGGTGACCCAGCGGGTGGTCGACACCTTCGCCGGCGACCCGCCATCGACCCTGGCTCCGCCTGCGGTTCCGCCTCCGGAGATGTTGGGAGCGACCGAACTTGACCTCCTACCAGGGGAGTCGATGACAGTCGTGTTCGAGGTGGTTGTGGATGATCCCACCGCCGAGACCACCCTCGACAACACCGTGTCGGTGACGAGCGATCAGCAGTTGATTCCGCTGATGGCGTCGACGTCGAATCCGATATCGAACCCCGACTTCACCATCGTCAAGTCGATCACCGACGTCGGTGGAGACGGACCTGGAGGATCGGTCGACGCGGCTGGTGACACCATCAGCTACCAGATCGTCGTCACCAATACCGGCACCCAGACCCTGACCGGCGTTGGCGTCTCAGATCCGCTCATCTTCGACCTCGACTGTGATGCCGTAACCCCGGGGTTGCAGACCTCTGGCTTCACCCTGGCCCTGGCGGCCTCCCTCACCTGCACGGGCACCTATGACGCCACCCAGACCGACATCGACACCGACGGTGGTGGCGACGGCGACATCGACAACACAGCCACTGGGTCCACCGACCAGGTGGCCGACAAGACAGACTCCGCAGCCGCCCCCATCGATCAGACGCCGGGCATCTCGGTGGCCAAGGCCATCACCGACGTTGATGGCGAAGGGGCGGGGGCTTCGGTGGACGAAGCCGGCGACACCATCTCTTATGAGATCACCACCTCCAACACCGGCAACACCACGCTCACCAACGTCACCGTCTCCGACCCGCTGTTGGGTGCGCTCACCTGCGACGCCACAACCACCTTCGGCAACCCCTTCGTCAACGGCACCGGCAGCCTGGTGGTTGGGGACTCGGTGGACTGCACCGGCACATATGACGCCACCCAGGCCGACATCGACAACAACGGTGGCGGCGACGGCGACATCGACAACACCGCCTCGGCCACCTCAGATGAGGACGGTCCCGAGACCGACTCCGCAGCCGCTCCCATCACCCAGGACCCCGACTTCACCATCACTAAGACCATCACCGACGTTGGGGGCGAAGGGGCGGGGGCTTCGGTGGATGAGGCCGGCGACACCGTCTCCTACGAGATGGTCCTCACCAACACCGGCAACCAGACCCTGACCGGAGTCTCCATCGCCGATCCGCTGCTGGGTGCCCTGGTCTGTGCTCCCGTTCAGCCCGCCACCTTGGCGCCGGGCGACGACATCACCTGCACCGGCACCTACGACGCCACCCAGACCGACATCGACACCGACGGTGGTGGCGACGGCGACATCGACAACACAGCCACTGGGTCCACCGACCAGGTGGCCGACAAGGACGACAGCGCCGATGTGCCCGTTGTCCAGGCCCCCGACTTCACCATCACTAAGTCAGTGACCGACGTTGGCGGTGAGGGTGCTGGAGCCTCCGTAGATGAGGTCGGTGACACCATCAGCTACCAGATCTTTGTCACCAACACCGGCAACCAGACCCTGACTGGGGTTGGAGTTGCCGATCCGTTGCTGACAGACCTCGACTGTGATGCCATCATTCCTGGGTTCCAGACCACAGGTTTCACTGTCGCCCCTGGCGCCGACCTCACGTGTGTTGGCACATATGCAGCCACCCAGACCGACATCGACACAGATGGCGGTGGCGACGGCGACATCGACAACACCGCCACCGGGTCCACCGACCAAGTGCCGGACAAGGACGACAGCGCCGATGTGCCCATCACCCAGGACCCCCACTTCTCGATCTCCAAGGTCGTCACCGACGTCGGAGGAGACGGACCTGGAGGCTTCATCGACGAGGCCGGCGATGTGGTCTTCTACGAGGTCGTCCTCACCAACACCGGCAACGTCACGCTGACCGGCATCACCCTCGATGACTCCCTGGAGCCTGCGGTCACCGTTGGTGCTCCCACTGAGTCGATCACCACCAACGGCGACATCGAG
>JBPCTQ010000171.1:0-6961 GCA_051011595.1 Acidimicrobiales bacterium
GGGCAACGAACAGAACGACACCATCACCGACCCGTCGGGCACCAACGTCATCAACGGCGGCCCCGACAACGACAATCTCACCGGCGGTTCGGGCAACGATCAGATCTTCGGTGACGGCAACCTCGCCCAAGCCGGCGACGACACCCTCGTGGGCGGTGCCGGCAGCGACCTCCTCAACGGGGTCGCCGGCAACGACACCATCAACAGCGTCGACGGCGTGGCCGACACGGTCAACGGTGGCCCCCACACCACCGCCGACAACTGCACCACCGAAGCCATCGACACCGTCTTCAACTGCAACCCCTAACCCCCCAGTACCCCCACCAGCAACAACAGCCACACCGCCCGATCCACCGCCGGACCCCTCGGAACCACCGACGGGTTCCGGCGGCGGCGTGGTGTTTTCGCAGACGTCGACTGTCGGACACCGAGCCCGGACCGGTACGGTTGACCGGGCGCAGAACGCGTGCGGACGGGCTCGAATGTCGTTAGGAGCGACTTGGACAAGGATCTCTCACTCAGGGACTACCTGTCGGTATTGCGCCGTCGGTGGTGGTTGATCGCTCTGGTCGCGCTCATCGTGGCCGGCGCCGCGTTGGCCTACTCGCTGGCAGCCACCCCCCTGTACCGAGCGACGGCAACCGTTCTGCTCGACTCCCAGCAGTCGACCGGTGGCCTTCTCGACGAGCAGGCCCGCGCCTCGGTGAACGACTCGAGGACCGTCCAGACCGAGGTTGCGTTCATCGAGAGCCGAGCCGTCGAGTCCGAGGTGACCGACCGGCTGGGATTCGAGGCGACGATCACAGCCGAGGCGGCCTCCGATGCCAATGTGATCGATTTCAACGCCACCAACGAGGACGCGGCCACCGCGGCCACCATCGCCAACACCTATGCCGCCGCCTACATCGATCTTCGTCGTCAGTCGGCGGTCGACGAGCTGGAGGCTTCGGCCAGTGTCATCCAGACCCGGATCGCCGAGATCGACGACGAGTTGTCGCGTCTGAGCACGTCGTCACCGGAGCGGTCGCCACTGGAGGCGACCCGTGACCTCTACGTGCAGTCGCTCGAACGCCTGCGGGTGAGCGCCGACCTCTTCGCGGCCGTGCAACCCCGCGTCATCAGCGAGGCCGAGGTCCCCGAAGCCCCGTTCACCCCCCAGACCCTCCGCAATGTCATCCTCGGGCTGGTGGTGGGTGGGATCCTCGGCGTCGGCCTCGCCCTGCTGCGGGAAACACTCGATACATCGGTGCGGACCAAGGCTTCCCTCGAACGGATCACCGACGGGTTGCCGACCCTGGCGTTGGTCCCGGCCGCCAAGAGCAACACCGCCTCGGCCGACCTGGTCTCGTGGGACGATGCCCTGCCCCAGCATTCCGAGGCCTACCGCCGGGTTCGGACGTCGTTGCAGTTCCTGGCCGTCAACACCGAACTGAAGGTCGTCCAGGTGACCAGCCCCCGCCCGGGCGACGGCAAGAGCACCACGGCCGCCAACCTGGCCATCGCTTATGCCCAGACAGGCAAACGTGTGCTCATCATCGACCTCGACCTCCGCAAGCCTCGTATCCACGAGGTGTTCTCCCTGCGAGCGTTCCCCGGTGTCAGCGACATGCTGGTCAACGACCTCGATCTCGAAGACGCCTACCGGCGGCCGGTGCCCGATCTCTCGCTGCACGTGATCCCGGCCGGTCACCGAGCCCCCAACCCGGCAGAACTGTTGGGCAGCGAGGCCGCGACCAAACTCATCGATTCACTTCGCGATGTCGTCGATGTGGTCATCGTCGATTCGCCGCCGGTGCTGGCCGTGACCGATCCGCTGGTGATCGCCGACAAGGTCGATGCCACCATCCTGGTGTGCGACGCCAAGAGCAGCGACTCACGCGACATCAGCCGTAGCCTCGAAATGTTGCGCCAGGTGAACGCGCCGCTGGTGGGCACCATCCTCAACCGCACCACCCGCAGCCGTCGCGACAACGACAGCTACGGGTACGGCGACGGTCTGCGCGAAGACCCGAGTCGGCTGCCTCACACCAACGGCCAGGCGGTCGAGCGCCGGGGCGTCAGCGATCGGCAAACCACCGTCGACGTCTGAACGGTCGTCATGGACTGGGTGAAACCCCGCGTCGCTCGGGCCAGGGCCCACGCTCGCCTACTGCTCCAGAACCGGATCGGCGAACCCGAACTGGCACTGCTCCGTCACCTCGTCGACCCCGAACGGGCGGCGATCGACGTCGGGGCCAGTGTGGGTGTCTACACCTCGGCACTGTTGGGCCTGGCCGACCGGGTGGTGGCGTTCGAGCCGGTCCCTGCGCTCTTCCGAGATCTGGTCCGCACCTTTCCCGACGCCCTGGTGCTCCCGATGGGGGTGTCCGACCAGGCGGGCCTGGCCTCGTTGCACATCCCGCGTCGAGACGGAACCGAGCTGCACCCAAGAGCGTCGCTGCGGCCCGATGTCGACCCTGAGCTCGATCACGACCAGATCGACGTCCCCACCTGCCGACTCGACGCCCTCGACTTCGGCCCCGTTGGTTTCATCAAGATCGACGTCGAAGGTCATGAGGTCGCCGCGGTCGAGGGGGCCAAGGGGCTGTTCGAACGTGATCAGCCCGTCCTGTTGGTCGAATCGGAGATTCGCCACGGTGACGGACCCAAGACCGTCGGATCGGTGATGGGTGATCTCGGCTACCAAGGATGGTTCGTCCATCATGACCGACTCCATCCGCTCCAGGACTTTCGCGACGACATGCAATGGGAACCCCAGGTCCAGATGGGAAGTCGCGGTCGCCGCGTCAATCAATTGCGGTGGATAGTCGACCCCTCGTCCGCCCTGCCCCGTCGCCTGGTCAACAACTTCATCTTCCTGCCCAACGACGACGAGACCGGGTGCCTCCAGCGGCTGCGCCACGCGGTGAGTGGTTGATGGCTGATCAGCGATCAGTGGATGCACCGATCCGGCTGCTCAACCCGCTGCCCACACTGTTGGGCCGCTACGAGTTCACGCTCGCGCAGATGTTGGAAGCGGGTGGGCACTGCTCGGTGTGCGAACCGGTGCCGTCCATCGAGATGCCCGATGCCGCTATGACCGATCGGGGTCGGCGAGGGGTGGAAGTGGCCCGGGCGATCCGTCAAGAGCTGGGTAGTGGTGATGGCCTGATCGTGTGTGTATGGCCGGCGTTCGGCTTGGCCGACCCGGTGGTGTGGGGCCATCGCGGTGCACCTCCGGTTCGTATCGTCCTCCATGATCCCGTTCCCATGCGCCGCCAGTTCGGGTCGGGCCGGTTGGCCGCACGCCTCGGGCGACTGGCCATGCGATCCAACATCGATGCGGTGGTCCACAGCTCGGTGGCTGCCGATGCGGTCCGGGCCACCGGGTGGCCCGAACCCACACTCGCCCGGCACCCGATGAGTGCCCCGGAGCCCAGGCGCCGAGGGGGCGACGGCACCATCGCCGTGTTGGGGCAGTACAAACCGGTCCGTGATCTCGATCTGCTGGGCCGATTGGGTCCCGCCCTCCGGGAGCGGGGACTTCGTCCCACGATCCTCGGTCGGCAGTGGCCCGATGTTCCCGGCTGGGACGTTCGCGACGCGTTCGTGCCCGAAGCCGAGTTGACCGACACCATCGCTCGGGCCGAAGCGGTGATCGTTCCGTACACGCGGTACTACCAGAGCGGCATCGCCATACGAGCGGCCGAGGTCGCGGTGCCCGTGGTCGGGCGTCGTCATCCCTTCCTCGCCGATCTCTTCGGCGACGAGTGGCCCGGCCTGGTGGGTGGCGACCACGTCGACGAATGGCTCGGTGCGGTGGAAGGTGTCCTGGCGGCCGACGTTGCCGTCCCGGTGACGGCGTACCACCAACGGGCAGTGGCCGACTGGCAACAGGTCGCCGACGGGTGAGTGACCACCACGATCGTGGTGCGCGGGTGCTGCTCGTCGGCCACGATTTCGTGCCCGAGCGGTCCTCGGGCGACAAGAACTACTGGCTGGCCCTGACCGCCCACTTGGGCCATCACGTCGACTGGCTGGGAGTGGCCTCCATCGTGCATGGCGGGCCCCCGCATCGACAGTTCGCGGCCGGGCCCACCACCGTCGATCTCTTCAACATCGAACCGGTGTACGCGCTCACTCGGTTGTTAGCGGATCGTGAGCCGCACCCACCCAAGTGCGCCGGGGCCTTCAAACGTCAGCCGGGCTCACTCACCGATCATCCGCTGACCCTGCTCCGCCACAGCCGGCGCCTGCGCCGGATCGTGAGGGACCACGACGTGGATGTGATCCACTTCATGGACAACGTCGGCCTCGGGGCCGGGCTCACCCGTGCGCTGCAACGCCGGGCGGCGGTCACGATGACGTATCTCGGGTTCTACACCGTCAACCGGTGGCGGGCGGCGTACCTGTCGGGTTGTGCCCGCCTGGCGTCGGGGCTGGTCGTGGGCAACCAGCACATCGGCAGCGCGCTGCACGATCGCGTTTCGGAATCAGAACGAACACGCGTGATCCCATGGGGCAGCCGGACCATGGCTTCCGCCGACTCGGCTGACCGCGAGCGGGCCCGACGCTCCCTGGTACACCATCACCGGTTGAGCGGTGACAGATTGATCCTCTGGAGTGGTCACACCCAACAGTTCGGCGAGGCCGAGCTCCATCAGGCCATGGCCGCCGCAGTTCAGGTGACCGAAGCCGCTCCCGGGGTCGAAGCCGTCTTCTTGCTCAAACCCGAGTGCGAACCAGAGAAGTTCACTCATCTGTCCACCGAACGAATCCGGGTGTGCTCGTCGGCCGATGCTCCGCCGTTCCCCGACCACCTCCTCGGTGCCGATGTGCTGCTGGCACCCGTGGCGCGCACCAATACGATCGTGACGCCACCGCTGACCTGGATCGAGGCCATGCAGGCCGGTACCCCAGTGGTCAGCACGGCCGCACCGGGGGTGGCCGAGGCGTTGGGTCCGCTACAGGCCGACCTCATCGCTCCCGTGAGCGAGCAACCGGTTGCGTTGGCCGAGATCCTGGCGAAGACCCTCGACGGGTCCCACGGGCCATCCCGACCGGCGCTGGAGGCGTGGGCGAGAGATCGATTCGACCTCGAGCGTGGTGCCGCGGCCTACGCCGAATTCTGGGCCACGATGGGTCCTGACCACACAAGGAGCAGCGGTGCCTGACGATCTCGTACGGTCGGCCTACCAGGACGAACAGATTGCCGAGCAGTACGACGAGACCCGGTTCGCGTCGATTCGCGGCCGGGCCGGCTCCGATCGTGATGTGAGCCTGGTGGCTCGTGCCATCGGCGAGCTGGCGGGCGCCCCGACGTCGATTCTCGACGTGGCCTGCGGCTCGGGCCGGGTGACCGAACCGCTCACTGATCGGTTCCCGTCGAGCACGGTGGTCGGTCTCGACGGGTCGCTGCAGATGCTGGGTACGGCGTCGGCGAAGGCGGGCCTCCGCTCCCGATCGTTCGTCCAGGCTGACGCCACTGCGCTGCCGTTCGTGGCCGACGCGTTCGATGTGGTCACTTCGGTACGGTTCCTCGGCCATCTCGACGAGGACTCCAGTCGCCGCTTCTTCGCCGAGCTGGCCCGGGTGGCCCGTTCCCTGGTGGTGGTCGATGTGTCGGTCACCAGCCGAGTCGTCGACTTCCGCCGGAGACTCGAGCGTCGACTCAAGGGTTCGTACCTCGGGTTCCAGGAAGAATGGACCTGGCGAACCTTCGGATCGGCCGACCTGGCCGACATCCTGGCCGAGGCCGGGCTCGAGCAGATCTCGTTGCGGCGGAAGATGGTGGGTTGGAGTGATGCGCGAGTACTGGCCGCGCGGCCGCGCTGAGCGGGGCCGTGCTCAGCTGAACACGAGCTTGCGCAGCTCGGCTTCGTAGCCGTCGGCGGCCCGCTTCAGGGAGTATTCCTGGCGGGCTCGGGTGGCCGCCGCCGACCGCAGCGACAGGTGCAAGTCGTCGTCGGCCAGCGCCGTGTCGAGCAGCTCGGGAAGGTCGGCCGGCTCGTCGAAGAAGAACCCCGCGCCGCCGAGCACCTCGCGGTTGAACGGTGTTCCGAGGGCGAAGGTGAGCGCACCACTGCCCATGGCCTCGACCAGCTGCGGGTTCATGCCACCGACGGAGTGGCCGTGGACGTACCCCCGTGCGAATCGCAGCATGAGCCCGAAATGGCGACGGTCGGCCACGTGACCCATCATGCGAATCCGAGGGTCGATCGCCTCCAGCTCGAGAACCCGCCGGGTGACCTCGGAGTCGTAGTTGGCGGTCCCGAGCACGGCCAGCGGCTCGGGCCGGTCCGACTGGTGGTAGGCCTCGGCCACCAGGTGAATGTTGTTCTCCGGGATCAAACGCCCGCCGGTGAGGAAGTACTGGTGCGGTTCGAGGCCGAAGTGCTCGAGCACCTCGGGTGCATCGCGGTCGTCGTTCTCCTCGATCAGGTGGGTCCAGCAGTAGGGGATCACCGCCGACTCGGCCTGGAACTCATCGAGGTAGAAGTCGTGCATGGCCTGGCAGTCGGTGATCAACAGGTTGGCCGTACGTTTGCTGATCCGAGCGCTCTGGTAGAAGAGCCGCCGAGCGGTCGCGCCCCACTTGCCCCGCAGCCACTCCTGCCCGTCGACGTTGAGGGCGACTGGTTGCCCGGTGACCCGGGGCAACCAGGTGAAGAGGGCATTGGAGACGTTCATGACCAGCAGGACGTCGTGGCGCCGAGCCCGTCCGGTGATCGTGGCCACGGCACCGTGGGAGAGCGTGTCGAGTTGTTTGGTCTGGATCGACGGGAGGTAGCTGCAGTGCACCCCCTCGTAGGACTCGTGGAGCTTCTGGCCGCGGCAGTAGGCGGGGACGTGGTGGCCTCGCTCGACCAGCTCGGGCAGCAGCACGTTGGCGAAGGTTTCGGAGCCGCTGGATGGGGACGGGATGCCGCGAATCCCGTACACGCCGATATCCATCGTCCGCTGCTCACCCATTCCCTACTCC
>JBPCTQ010000172.1:0-7109 GCA_051011595.1 Acidimicrobiales bacterium
GCGTTGCGTTTGTCGGGCCGGTCGATGCGGAGCACCCGAACAAGACCGTGATCGTCGACAGCGAGCATGCCGGCCACGGTACTGTCTGGCTTCGGCCCATCGAGGTGGCATCGGTGTTTGCGCGGACCTTCGTCCAGGACCGACCGCACTTTCCTGCGGTAGTCATGGTCGAAGCAGGCGAGACAATGGCAGCGTTCACGGCTCGCGAGTTCGGGGACCCGCGGTGCAGGCGGAGATGCCTACCTGCCTCTCTTCTCGACCCTGTCGACCCCAACGGACCGCAGCATCCGGTGGCTGATTGACGGAGAGGTCTGGCACGAAGGAGACCCCGCGCATGTACCGGCCTGAGAGCGATACGAAAGGGCCCGGCTCATTCCGAACCTGCAGGCGCAGAAATCACATACTCATTGGCCAGTCGATGGGTCCTTCTTGGCGAACCCTCGCCACATTCGACGACTACCGCGTGCGACGGACCTGCCCCGATCAAGATCAGCTCGCTGTCGAGGTGCGTTGAGTCATTTTGGTGCTCGGTTGGGATCGACGGGTGGACTAGGACGTCCCGCACATGTACACGGCCTAGGTAGCCCTGGCCAGTGGCTCGCTCACAGAATCCTGGGCCCAGGAGGACGAGCGAAGAGCCGACGACAGCACCTACCAGGGCGACGAAGGCGAAGGACACAGCGCCCAGCCGAAGCGCCATCGAGGGTGTCATCCTCAGAGCCGCCGGGACGTCGCCGGAACGGCGCACCGAATCTCGTCGAATACCGAGGTACAGCAGGAACGGCATCGAGCCAAGGGCCGCAAGAGCAACCAAGAGGCCCCAGTTGAGCGCCTCGAGTGTGCTTGGTATTGCGGTGAGAGTGGCGAGGTAGTCCCGTCCGACCTCGTCGGGCCTTACCCCGACTTCTCCGTAGTACGAGAAGTCGGCAATCCGAATGACCGTGAAGGCCGCGACCGCTGAAAGGAGCGCCACGGCCGCCGGATGCCGAAGCATCCAGCGAAAGAGCTCGGTAGCTCGGTCCCTCCAAGAAGGCTCGCTGCCCGCCATTCCTATCTGCTACCACGAGGCAGCGGTTCGTGCCACAGCTGCTGGCGGGCCGGGACGGCTGCCGTGATACGGCAAGTCGTCGTTGAGGTGCCTACGTCTGGCAACAGCCGACCTTCGTGTTTGAGCCTAGGCACATCGCCTCACAGCTTGAATACTCTCCGGGCACCTCCGCCGTCTGCTGTCGACGCAGGTGTGCCCGGGATATTTCGCTACCACCGCACCGGTTCGTGCGGCCATGGTCATGGCGGAGTCGGGCAAGACACTCGGGCGTCTAGGGTCGCCGACGTGTACCCGGGATTCTTCGCCCAGACCGCGCCCGACCGTCCGGCCATCGTCATGGCCGAATCCGGAGACACGCTCACCTACGCCGAGCTCGATGAGCGCAGCCGTCGGCTGGCCAACCTCTGGCTCGACCGGGGGCTGGTCGTGGGTGACCACGTGGCGATCCTCCTCGACAACCACATCCGCTACCTCGAGGTGGTGTGGGCCGCCCTTCGCTCGGGGCTCTACTACACCCCGATCAACTGGCATCTCACCGAACCCGAGGTCACCTACATCGTCGAGGATTGCGGTGCCAAGGCACTGGTGACCTCGGAGGCCCATGCCCAACGAGCGGCCGGAACCGACGTAGGTATGCGGCTCTTGATCGACGGTCACCGACCGGGATGGGATCACTACACCGACGCCCTCGCCGACTACGGCACCGATCGCCCCGAGGCCGAACCCGAGGGCACCGGCATGTTCTACTCATCGGGCACCACCGGCCGCCCCAAGGGGATCCTCTTCGACCTTCCCGACCGACTGGTGTCCGAGCGCAGTCCGATGATCCTCCCTGGAAGCCCGTGGCGCTTCGATGAGGACACGGTGTACCTGTCGCCGGCGCCGATGTATCACGCCGCGCCGGTGGTGACCTCTACGTTGGTCCATCGCTGCGGCGGCACGGTCGTGGTGATGGACCGATTCGACGCGGAAGGGGCCCTGGCCGCCATCGAGCGGTTCCGCTGCAACCGGGCCCAGTTCGTGCCCACCATGTTCGTGCGCATGCTCAAGCTCGATCCGGCAGTACGCGAGCGCTACGACACATCGTCGTTGGAGGTGGCCGGCCATGCCGCCGCTCCATGCCCGGTGGCGGTCAAGCAGCAGATGATCGACTGGTGGGGGCCGGTGCTGTGGGAGTACTACGCCGGTTCGGAGAACGTGGGATCGACGTCGATCTCATCCGAGGAGTGGCTCGATCATCCGGGGTCGGTCGGTCGGCCCCGGTTCTGCACCGTGCACATCTGCGACGACGACGGCTCCGAGCTGCCCGTCGGCGGCGTCGGTCAGATCTGGTTCGAGACACCGGGCGCCTCCTTCGAATACCACGGTGACCCCGACAAGACAGCTGCGTCACGCAACGAGGCCGGATGGTTCACCATCGGCGACGTCGGCTACCTCGACGAGGACGGGTACGTGTACCTCACCGACCGGAAGTCGTTCACCATCATCTCCGGCGGGGTCAACATCTATCCCCAGGAGGCCGAGAACGTCCTGGTCATGCACCCCGAGGTCGCCGATGTGGCCGTCATCGGCGTCCCCCACGACGAGCTCGGTGAGCAGGTCAAGGCCGTGGTGCAGCCGGCCGACGGGGTCGTGGGCGACGCCGACCTGGCCGAGCGTCTCATGGCCTACTGCGGTGAACACCTCGCCCGCTACAAGTGCCCACGGTCGATCGACTTCGACCCCGCACTCCCCCGCCACGACACCGGCAAGCTGTACAAGCGACTGATCCGCGACCGGTACTGGGGTCGCCACGACACTCGTATCGTCTGATCTCGGGTCGGGGTCGCCCATCGAGCCGACGCCGTTTGCCACACTCGACGCGTGCGGAGGTCGCGGTGAAACAACGAACGGCAGCGGTGATGGTGGCGCTGGTGATGGTGGGCGCGTCCTGCTCCGAGGATGGCACCGACCTCGACGCCGCGGCCTCGACCACGACCACGGCGCTGTCCTCGTCGACCACCGTCGCCGGTTCGTCGTCGTCCGCGCCGTCCACCACATCCACTGCCACCGCTCCCCCGTCCACCACTGAACGGCCGGCGCCGCCGACCACTGCCGCCCCGCCGGGACAGGGCCCGCTGCAACCTCGCAACGGCGTCTACACGATCCGGTGGGGCCAGTTGGTGGTCGACCCCGGCTACCAGTACATCGACTCCGACCCCGACAACCCGTTCTGGCTGATCCACACCGACGGCGAAAAGGACGGCTTCGCCTTCTCGCTCGAGCTGTACACCACCGGCTACGGCGCACTTTGGGAGGGGGAGACCGGTGAGGTGGCGATCGTGTGCACCGAACCTCCGCCCGGGGCCCTCAGCACGGGTATCTGTCCGCACCTCGATCCTGACGGGCCCGGACCCCAGCCCGACATCATCGGCTTCACTGCGTCGGGATCGGTCACCATCAAACGGCTGGACGATGCCGGCTTCGACATCACCATCGACGAGCTGACGCTGCCCTTCGGGCTCTCGGTGAAGCCGTTCCGGCTTCGGGGCACCGCCACCGCCTGATCGACCAGGTCACGGACAACTCGGGTGCTGCGCCCCGTCTAGTCTCGACACGTCCGACTCTGCGAGGAACGCTGTTGGCCCAGAGCGCTGAACGCCGCACTCTCTTTCCGCCGTATGAAGCCACGGCTCCATCGATGCTGACCGAAGCCGTGCGCCAACACGGCGAGCGGGAGATGGTCGTACTCGGCGAGCGCCGCCTCACCTACGCCGAGGTGGCCGACCGATCGGCCTGGTTGGCTCGGGGGTTGCTCGGCCAGGGTGTGGGAAAGGGCAGCCGGGTTGCGTTGTTGGCCCCCAACGGACCCGAGTGGATCACCGCCTGGTTGGCGGCCAGTCGTATCGGCGCGGTGGTGATACTGCTCAACACCTACAACAAGGCCCGCGAACTGGGGTGGGTGTTGCACCACTGCGACGCCCAGACACTGCTGGCCGTCGACCAACACCTCGATCACGACTATCGGCCCCGTCTGGAGGCAGCGGTTCCGGGATTGGCGGGTCAGCCTCCCGATCGCATCACGGTGGTGAGCCATCCGTTCCTTCGATCGGTGTGGATGTGGTCCGACGACTGCCCATCGTGGGCTCGACCGGTCGGCGAGCTGGCGTCCGGTGAGCACCTGGTCGGCCCCGAGTTGTTGGCGGCGGCCGAAGGGGAGGTCTCTCCGGCCGACCCCATGGTGGTGGTCTACTCATCGGGCAGCACGGCCGATCCCAAGGGCGCCATTCACTCCCACGGAGCGGTCGTGCGCCATGCCCACAACCTCGGCCAGTTCCGGGATCTGGAGGCCGGCCATCGCCTCTACACACCCATGCCGCTGTTCTGGATCGGCGGCCTGAGCTACACGCTCGTGGCCGCCATTCACGCCGGAGCCACGCTGGTCTTCGAGGACCGCTTCGAACCCGGCGAAACCCTGGCTCTCATCGAACGGGAGCGGATCACTCACGTGATGGGTTGGCCCCACATGAGCAAGGCGCTGATCGAGCACCCCGACTTCGATCAACGTGACCTCTCGTCGGTGATCGGCGGCAGCCTCAACGATCTGTTGCCCGAAGATCGCCAACCCACCGACCCCACCCTGCGAGCCAACTCGCTGGGAATGACCGAAACGCTGGGTCCCCACACCCTCGAGGTCATCGGCAGCGAGTTGCCCGAGGGGAAGCGAGGATCGTTCGGGCGCTCAGCCCCGGGACTCCAGCACCGGATCGTCGACCCGGTCACCGGCGAGGACTGCGCTCCCGGGCAGCTGGGTGAGATCTGGGTGCGCGGTTATTCGGTCATGTTGGGGCTGCACCGACGCGAGCGGGACGATGTGTTCACCCCTGATGGCTGGTACCGCACCGGCGACGGCGGTTATCTCGACGACGACGGCCATCTGTACTTCAAAGGCCGCACCGGTGACGTGATCAAGGCTTCGGGCACGCTGGTCACACCCCGCGAGGTCGAGTTGGCGATCGAGTCGCTGCCCGAGGTGATGCATGCCTTCGTGATGGGGGTGGCGCACCCCGACCGGGTCGAGGATGTGGCTGCTGCAGTGGTGTTACGTCCGGGCGCAACCCTCGAACCCGAGCAGATCCGGCTGCGGATCAAAGAAGACCTCTCGAGCTACAAGGTCCCCCGCCACGTCGCCGTTTACCACGACCAGCAGGACCTCCCGTGGCTCGATAGCGGCAAGATCGACGGTCGCGGCGTGCAGCGGCTGCTCGACGAGGCCTTCGCCGCCCCGAGCTGATCGGTCCGTCGGCGCGTCGTCATGGGTTCGGCCTGGGTGCGGCCGTCGACGGTGCCGGACGGCCCTCTTCAGGCCGTGGCTCGTGTCCGACGCCGGTTCCACCACACCGCACCACCCAGCAGTGCGAACACCGGCAGGAACGGCAGCAGGGCGCCGAGGGCGATGATGAGCACCTGGCCGATGAAGGCCAGCACATCACCGCTGCGCTTCAGCGAGTCGGTGAAGCCAGGCAGACTGTCGTCGGGGGCGACCTGGAGTTCGGCGGTGGCGGTCTGGCGTCGCGCGCCGAGACCGAGCCGGGCGCCGTCCTCGTCGACCGGCACCGCCCGCACCGTGCTGTCGAGCACGTGGTCGGGATCGGCCTCCGCATCCCAGGCGAGCACCAGGGTGTCGCCCGGTGCCGTCGGCTGGTCGAGTGACCCGCTGACCACGGTGACGGCAGCCATGTCGACCCCGAGCTGGTTGGCGCCGATGGCGATCTCGCCCAGGTGGGCGTCACCGGTGTTGGTGATCGACCAGCACACCGTCATCGGATCGTGTTCGTCGATGGCCAGATTCTGGGTGGCCGGGCAACCCCCACCAGCGTCGTGGCCGGCGTAGGCCGACACCACCACGTCGAAGCCGGGTTCGAGCTCCGGGGGCAGAGCCTGGGTGACCGTGAGCACGATGGTCGCCGACGCCACCCGATCCTCGAGGGTGCGCACCTGGCCTCGCAGTTGTTCGAGCACCGTCTCCCGCTCCAGCAACTGGGCTTCGAGACGGCTGATGCTGTCGAGATCGGTCGCGCCGGCCAGGAACCCACGTAGGCGCTCCACGCTCGCCTCCGCGGTCTGGATGCGGCTCTCGAGGTCGACCACGGCATCGGTGACGTCCTCGGCCGACACGGTCTGGTTCTGTACCTCACCCAACTCACCCAGGCGACGGAGTGTCTCCTGGAATCGGGCCGGGGGCACCTTGAAGGTGACGGTGGCTCGGGGCTCGGGTGTGGTCTGGCTGTTCTGCCCGAAGACGACCCCTCCCAGACCTTCGACCGCCACCGCGGCCCGCTCGGTGGTGCCGCTGACATCGTCGGTGGCCAGCATCAGATCAGCGGTGAAGATGACGTCGCGGCCGAAGGTGAAACTGTCCACGTCGGGTGGCGTGAGCGGGTCCACTCCCCCGCCCTCACCGGTCTGGGCCCTCGCAGGAAGGGGCTGGGCTGCCTGGTCGACGGCCTCGGGGCCCACATCGGTCCCACCGTCGCCCGCGTCCCCACCATCGGAAGCGCCACCATTCGTCGCGCGAGCGGCCGGTGCCTGTTGAGCGTCGCCTCCGTCGGTGCTCGAGCTGGACTGGTCGTCGTCGCTCGTCGAGCAGGCCGCCAGCACCAGAGCCAGCACAGCCACGAATGCGAGCAGTCGTCGCAAGTTGGTCCCCATCATCGGTCCCCTCCCGGGTTGGTCGATGCGAGTACGACGAACGCCACCCGGTTCTGGTTCCCGGTTCACCCCTGGCTCGGAGAAGGTGCCCCGTTCCGGGGCTGCGTCACGCCCCCTTCACCCGCCTACCGGGGTAGTTGGAGGATGCGGTCGCCGATGATGGTCCGCTGGATCTCGCTGGTCCCCCCGGCAATCGACGCCGAACGGCTCCACAACCACTGTCGCTGCCATGTCCCTGCGGTCAGGCTTCCCGACCGCGTCGGCCACAGCGCGGCTTCGTCACCGAGCACCAGCAGGGCGGCCGCCGACAATCGCTGGGTGAGATCGGTCCAGGTCAGCTTGATCCAGCTCGACTCCGGTCCCGGTTCGA
>JBPCTQ010000173.1:0-28069 GCA_051011595.1 Acidimicrobiales bacterium
CCCAACCACCATGTGGCCTTCGGTGCCGGCGGTGCCCACTTCTGTCTGGGTGCCAGCCTGGCTCGCCTGGAGATCGAGATCATCTTCGACGAGCTGGCCCGGCGTATGCCCGACATCAGTGCCGCCGGTGACCCTCAGGGGCTGCGGATGAACCTGATCCAGGGAGTGAAACACCTACCGGTGACGTTCACGCCGAGCGAACCGGTGGGCGCCTGACCGGCCCTGCCTCAGGGGCGAATTTGCGTCAGAAACCGTCGATTGTTGCCGCGAACTCACGCCAGATCGGTCAGATCCGGCGGTGGCATCACCGACGATGTGGTCAGGCGGCCCGGGCGCCGTGGGCGGCGAAGATCACCCGGGCGGCCCGAACGTCGCGTTCGGCCAGCATCCGGTTCATCACGTAACTCACGATCAGGTTGTTCTCGACGTCGACCACACACATCGATCCGCCCCAGCCGGCCCACCACAGGGTGCGATCGTTCACCCCCAGCGGGGTGCCCTCGCCGTTGAGGCCGTAGCCGACACCCAGCCGGAAGTGCTGACCGGTCATCCGGTCGACGCCGTCGGCCTGTACCTCGAAACACCGTTCGATGGTTTCGGGCGCCAGCAGCCGGCGATCACCGGCTCGGCCCCCGTTGGCCAGGGCGGTCATGGCCTGGGCGACCGAGCGGGCGTTGCCGTGTCCGTTCGACGCCGGCATCTCGGTGCGCCGCCATGCGGTGGTGTTCACCAGGTTCGAGCTCCGACGGCTGGTGGGGTGTTCGAGGTCGCGTAGTTCGGCTTTGCCGGGTGTGTTCGACTTGGCGTGCAGAGTGGCCACGTCGGCCACCCGGGCGAAGTGGGCGTCGTCGAGTCCGATGTGGAAATCGATGCCGGCCGGTTCGGCCACCTCGTCTCGAAAGAAGGTGCCCAACGTCCGGCCGTCGACCCGCCGGACCAGCTCCCCGAGCAACCAACCCTGGGTTTCGGCGTGGTACCCCGAACCATCACCGGGTGTCCATCGGGGCGCCTGGGCGGCCAGCAGGGCGCAGCACCGATCCCAATCGAACACGGCGATGTCGTCGACGAACTCATCGAACACCGGCAGCCCGGCGGTGTGGCCCAGCACGTGACGAACCAGCACCCCCTCCTTGCCGTTGGCCGCGAACTCGGGCCAGTAGTCGGCCATGGGTGCGTCGACCGAGAGGGCCCCACGGTCGTGCAGCATCAGCACACACAGCGCCGTCATCATCTTGGTGGTCGACCAGACGTTCACGATGGTGTCGTCTTCCCAGGGCACACGCCCCGCGATGTCGCGGGTGCCACCCCAGAGATCGACCCGCAACTCGCCATTGACGATGACCGCGCAGCTGGCCCCGATGTCACCGTGGTCGAAGTTCGCCGCGAAGGCATCTCGTACGGCCTGATACGCCGGGTCACACGTGCCGTTGATCGTGGGCTCACCAGTCATGGAGCCACGCTAGATCGGGGCCGCCCCATGGGGCAGATCCGGTGACCTATCGATGTCGGCGCCGCCGGCAGGTATCGGACCGTCTGGGGGTCGGCGAACGCAGCTCGGGACTCAGGTGGCGAAACGCTCCTGCCAGTGTCGGGTCGTCTCGACCTGATTGAACGTGAAGCTGTGCAGTCCTGTTACACCGAGCGATGTGGCCCAGGCCCCGATGTCGAGCACCAGGGGGGTGGGGTCATAACGGCGGGTGCCCAGGAGTCGGCCGACCACGGCCCGGTTCTTGCGTAGGTAGCTCAGCGACGACCCGACCCCCAGTCGCAGACCCATCTTCATGAGCTGGGTCCGGTCGACCGATCCCGGAATTCCGACGTGAATGGGCAGGACCAAGCCTCCGTCTCGCTGGGTGCGGAGCCACTCGGCCATCCGCCCGGTGTCGAAGCACATCTGGGTGGTGGCCCAGCCGTCGATCGCGGCGTCGGCCAGGAGCTCTTGTTTGGTGTGCAGCGCAGCGTGCAGATCGTCGCGGCCGATGAAGCCGTGTCCGTCCGGGTAGGCGGCGAACCCGATGGCCCGCAAGCCGGTGTCGTGGCTCAGCAGTTCGCGTAGCAGCGCGGCGGCATCGGGGTAGGGCCCGAGTGGTGCCGGCACATCACCACCCACCACGAAGATCTCATCGAGGCCGGCGCTCCTGATCCACCGAGCCAGCCGTCCGACCTGTTCGTGACCCTCGAAGAGGCGGGCCGAGATGTGCGGCACCACCCCATGGCCGGCCGCCAGCAACTGCTCGCTGGCGGCCAAGGTGGCGTCGATGCCCTTTCGGGGTGAGCAGGTGACCGACACCGAGGCGCCCATCGGGAGCTCCGCCATGGCCGACACCAACGACTGCATTGGCACCAGCTCGTAACGCATGGTTCTCACCAGCGCCTGGGCCCCGGCCTGTTCGATCGGATCAGCCTGGCGCCGGCGGCGGGGAAGGTGGGGGAGCGACACGGTGGCGGCCCGCTACTCGAACGTGTCGGGGAGCTCGGACTTGCGCTGGTCGACGAAGGCCCGCATCTCCTCGTCGACCGCATCGTCGATGGCGGGCGCCTGGTAACCGGCCAGCCGTTCCTTCCACAGTCGGTTGGCCCGCTGCGGTGCATCCAGGCCGCCTTCGTCGCTCCACTGTTCGAAGCTCGAATTGTCGGCGATCTAGGACCGGCAGAAGGCCGTCTCGAAATTTGCCAGCGTGTGTTCGGTGCCGAGAAAGTGTTCACCCGGCGGTTGGGCGCAGATGGCGTCGAGGGCCTGGGCGTTCTCCGACAGGTCGAGGCCCGCCGCGAACGACGACATCATGGTGAGCTGGTCACAGTCCATGACGAACTTCTCGTACCCGATGGCCAAGCCCCCCTCGAGCCACCCGGCGGAGTGCAGAACGAAGTTCACGCCACCCATGACCGTGGGGATCAGCGTCGACGCACTCTCGTAGGCGGCCTGGGCGTCGGGCACCTTGGACGCGGTGAGCGATCCGCCGGATCGGAACGGCACCCCGAGGCGACGGGCCAGCGCAGCCACTGTGTAGAGCACCAGTGCCGGCTCCGGAGTGCCGAAGGTGGGTGCGCCGGTCTGCATCGACATCGACATGGCGAACGATCCGAACACCACCGGCGCCCCCGGCCGGACCAGCTGGACGAAGGTCATGCCGGCCAGAGCTTCGGCCAGGGTCTGGGCCGCCACTCCCGCCGATGTGGTTGGGGCCATGGCTCCGGCCAGGATGAACGGCGTCATGATGCAGGCCTGGTTGGCCGCCGCGTAGGTCTCGGCCGACGCCAGCATGGTGTGGTCCCACACCAGCGGCGACGAGGCGTTGATGAGGCTGGTCATCACCGTGCGGTCCTCGAGGTCACCACCGAAGCCGATGCGTGCCAGCTCCACGCTGTCGGCTGCTCGTTCACCCGCGGTGACCGATCCCATGAACGCCTTGTCGCTGTAGCGAAGGTGGGCGTAGATCATGTCGAGGTGGCGTTTGCTCACGGGTACATCGACCGGCTCACACACCGTGCCGCCGGAGTGGTGCAGCGACGGGTGCAGGTAGGCGAGCTTCACGAAGTTCTCGAAGTCGGCCAGCGTGGCGTACCGGCGACCCTCGTCGAGATCGTGCACGAACGGCGATCCGTAGTTGGGCGCGAACACCGTGGCGTCGCCGCCGATCTGCACGCTGTTGGCCGGGTTGCGGGCGTGCTGGGTGTACTGGTTCGGGGCGTTCGCCGTGACGATCTGGCGGCACAAACCACGAGGGAAACGCACCCGGGTGCCGTCGACGTCGGCGCCTGCGTCGGCGAACCGATCCAGGGCCGTGGGGTGGTCGCGGATCTCGACCCCGACCTGCTCGAGGATGGTGTCGGCGTTGTGTTCGAGCAGTTCGAGACCTTCGTCCGACACGATCTCGGTGGGACTCAGTGCCCGAGTGAGAAACGGTGATCGTTCGATCACCGCGGCCGCCCGGGCCGCTTGCCGTCCGGCCCGACCGCCACCGCTGCGACGTCGACTCATCAGTGTCCTTTCTGGGCGGCGGCGTCGGCGCTTCGGCGCCGGCGGCGCGCCGGTTTGTCTCGGGAGGTGGGCCGGTCGGGCAGGGTGACCTCGCCGGCCAGGTTGGGGGCGGGCGCGGTGGCGTGGGGGAACGCCATGGCCGCCACGAACAGCTCCTGGAATCGGGCTTCGGTGGCGGTTTCGATCTTGGTCACCGACTGGGCGGCTGCTTCCATCTCGGCTCGCGCTTCACCCGACAACAAGGCCTGGACGGCGCCGGCGCCGGCGGCGTTTCCGACCGCTCGCACCCGACCGACCGGGCAATCGGGGATGAGGCCCAGGACCATGGCATGGAGTGGGCTGATGTGGGCCCCGAAGGCCCCGGCCAGTCGAACATCAGCGATCGCCGGTCGACCGGCGTGTTCGATCAGCAGGTCGATTCCGGCCCGTAGAGCCGCCTTGGCCAACTGGATGGCTCGCACGTCGTTCTGGGTGATCGTGACCGGGGTATCGGCGTGCAGGATGTAGCGGTAGGTGCGGCCGTCGGGAACCACATGGGGGTTGTCGGGTTTCGCGGCGAGCACCCCGTCGGCGTCGATGACCCCGGCCAGGAACATCTCGGCCACCGCTTCGATGATTCCCGACCCACAGACGCCGGTGACCCCATTGGGCCCCAGCTCGTCGGCGAATCCGTCCTCGTCGGACCATCGGTCCGAACCGATCACCTTCACCCTGGGTGTGAGTGTGTCCGGGTCGATCCGGACCCGCTCGATGGCGCCGACGGTGGCCCGCTGGCCACAACTGATCTGGGCCCCCTCGAAGGCCGGCCCGGTCGGACTCGACGCCGCGAACTGGCGGGTCTGATCACCCAGCACGATCTCGGCGTTGGTACCCACGTCGACCAACAGCTGCATCTCGTGGCTGCGGTGTGGACCTTCGGCCAAGATGGCGGCGGTGGTGTCGGCTCCGACATGGCCGGCGATACAGGGACCGACGTACAGGGCAGCCTGGGCCAGGTTGATGCCGACGTCGTCGGCCTGGCCCACCACGGGCTGGTCGGTGGCCAGCACGAATGGGGCGGCACCCAACGGGATGGGGTCGAGGCCCAGCGCGATGTGGTGCATGACCGGGTTGGCCACCAGTACCACTTCGAGCACGGCGTTTGCATCGATGCCGGCCTGATCGATCAGGTCGCGGGCCAGTCCGCCGAGCGCATCCCGGATGGCAGTGGTCAGCTCGACGTCGCCGCCTTCGTTCATCATCACGTAGGAGACCCGGCTCATGAGATCCTCCCCGTACCGGATCTGCGGGTTCATGCGACCGGCGCTGGCCAGGATGGTGCCGCTGAACAGGTCGCAGAGATGGCCGGCCACCGTGGTGGAGCCGATGTCGATGGCGAGGCCGAACACCTGGTCGCAATAACCCGGCCACACACCGACGACCGCGCCGCTGCTGACCGCAACGGTGGCGGTGCCATCAGCCAGGCTCTGGGGCAATCGGTGTCGCATCGCAGGGGCCATTTGGTCGACACGCACTTGGTGTTGGGTATCGATGGCTGACAGCACGCCTGCCTCGGCGTCGTGGTCCCACCCCGTTTCCGGGGGCGGGACCTCGATGTAGAACAACCGGTAGCGGGGGTCGACCGCCACGTCGTCGAGGTCGAGGTCTTTGCGGACGATTTGTTGGTGGATTTGGCTCTCGGCCGGGATGTCGATCACCACGTCACCGTGGATACGACTGGCGCAGCCCAATCGACGACCGGGGCCCAGAGGTCGCCGACCCAGGTAGTCGAGCTCGGTGGTGCCCCGCGACGACAGGGCCTGGTCGCCGACGGTGACCGACCATTTGGCGTGGACACCGCGGGCCGGTTCTATCTGACACCGGCCGCAGAGCCCCCGCCCGCCACAGATCGTGTCGAGGTCGGCGCCGAGGATCCGAGCGGCATCGAGCACCGTGGTGTCGTCGGCGACGGTACCGACCAGACCCGCAGGCGTGAACACCACTCGATGGTCCGTCATGGCCTACTCGGGTCGGCGTCGTCGGCGCCGACCCTCACGATTGGCGCGGGCACCTCCCGCCGATGGGTCGCGGTTGGCGGCGATCCACGCCGCGCAGTCACGGTCGGTGCCGGCCAGCACATCGGCGGCCATCACAGCGGCCTTCACCTCGGGATGGAGCGGGTTCATGATGGCCGAGGTCATGCCGGCCCCGATGGCCATGGCCAGGAAGGTGCCGGTCACCACGTGGCGATTGGGCAGTCCGAAGCTCACGTTGGAGGCACCACAGGTGGTGTTCACCCGGAGCTCCTCCCGCAGTCGTCGAATGAGGGCGAATGCCTGCTGGCCGGCCGTTCCCATGGCGCCGATGGGCATCACCAGCGGATCGACCACGATGTCGTGGGACGGGATCCCGTGGTCGGCCGCTCGGTCGACGATGCGTTTGGCCACCTCGAAGCGGACGTCGGGGTCTTCGCTGATTCCGGTCTCGTCGTTGGAGATTGCCACCACCGCGGCCCCATGGCGGGCCACCAACGGCAGGACCCGCTCCATGACCTCGTCTTCACCGGTGACCGAATTGACCAACGCCTTGCCCTGGTACACACCGAGGCCCGCCTCGAGGGCTTCCACGATCGACGAATCGATCGACAGGGGGACGTCGGTGACCGACTGCACCAGCTTGATGGCCCGAGCCAACAGGGCCGGTTCGTCGGCGAGGGGAATACCGGCGTTGACGTCGAGCATGTGGGCGCCGGCCCCGACCTGAGCCATCGCGTCGGCCTCGACACGGCTGAAGTCGTCGGCCTTCATCTCCTCGGCGAGCAGCCGGCGACCGGTGGGGTTGATGCGTTCGCCGATCATCACGAACGGTCGTTCGAAGCCCAGCACCACCTCGCGAGTGGCCGAGCTCACGACGGTGTCGGTCATCGGTGGTCCTCCATCGGTACGTCGGAGTCGGAGAGCTCTTCCAACGCCGCCAGCTCGGCAGTCGACACGGTGGTCTCGGCGGTGATGTCGGCCGTGTAGCCACCGGCGAACGCCAGGTGCCCCAGCTGTTCGCGGGTGATCGCTCGATCGATGGCGGCGGCGGCTGCTTCGGCAGCGGCCGCCGGGTCACCGTCGAGCGGTTGGGTCTGGCGGCGCCATTGGGCGATGTCGTCGTCGGCGGTCACGATGCCGGCTTTGCGTTTGGCCCGATCGATGGCGCGCTGGAACCGCACCGGAAGCAGCACCTGGTGCCGGTCGCGGCCGACCTGGGCGTTGACCTGCGCCGGTATGTCGCGCCAGTAGATCACGACCAGCTCGGACCGGTTGCGGGCCACTAGGTGAGTCCGCCCGATCGGATCGTCACGGGGAGCGCATCGGCCAGGTGCTGGTGACCGACATGTTGGTGCACCAGGGGCAGGCCGAGGCGGTCGGCCGCTGCTTCGGCGGCGGCGAGCACCGCGCCGTCGTCGTGTTGGCTGAGCAACACCACCCGTGTGTAGTTGGCGAAGTACGTACTGAGCAGCTCGGGGTGACGGTTCAGACCCAGGCCGGTCCACACGAGTGCCTCGAAGTGTCTCGCCAGGTAGTCGGTGAGGTACAAGGTGCCCGGTTCGGCGTCGTGGAGGGCCGCGAACCGCTCGGATCCGGCGAACATCTCGTAGCAATGGGCACCGGGGAGCCGCTCGACGCCGGGATGGTCGGCCAGCAGCCGATCGAGGCCCCCGCCGGTGCCGCAGTCGGCGTAGGCCACGAACACCGGCCGCTCGGCGGTGTCGGTCAACAGTGAGGTGAGCTCGGGCACGATGTGTTCGGGCCGGTTGTGCCATTTGGCCGGGAGGTAGTGCACGTCGACCTCGCTGGTGAGCCCCAGGTGATCGAACACGGAGCGCAACTCCTTGGTGAGCGCCCCGCATGCGATGACCAGCGGTCGCGATCGAGGGGGAGCGACCATGGCCATCGGATCAGCCGGCCGCCGGCCCCGGGGGTTCGGCCCCTACCAGTCGGCGGGCCGACACCAACTCCTTGGCCATCTCCGAGGCGACGGCGGCGTCGCGGCAGTAGCCGTCGGCGCCGATGGCATCACCGAACTCCTGGTTCAGGGGCGCACCGCCCACCAGGATGATGTAGTCGTCGCGAAGGCCCTTCTCGATCATGGTGTCGATCACCACCTTCATGTACGGCATGGTGGTGGTGAGCAGGGCCGACATCCCCAGAATGTCGGGCCGATGTTCGTCGAGGGCAGCCAGGTAGGCGTCGACATCGATGTTGATCCCGAGGTCGATCACCTCGAAGCCGGCCCCCTCGAGCATCATGGCCACCAGGTTCTTGCCGATGTCGTGGATGTCGCCCTTGACGGTGCCGACCACGACCTTTCCGATGGGCTGCGCCCCGGTCTCGGCCAGCAACGGGCGCAGGATGGCCATGCCCGCTTTCATGGCGTTGGCGGCCAGCAACACTTCGGGCACGAACAGGATGCCGTCGCGGAAGTCGATGCCTACGATGCGCATACCTTCCACGAGCGCATCATTCAGGACCTTGTCCGCGCTCCAACCCCGGTCGAGCAGGATGGTGGTGCCCTCCACGATCTCGTCGGCCAGGCCGTCGTAGAGATCGTCGTGCATCTGGGCGGTGAGATCGTCGTCACCCAGCGTCGCCAGGTCGATCTCCTCGTAGTCGGCGGCATCATCGGCCACCTGACCATCAGCCGTGTCACCAACAGCCGTGTCACCAACAGCCGTGTCACCGACAGCCGTGTCACCAACAGCCGTGTCACCAACAGCCGTGTCACCAACAGCCGTGTCACCAACAGCAGTGTCACCAACAGCCTTGTCACCAACAGCCATGCCGACTCCCCAACGTGGCGCGGCCGGACCTGGGTCCGGATTTCATGATGCGGAACAGATCCGTATGATGAAATCGTACCAGTGGGATCGATCGCTGTCACCCATTTTCGGCCCCGCGTCAGTGGGTCAGCAGCGCCCCCACCCGGTCGGCGGCAGCCCGCACCAGACCGGCCACCTCGTCGGCGGGGCGGTCGCCCGGAAACCGGTAGGACGGGCCGTGTACGGGGATGGCCGCCACCGCCGCGCCGGTGGGCCCCAGGACCGGGGCGGCGACGGCGCTGATGTCGTCGGCGAACTCGTCGATGGTCCAGGCCACCCCATCGAGACGGGCCTCCTCGAGCCGCTGCTCGAGCAGAGCCGGGTCGGTGACGGTGGAGTCGGTGTAGCGCTCGAGGTCCTGGTGCCGGCGACTGCGCCGCCGCGAGCGGGCGGGCATGACCAGCCCCGACGCCACGCAGTGGTACGGGAGGTGTTGACCGGTCCAGTCCCGTACCGCGACGGGGTTGTCGGACTCGACATGGTCGAGATACAGCACCCGCCCGTCGGTGTCGAGCACTGACAATCCGGCCGACTCGTCGAGGGTCTCGACCAGATCGACGAGATGGGGGTGCACGATTCCCACCAGGTTGCGAGAGGGCGCCGCGCTGCCGGCCAAGTCGATGACCAGTTCACCGAGGGCGTACCCCCCGCCCGCCTCTCGTTGTTCGACGGCGCCGATCTCGACCATGGTGGCGAGCAGGCGGGCCACGGTGCTCTTGGGCAGCTCGACCTGTTCGGCGACTTCGGACACACCCGCTTCGCCTGCCGCCAGGCACTGAAGGATGGCGAAGGCCCGTTCCACCGATTGTACGCCTGTCATCGTTGCTCCTCGGCGGCTTGGCTTTCAGTGTCGCACGGCTGATGGAACCGTTCCACATTGTGGGACGAATCTGTTCCGCTGGGTGGGCGAGAGCCGGATCAGAGCTCGTGGCCCCGCGATCGACATGGAATGATGACCAGCGAGACAGTGCAGCCCATCGTCGGTCGCGAACGAACGAGGACATGAACCGAGACGTCATCATCACCTGTGCCATCACCGGCGCCGGCGACACCGCCGACAAACACCCCGACCTGCCGGTCACTCCCGAACAGATCGCCACCTCGGCGCTGGCCTCGGCCGACGCCGGTGCGGCAATCGTTCACATCCACGTTCGTGATCCCGAGACCGGGCAGGGAACCCGCGATGTGGCGTTGTACACGGCCGCGGTCGAGCAGATCCGATCGACCAACACCGATGTCATCATCAACCTCACGGCCGGGATGGGCGGCGATCTGATGATCGGCGACCCCGATCCCTTCGCCTTCGGTGATGGCACCGACTTGGTCGGCGGGCTCGAGCGCCTGGCTCATGTCGAAGCTCTTCGCCCCGACATCTGCTCGCTCGATTGTGGCTCGCTCAATTTCGGTGAGGGCCATGCGCTGTACGTGTCGACGCCCGACATGTTGCGCACCATGGCCGGCCACGTGCGAGACCTGGGTGTGAAGCCCGAACTCGAGGTGTTCGACACGGGCAACCTGTGGTTCGCCGGCCAGTTGGTGGCGGAGGGTCTCATCGACGATCCCCCGTGGGTGCAGATCTGCACCGGCATCCCGTACGGCATGCCCAACGACGTCGGCTTGTTGGTGTCGCTGATGAACCTGCTGCCCGACGGGGCCCAGTGGACCAGCTTCGGATTGTCGGCCCAGCAGATGCCATGGGTGGCCCAGTCGGTGGTGCTCGGTGGTCACGTCCGCGTCGGGCTGGAGGACAACCTGTATCTCGATCGTGGAGTGTTCGCGTCCAACGCCGACCTGGTCCACCGGGCCGCTCAGATCGTCACGCTGCTCGGTGGTCGGGTACAGACACCCGACCAGGCCCGCGCCACCCTTGCTCTCACCTGATCAGGCCACGGCGATGAGGATCACGCCGGCCAGGGCGGCGGCCAGGCCCACCACCTGGTGCCACGACAACTGATCGCCATCGAGCAGCCAGCGCAGGGCGATGGTGACGGCGGGATAGAACGAGCCGGCCACGGCCACCGGCGTGGTCGAACCGCGCTGTATACCCAGGGTGATCGAACCGATGCCGAGGCCACCGAGGATCCCGGCTCCCGCCGGCGCGGTGAGGTCTTCACGCCGGGGCAGCAGTGGTTGGCGCAACCGCACCGCCACCAGGGCGGCCACGATCGCCGACACACAGCGCTGGGGAACCACCGGCCACAGCCCGGCGTCGGCACTGGTCTCGGCCAGCACCAGGATGGCGAACGCGAATCCGACTCCGCCGGCCACGCCGTAGCGGATGCCGACGGCCAGGTGGTCTGTATGGGGAGCCCACGTGGCCAGCAACAACCCCGACAACCCGATGGCGATGCCGGCCCAGGCCAGTGGGGCAGGAACGTCGCCACGGACCAGGTCGACGGCGAGGGGAATGACGGCTGTGGTCACCGCTGTGACCGGAGCGGTGATCGCCACCGACGAGCGGGCGTAGCCGGCGTACAGCGACGACAGGCCCAGCGCCGCGCCGAGGCCCGACACCGCGCCGAGCAGCAGGTCACCACCGGAGGGCTGATGATCGGCGAGAGCCGCGATGATCGTGAGGCTGACACCCCCTGCGACGAAGGCCACGAAGCTGGTGGCCAGGGGCCCGGACCGGCTCGACGCCCGACTGCCCCACAGGTCCGAAGCACCGATGAACAACGACGCCAGCGCGCCGTAGAGAACGTTCACGATTCGGTGGTTCGCATGGGCCGGCGAGCGTAGCGGCGCAGGCCCGTCGCGACCGACAGCTCGGGCTTCGAGTACGTCGGCACCGCGATCTACCATCGCGGCCGTGAGGCGTTTCCCGACTCCCGACTTCGAGTGGTACCCCACCGATCCGGCCGCCGTGGCTGCGTCGCTCGGCGCCGAGGGTCTCCATGTCACCTGGGCCGACGGTCACTCCTCCGCGTTTCACCCGAGCTGGCTGCGCGACAACTGTGCGTGTACCGACTGCATCGACCCGGTCAGCCGCGAGCGAGCGGGCGGCTTTCTCGACATGCCGGCCCATCCCGCCATCGATGAGGTGGCGGTCGACGAGGGAGGGGTCCGGCTTCGTTGGCGCGATGGCCATGTCAGCGAGGTCCATCCGGGCTGGCTTCGCCACTTCGACTACGTCGGCGGCGCTCGCCCGTCCGCCCCCGACCGCGACGCACCGTGGTCGGCCGATGCCGGAATTCCCTCGCACTCAGCGGCAGAGTTCGTGGCCGACCACCGCACCCAGCACCGGGCACTGTCGGATCTGGTGAGCCACGGCTTGGTGGTGCTCACCGATCTCGATCCCGACATGGCCAGCTTCGAGGCGTTGGTGGCCCGCGTCGGTCTGATCCGCAACATGAACTGGGCGCCCATCTTCGAGATCGATGTGAACGATGAGCCCTACATCGCCAATCGCACCGGCGCCCTCGAGGCCCACAGCGACGCGTCGACCCGCGACCACCGGCCCGGCGTGGTGGTCTTCCACGCCATCGAGAACACCGTCGTCGGCGGCGAGAGCTTCTTCGTCGACTGTCGCCACGTGGCCCGTCTGCTGCGCGACGAGGATCCGTCTGCCCACAATCTGTTGGCCACGGTGCCGCTGGAGTTCGCCAATCGATCCCTGGGCACGCACTACCGCACGGTGAGCCCGGTGCTCACCCTCGATGCCGACGGTGATGTCGAGTCGGTGTGCGACACGGTGTGGTTGCGCGAACCGCTACGGATCGACCCCGACCTGATGGGTGATTTCTATGCGGCGTATCGGCGCTGGTCCGAAATCAAGGCCGACCCAGCCAACCAGGTGGAGCACCAGGTGATCGATGGTGAGGTCATGCTGATCGACAACCTCCGGGTGATGCACGGCCGACGGGCCTTCGACGCCACCAACGGTCGTCGCCGCATCCGCACGGCCTACGTCGATCGCGAGGAACTGCTGTCGTCGGTGCGGCTGCACCGGCGCCGGGTTCACTCGTCGGCTGTCTGAGGTTCGATCAGCTCACGGCGCTGGGCCAGGACCTCACCGGCGCCCACACCGACAGGTTCGAGGGCCCGCATCACGCCGATGAGGTAGTCGTCGCGAAGCCGTTCCAGCTCGGCGATGGTGCGACCGGCGGCCTGAGCCTCGGTGCCGTCGACCATGCGGTCGATCAGGTCGGGGGTGAGCTCGGGGGCGACCAGTCGCGTCCACGGCAGCTCGAGGGCGGGACCGAACTGGTCGAGCATGTGGCGCAGGCCACCGTCGCCGCCGGCCAGATGAAAGATCATGTTGGTGCCCATGGCGGCCCATCGCAGGCCCGGTCCGTGCACGATGGCCCGGTCGAGCTCGTCGGTGGTGGCGATGCCGTCGTTCACCAGGTGCAGCACCTCGCGCCACAGTGCTTCTTGGAGGCGATCGGAAAGGAAGCCCTCGATCTCGTGGCGGACGAGCAAGGGGTGCATGGCCAGGTCGCGATAGAAGGCCTGAGCCGCCTCGACTGACTCGTCCGAGGTGGCCTCACCGGCGACCACTTCCACCAGCGGGAGGAGGTAGACGGGATTGAAGGGATGGCCCACCACCAGCCGGTGGGGATGGCGACACCGGGCTTGCAGATCGGTGGGGAGCAGTCCTGAGGTGCTCGACGCGATGATCACCTCCGGGGGCACGACCTCGTCGATCTCGGCCAGCACGGTCTGTTTCAGCTCGAGCCGTTCGGGCACGCTCTCCTGGACGAAACCCACCGGGCCCAACTCGGCGACACCGGCCACGAACTCGAGCCTCTCGGGGTCGGCGCCGTCGGCGACACCCAACTCCTGCACCGCCGGCCAGGCCCGGTCGACGAAGGCCCGCAACCGGGTTTCGGCGCCGGGTTGCGGGTCGGTGGCCACCACGTGATGCCCGAGCGACAGCGCCCGCACCGTCCAGCCGGCCCCGATCACACCGGTGCCGACGACCCCCAGTCGAACGCGTGGCATCGGCGGCACCGTACCGGCTGACTGTGGCAACCTCGGGTATGGCTTCGGGGGGATGTCACTGCGGTGGGGTTCGTTATCGGGTCGACGGCGACCTGCGGCCCGTCATCGACTGCCACTGTGAGCCGTGTCGGCGTATCACCGGTCACCACATGGCGGCCAGCGCCTGTGCGAGTACTGCGATCGTGCTCGAAACCGGGGACACGCTCACCTGGTACCGATCGGCCCCGACCACCCGGTACGGCTTCTGCTCGACGTGCGGGTCGACGTTGTTCTGGCGAGTCGACGACGACCCGGGCCACGTGTCGATTGCGGCTGGCACCATCGATCAACCCAGTGGCCTGGAGACCGTGTCGGCCCAATTCCTGGCCGAACACGGCGACTATCACTCGCCGCAGCCGGTGCCACAACAGTGGCCGGGTGATCAGACGTAGTCGGTCGGCGGTCGATCGAAGATCTGGCGGACCAGGGGTTCGAAGTGTTCGAGGGCCGGAGTGGGGTACGCCGGATCGAAGCAGTTCTGGTCCCATTCGGCACAGAACGCCACCGTGGCGTCGTACCAGGGGTGATCGGCGTAGCGATCCCGCTCGTTGCGGTCGCGTCCGTAGTGGTGGAACCAGTAGTAACCCTGGAACAGCCCGTGGTGCCCGATGATCCACGCGTTCTGTTCGCTGACGTAGGGCCGCAGCAGCGCCGCCCCCACCTCGGAGTGGTTGGCCGGCCCGATCACATCGCCGATGTCGTGAAGGAGCGCGCACGCCACCGTCTCGTCGTCGGCGCCATCGGCCTCGGCCCTGGCGGCCGACTGCAGACAGTGCTCGAGTCGGGTGATGCGATACGGCGACGGTCCGTCCATCGACCGCAGCCAGCCCAACACCTGATCGGCGAGACCGTCGCGGATGGCCTGGTCGTGGTCGGCCACCAGGTCGTAGTCGGCGCGGGTTCCGTCGGCCATGGTGGTGAAGTCGACCCGGGGTTCGCTCACGGGAACACCGGACCTTCCGGTCGGTCGCCCCGGAGCATGGCCCCCCGGGCGAAGATGTCGTCGGCCTCGAAGTACACGTCTTGGAGGTGGCGAGCGCCGGTGGCGTCGAAGGCGGTGCGGGCGTGCAGCACCCGATGGCCGTGCACGATCACCATCTCGCCGTCGTTCAGGCGAAAGGTCGCCTGGTTGGCCGGATCACAGGCGGCGCGGGCCAGACGGTGGTAGGCGTCGTAGAAGGCATCGAGCTCGGGGTCTTCGGGGTGCAGTGGTTGCATGAGTTGGTTCGAGAAGCGCAGTCCCACGACCCGCCCGGCCCAGTCTCGGCGTACCAGAGGTTGGCGGGCCCATGTCTCGACGTCGGGTGCGAACTGGCGGAAGGTGACCGGCACCCGGGCCAACACATCAACGGTTGCTGGGTCGACAGCATCGAGCTCGGCCAGCAGGTGGAATCCGTCGACCACGATCGAGTCGCCGCCGGTGGCCTCATTGGTCAACATGTGCAGCGCTTGCCCGCTGGGCGGCCAGGCGTAACTGGGGAAGTCGTTGTGCGGCGGTACCCGCTCGGCGGTGTGGGCGACGTTGTAGCCCGCCGGGTCGACGTGCACGTCGTGAATCCGATCGAACGGGAGCTCGCGTAGCGGCGCACCCAGGGCCTCGACGAAACGAGCCGACTCACCACCGTTGCTTCCCATGCCGCTGACACGCACCGCGCCCAGGCGTTCGAACGCGTCGCAGAACTCGAGCTGGGCGCCAGGTTCGGACAGCACCTGGTCGCACCCGAACAGTGGGAGCTGGTCGGCGCTGGTCCAGGTTGATCGATCGAGGGGTCGACGCCGGCTCTGGCCCACCATCTCCTGGAGCAGGGCGGGCGAGTACAGGCTGTGGTGTCCGTCGGACCACTCGATCACGACATCGGCCCCACAGAGGCCAGCCGTCAGCGCTTCGGGTGGCTGATCGACCCGGCCGAGCAAGTAGCGATACTCGGTGGTCTGCTCGATGCGACACTCCCGACACGAGCAACAGTCGCGGGCCCACGTGGCGTGGAGGCGGCGGGTGTCGTCGGCGTAGTCGACGACGATCGTTCGATCGTCGTCGAGACGGGCCCGGATCGGGGCCGTGTTCGGCCAAGCGGCGGGCCGGCAGGTGCCGAGATCCGACTCAGCCATCGGCGGGAGGTCTCCTTGTACATGGCCCGTGGGCCCCCACTGATTCTGAGGCCGAAGAGTACCGCACCCTTGCGCTCTACAGGGGCGAAATCATGCTCGCCGTCGGCGGATTTCTTCGACGATGGCGGGCACCATCTCGTGTAGATCGGCGATCACGGCATAGCCTGCCTTGGTCACCATGTTGGCCTCGGGATCGGTGTTGATGGCGATGATGTTCTTGGAAGCCATGGCGCCCACCCAGTGCTGCACCGCACCGGAGATCCCGCAGGCGAAATACACCTCAGGAGCGATGCGGGTTCCGGTCTGACCCACCTGGTCTGTGTGGTTGCGCCACCCGTTGTTGGTGACCGCGCGCGAACAACCGACCACACCGCCGAGCAGGTCGGCCAGGTCCTCGAGGGCTCCGAATCCTTCCGGTGATCCGACCCCGCGCCCACCACCGACCACCACGGGCGATGTGGCCAAGGTGAGACCGGCGGCTCGTTCGACGCGGTCGCGAATCATCGTCCGGGTGACGTGTGCGTCGAGCTCGGGAACCAGCTCGGTGACGGTACCGGCTCCGGGTGTGTCGGCCGGTTGGGCCTCGACGGTGTGATGAGCCAGCGTGGCCACGACGACGGGGGCATCGATGGTGGCCTGCTCGTGCAGCGACCCGCCCCACCGCACCCGCAACACCTCGAAGGGTGGGCCGGGCCCGAATTCGACGACGTTGGCCACCATGGGCAGGTCGCGGCGGGCCGCCGCTTGGGCCAGCACCTCGTTCCCGCGATCGGTTCCCGTCGCCAGCACGATGGCCGGGGAGAGACGCTCGATGGCCTGGGCCACCACCTCGCCCCATGCCTCGGGCCCGTAGTCGAGGAGCAGGTCGTGGTGAACCTGGTGCACGGTCTCGGCCCCGTGGTCGGCCAGCTCGGCGGCGATCCCATCGGCGTCGGCACCGATGCTGAGGACCTCGATGGCCGCCGACAGCTCGGCGGCGAGCGGACGGGCTGCGGTCAAGGCCTCCAGGGTGGCCGGAGCCAGCACACCCCGGTCGTGTTCGGCGACGACGAGGATCATCCGAGGACTCCCAGCTCGTCGAGCAGATCGACCACGGCAGCCGCTGCCTCGGGACCCTCACCCAGGATGGTGGTGGTGCTGGATTGTTCGGGTGGTTGCTGCAGGCGCACCATGGCCAGGCCTCCGGCCTCGGCGTCGGCCTCGACGGTCGCCACTTCGGCCTTTTTCGACGCCAACCGGCCTTTCATGGTGGGGTAGCGCGGCAAGGTGATGCCTTCTTTCACTCCCACCACGGCCGGTAGGTCGAGTAGGTACTGCTCGCGTCCGGCTTCGGCCTCCCGCTCCACTCGTGCGGCGCCGTCGTCGATCTCGATGGCCTTGGCCCCGTTGACCATGGGCCGGTCGAGGGCGTGGGCGACCCGGATCCCCACCTGGAATCCCCCCGAGTCGGCGGACTCGTTGCCGAAGAGGATGAGGTCGAACTCGCCGTCGGTCGCCTCCAGGCCCTGGATCACCCTGGTGATGGCTCGGGCGGTTCGTTGGGGTTCCCAGTCGAGTTCGTCGATGGGCACCAGCACGGCCTTGTGGGCCCCGACACTGACCGCGTAGCGGAGCTGTTCCTCGGCCTCGACCGGGCCGAGGGTCAACACCGTCGTCTCACCACCATGGGCCTCGACCAACTGCACAGCGGCTTCCACCGCGCACTCCTCGTGTGGGCTGGTGGTGAAACCCAAGAAGGCGGCATCGACCGCCTGTTCGTCGTCGGTCAGGCTGATACGGGCTCCCGGCGCGGGAACCCGCTTCACACACACCAGGATCCTCACGACTTCATCCGCTCGTCGTCGGGGTCGAACAGTGGTTGGCTTCCGACTCGGGCCACGGTCACCGGAAACAGTTCGTTCATGTACATCACCTGGAGCTCGTTGCCCTCGACCGCATGTTCGGGCGGCAGGTAGGCCAACAGAAGGTAGGTACCCAACGACGGTGCCGGACCGGCCGTCGTGACCCGGGAGATGCGACCCTTGTTGTCGACGATGCGTTCGCCATCGGCGGTGAGGATGGGTTCGTTGCCGCCGGTGGGGTAGCGGGCCACCCCTTCGTTGTCGGTCTGGTCCGACATCGTCAACGAACACAAGATGGCGGCCGGCTCCTCGTCGCGTGCGGCCAGGTAGGCCGTCTTCCCGATGAAGTCGGCCTTCTTGACGCGGGGTCGGGCCAACCCGGCTTCCACCGGGTTGTACTCGCTCTCCAGCTCGGCTCCCATGAGCCGGTAACCCTTCTCGATGCGCCCGCTCACCGCGTAGACACCGATGCCGACCGGGATGATGTCGAACTCCTCGCCGGCGGCGGCGATGGCGTCCCACAGGGCCAGTCCGTGTTCGGTGCGGGTGTAGACCTCCCAACCGTTCTCGCCCACGTACGAGATTCGGAACATGGTGACCGGGATCCCATTGATCAGCAGGTCCTGCACCGTGCCGTAGGGGAACCCCTCCTGGGACACGTCGGCCGGCTTCGATTCGAGGGTGGCCACCTTGGCCAGCACCTTCTCGGCGTCGGGACCCCAGACGCCCAGCGTGCAGAACGCCGAGGTCATGTCGGTGAAGGTGACCGAACCGTCGTCGGGCAGGTTGCGGCCGAACCAGTACTTGTCGCGGCCACCGTCGAAGGCTCCGGTGATGACCCGGTAGTGCTGTTCGGCCAGCCGCATGATTGTGAGGTCGGTGCGGAAACCTCCGGCCGGGGTGAGCAGCGGCGTGTAGATCGATCGCCCGACGGCCACGTCGACGTTGTTGACACACATCATGTTCAGGTAGTCGACGACGCCGGGGCCGGTGAAGTCGAACTCGTTGAACGCGGTGAGGTCGACCATACCGACGCCGTCGCGCATGGCCAGGTGCTCGGCGTTGCTGATGGGCGACCACCAGCGGGCATCCCATTCCGCCGACCGGGCCTGGCACTGGTCGGCGTACTTCTCCACCAGCGGTGCGTTCGACTCGTACCACTGCGGCCGTTCCCAACCTCGGGCGTCGTAGTACACGGCCCCGAGCTCGATCTCGCGAGGGGTGAACGGGCTCTGTCGCATCCCCCGTTCGGTGGCCCACTGTTCGCGCGGATGCACGATCCCATAGGTCTTGTTGAAGTGTTCACCACAGCGGGCGTAGATGTGGTGTTCGGTGCGTTCGTGTGGGTAGAAGCGGGCGATGTCGGAGCCGTGCGGGTCGCAGATGTGGGGGTATCCGTGGGTCATCCACTCGGCCACCAGCTGGGCGATGCCGGGGCCTTCCTTGATCCACACTGCGGCCGCCGACCACAGGTTCTTCACCTCGATCGTCTCGCCCAGGACCGGCATGGCGTCGGGGGTGAGCGACAGGAGCCCGTTGATGGCGTATTTGATCTCGGCTTCACCGAGCATCTCCATCAACTCGATGGCCTGTTCCATCTGCTCGTCGAAGTCGTCGAAGGTGAGGGGCAGCTCGGTGGGCGACAGGGCCGACTGCTCGATCGACGGGATGTCGTCGGGGTGGTGGAAGATGGGCCGGTGGGCGTAGGAGCCCACTTCCATCGATCCCGCGGTCTGGCGTTCGTAACAAAAGGTGTCCATGTCGCGGACGATGGGATAGGCGACCTCGGCGTTGCTCTCCTGGAGGATGTCGATGGGTCCGACATCGGCCATCTGATGGACCGCAGGGGTGAGGGGGATGTTGGCCCCGGCCATGGCCGCGATCCGAGGACTCCACACACCACACGCCACGGCCACGTGGTCGGCCTCGATACGACCCTTGTCGGTGACCACCGCGGTGATGGCACCGTCGTGCACCTCGAGATCGAGCACCTCGGTGTTGGCCGACACGGTGAGCGCGCCGGCGGCCAAGGCTTCCTCGCGCATGAGGGTGCCGGCTTGGAGGGAGTCGACCACCGACACACTGGGGGTGTAGAACCCGCCGAGCAGGACCTCGTCGTTGATGAAGGGGACGTGCTCCTTGATCTGCTCCGGAGTGAGCAACTCGGCCTCGATACCCCAGGCTTTGGCCGAGGTCATGCGGCGCCGGAACTCCTCGAGCCGCTCCTCGTCGCGGGCCACCTCGATACCCCCACAGGTGGCGTTGACACCCATCTCCTCGTACTGGCGTTGGCTCTCGAGGGTGAGCAGCGCCATCTCCTTGTTGTGGTCGGTGGGGAAGATGAAGTTGGAGGCGTGACCGGTGGAGCCACCGGGATTGGGCAGGGGACCCTTGTCGAGCAACACCATGTCGGTCCAGCCCAAGCGGGCCAGGTGGCCGGCGAGGCAGTTGCCGACGATGCCGGCGCCGATGATCACGCACCGGGCGTGGTCGGGAAGGTCACTCACGTGGACTCCTGGGGGAATGGGCTGGTGATCGACTTGTGATATATCAGTGTGATATATCAATGTGGTATATCAAACCTGGGTCGGCCTGTCGATGGTCGAGACCGTGCTCATGACCTCACTCAGCGAACAGGCCTATCAACAGCTCCGCCGGTTGATCATCGATCTCGAGTTCGAACCGGGAGCGATCCTGCGCGAAGAAGAGTTGCGCGACCGGCTGCAGATCGGGCGCACGCCGATCCGCGAAGCGGTGCAGCGCCTGGCTCGCGAGCAGTTCGTGGTGGTCGTCCCCCGCAAGGGAGTGTTCGTCACCGGTATCGACGTCTCCGAGCTGTCGCTGCTCTACGAGACTCGGGCGGTGATGGAGCCCTACGCGGCCCGATTGGCGGCCGCCCGGGGTGATGACTCGCACTGGGCCGCCATGGACCAGGCCCTGGCCATCGGTCGTGGATCACCCAAGAGCGATTTGTTGGCGGCCGATCGAGCCTGTCACGAGATCATGTGGTCGGCGGCCGGCAACCGGTTCCTGGTCGACACCCTCGACGCGTTGTATGCCCAGAGTGATCGACTGTGGCACATGTACCTGGCCGACGTGGCCGACATGCACGACGCGGTGGCCGAACACCGCGCCATCCTCGACGCCCTGCGGCTGGGTGATGGTGAAAGGGCGGCCGACCTTGTTGAGGGCCATGTCCGCTCGTTCGACGAACAGGTGAGGGGGGCCGTGGCCGCTGGCCTCGAACCGCCTCTGGCCGGCTGAATCGATCGCCGGACGGTGGTGCGGCGGGTGAGAATCACCCGGGTGAGTTGGGGCCGAAGACTGGCTCGGATGTCGACGCCTGCACCATGATGGGCATGGTCGGGCCGGCGATCGCTCGACATCGGACAACCCAGGGAGTGCGTGATGATGTTGGCAGCAGAGTGGGGAACTGGCCAGGTGTTCTGGTCGATCCTGTGGTTCGCCCTGTTCGTCTTGTGGATATGGCTGATCATCACCGTGTTCGCCGACATCTTCTCGTCGGATGACCTGTCGGGGTGGGGGAAGGCACTCTGGACCATCGCCATCATCATCCTTCCCTTCCTGGGGGTCTTCCTGTACCTCATCGTCAACGGCGGCAAGATGAACCAACGAGCGGTCGACAACGCCCAGGCCAACGAGGCGGCATTCCAGGACTACGTACGCCAGACGGCCGGGACGTCGGGGAACCAAGCCGACGAGTTGTCCAAGTTGGCCGACATGCACAGCTCCGGTGCGTTGACCGACGACGAGTACAGCAGAGCCAAGGCTCGCGTCATCGACAGCTGACCGGCCCCACTGCCCTTCCACCCGAGGTAGACATGCGTATTCCCTTTCGTCGTGACCCAGAGGCCCCGCGGCCGCGCCGTACGACCACACTCATGTGGTGGTTGGTGGCGGCCATCGCCATGGCCGGCCTGGCGGCTGCGTGCAGCAGCGAAGCCCAGTCGCAGCTGAGCGAGGCCACCGGCGGCACGCTGCCCGCGGCGGGCGGGGGCACCGACGACAGCTCGTCCGACGACAGTTCGAGCGGCGACGACAGCTCGTCCGACGACAGTTCGAGCGGCGACGACAGCTCTTCCGACGACAGCTCGTCGGGTGACGACAGTTCGAGCGGCGACGACAGCTCTTCCGACGACAGCTCGTCGGGTGACGACAGTTCGAGCAGCGATGACAGCTCGGGTGGCGACGGAGCGGCCACCGACAGTGGGTCGAGCGGGAGCACCTCCCCGGAGGCCACCACCGAGTCGGGTCTCACCACCGAGGACTGGGTCCTCATCGCCATCTTGGGAGTGGCGGCCTTCGCCATCATCGTGGGCGCGGTCACCATGGCTACTCGCCACAGCGAAGAAAAGGCCGCGGCGGCGTCTCTGGCCGGTCGCCAACTCGGGGAGATCGCGGGAACCAGTAAGTGGATCCACGACTCGGGCAGCCTCGAGGCGCTCCGCCACACCGACGGCGACCAGCTGCGATCGGCCACCAACGACGTCCGACAACGAATGGTCGATCTCGAAGCTCGGATCGCCACCACCAGCACCGGTGACAGCACCACCGACACCGCCCTGCGTGGGTTGGGCCAGGCGGTGGCCGCCCAGCGAGGCGCCATGGACACACTCGTCACGTTGCGGCTGGGCCCCGACGCCGCCGAGCAGGGTGATCTCATACAGAGTGCCACCCAGACCTACAACACCCGCCGGCAACAACTCGATGCCGCCATCGCGCCGGTGGCGGCGGCGATCCGGTGATCAATATGGTTCGCCGGCCAGATCGCCCGACCGGGGTCGGTCCCGGTCCGGCTTCACCTCAGGAGCAGCCCTCGTGACCACGTCCAGCATGCCTCGTCAATCCACCAGTGGATGGGTGGTGTTCGCCGGTGTGATCACGGCGGTGGCCGCCGCCGCCAACCTGTTGTACGGCATCACGTTGTTGCTGAAGGACGAGTGGATCGTGATCGCACCTCGTTCGGTGATTCGTTTCGATCTCACCACGGTCGGGATCATCTATCTCATCTTCGGTGCCCTTGGCGTGGTGGTGGCCATGGGAATCTTCAACGGCGACCTGTGGGCCCGCATCCTCGGGATCGTCGGCGCCAGCCTCAACATCGTGGCCCAGATGGCCTTCATGTCGGTCTACCCGGCCTGGTCGTGGTTGGTGTTGATCATCGACGGTCTGGTCATCTACGGCCTCACCGTGCACGGCGACGAAATCGCCGAAATGTGAACAAGGAAGGGCACTGATGGGTGTCGATACGATCAAAGCGGCCGAGGCCGATATCGCCGGCGTGCAGTCGGCGCTGGGTGTGGTCCAGGAGGGTCTGGGGATGGCCGAGTCGGTGGCCGAGGCCTCCGAAGCGGCCCGTCATGGCCTGCACACCCTGGTCAAGGTCGGAATCGTGTTGCTCATCGTGTCGGCCATCGTCGGAGCCGTGATGAAGAAGCGCTCCGCCGACTGAGCCAAACGGCCGGCGTGCTCAGGTGGTGGAACTGCCGGCCGCGGCAATCACCAGAATGATGACCCCGACCACAGCCAGGGCCATGAACGCCGTGGCCACCATGCCGCAGATACGACCGGCCACCACGTTGCCGCGGTTCGAGTAGCGGCCGGGCGCGGCATCGATCTCGGCCAGCGCGGTGTTGCCCATGGCCCAGGCCACCGGGCCCAGAATGCCGCACACCACCAGGCTGCAGATGCCGAGGATCAACACGGTGGTTCCTTTGGGGTGTTCTACCGGGAAACCCCCGGCGCCGTAGCCCGGCTGGGGCGGCGCGGCCGTTGGCGGTTGCTGGTAGGTGGGGTTGCTCTCGGGTGGATACCAGCGGCCGTCGGACGCCTGCCACCAACCCGGGCCTTGTGAATAGTTGCTCAACCCACCCTCCCCGCCTCACTCATCCGAAATTGCTGCCCTCACGCGCGCTGAGCGCGCGTCACGATAGCAATTTCGGGCAATCAGCCATGACGCTTGGCGAAGTCGCCCGAGTACCAGCGCTCGGGGCGCATGCGGATGAGGAGCTCATCGGCCCCTTCGTCAGCGCCCCGGGTCATCTCCACGTAGGCCGCGGCGATCTCGTCGCCCAGATAGCGGGCCGCCATGGTGGTGGCGTCATCGATGGAGCCCGCTTCGATGCTTGTCACCGGCCCTTCCACCGAGACGTAGCTCGGCGGCAGCTCCTCGTTCTGGACGGTCAGCGAGATCCTCGACCCGACTGAACACAGGCGAGCCTTGCGCGACGAGGTGGGTGTCAGCATCAGCACATCGCCATCGGCATCGACCCGGTACCAGATCGGCACCGCCAGCGGACCCCGGTCACCGTCGGCGATCGAGATGATCCCGGTGTGAACATCACGAAGGAAGGTGTCGCGTTCCTCGGCTGACATGACGATCGAATCGGCCATCCGGCACTCTGTCACATCGGCCGGTTGTCGGGCACGGCGATCAGCCCCTTGCCTGGGTCGGCCGACGCATCACTCCGGGGCGGGGTCAGTGGAGGACAGCACCACGTCGAACTCCAGCAGATCGGCACCGGTGGCCACCGCCGCCCGTTCGCTGTTGCCATGGCTCTGGCCGAAACCGGCCGAGTCGACCCAGGCCCGGAACGCGTCGTCGGAGGCCCAGCGGGTGACCACGAACCATCGCGACTCGGTGTCGGCTGTCGGCCGCAGCAGTTCGAACCCTTCGAAACCGGGCTGTTCGTCGACCGAATGCAACCGGTGGCGGAATCGATTCTCGAGCTCGGGGCCGGCGTCGGCCGGGACAGTGATGGCGTTGATGCGCACGACGGTCATGGGTGGGCTCCTGGCAATGTCGACCTCGACGGGCTCCCGACCGTAGCCGTGCGCTCCGGCGCCGGACGCAACGGGACGTAGGTCACTGGATCGACGGTGCCCGAGCGTATTGATTGGTCGCAGGGCGGACCCGTTCGGCCCTGGATCTCCCTGCTACCCAGAGGTACGACATGGCTGCTCGCATCGGACTACTCACCCTGGCTGGGGTGATCGCGGCTGGGGCCGCGGTGTTGTGGTTCTCCGGCTCGGCCGGCGCCATCCACGACGTGGTCATCGAATACACCCGTGTCGACGGACCCCCGGGTGCGGTCATCGAGATCGCCAACGAGGAGGTCGAACCGGAGTTCCAGGGCACATCGTGTGGCATCCGGGTCGAGGTCGAGAACAACGCGTCGGCGCACTCGGGTACCGACATCTTGCTCACCAGTGGTGGCGAGACGCTGACGATCAGCGATGTGGAGACAATGCCGGGCACCATCTTCATCGGTGAGGGGGAGTTGGTACTGGGCGAGACCGTGGTGGCCGCGGTGCGGTTGGGTCCCGATGGCATCAGCAGTGGCGGGTTCTTCCTGCACTTCGAGTGCGAGCTGCAGCCGCCCCCCACCACCACGATTGCGCCGACCACGACGCAGCCGCCCGGCACCACGCTGCCCCCGACAACCACCGAGCCGCCGCCACCGACGGTGTCACCCCAAACCACCCTGCCACCCACGCAGCCGGAACCACCCACGGCGGCCCAGCCCACCTTCACCGGCTGAGCGCGGACCGACGGGTGCCCTGACGGGCGAGGCCGACCGGCCCGCCCGGTAGCGTTCGGGACCATGGACGTCGATCGGTACCTCGATCGCATCAACTTCGATGGCCCGATCGGTGTCGATCTCGAGACGCTGACCGCTCTCCAGCGAGCGCACCTGTCGAGCGTGCCGTTCGAGAATCTGTACGTCTTTCACCGACTGGGCGTGCGCACCGATACGGCATGGTCGGTGGCCAAGATCGTCGATGCCCGCCGGGGCGGGTGGTGTTTCGAGACCAACGGTGCCTTCGCTGCGCTCCTCGAAGTAATCGGATTCGACGTCACTCGGCTCGGTGCGGCGGTGTTGTTGAACGGCCCCAGTGCGGCGATCGACCATCTGACGGTGGAGGTCATGCTCGACGAGCCGTGGTTGGTCGATGTGGGGTTTGGTGACAGTTTCATGGTGCCGCTGGCGCTCAATCGGCGTGGTCCCCAGGACGGGGGCACCGGTGTGTTCGAGCTGATCGACGGGGCGCAAGGGCTGACGCTGACCCGCCACGACGATGGTTTCCCGGCTGCGCAGTATCGGTTCACGCGGGTGTCCCGCCAGATGGCGGACTTCGACGCCGCCTCACAACACCTCCAGACCGCCGACGATCTGCATTGGGTGCACCAACCCTTCGCCACCCGGCTCCTCGACGGAGGACCCGACCGGGTGACGCTGTTGGCCGATCGCTTGAAGATCAGGCGAGGGGGCGACACCACCGAGACGCCCGTCGCCCCTGACGCCTGGGACGACACACTGCTCGAGTGGTTCGCCATGCGCCGCCCGGCGTGATCGACGGTCGTCCGTTTGCGCCTGCACCGCAGCGGGCGCCGCGGTTCCAGCCAATCGGTAGAAACACCGCCGGGTGGCTCAGCTGTCGGTGGCCAACTGAGCGTTCACCTGCACCAACGGGCAGAAGAAGCCGGGTTGTTCGGCGTCGCGGTCAGGAGCGATCCCGGCGGGTGGGTCCAAGCTCGACTCCTGGTGGCACGGGTCGGTCATGTCGAAGATGGCGCCGGCGGGCTTGATGCAGGGGTGGAACGGCGAGTGCACGTCGTTGTGGAACTCGAGGTTTGGGGGAAGAAGTGGGTCGGCCGGTGTCAGTCAGCGGTGCACAGAGGATGTGTTTTCCCCGACGGTGTGGTCGGTGGATCGGTTGGGGGAGGCCTGGTCCGGAGGTCGAAGCGGCAATCGCCTCAGACAGCCGGAGCGACTCGCCGGCGCATGAACCAGGCCACCGCCTCGTCGCTGTACCGGGCGGCGATCGGGCCGGCCAGCGCGAGGATGAGGACGTAGCTGGCGGCCACCGCGCCGATGCGCGAGGTGGGATCGGCCAGCACGGCCAGACCGGCGATGACGATGGAGAACTCGCCGCGGGCGATGAGGGTGGCGCCGGTCCGCCAGCGGCCCCGGTTGGCGATGCCGGCCCGACGAGCAGTCCACCAACCCGTGCCCAGTTTGGTGGCGGAGGTCACCAGGGCCAGGCCCAGTGCAGGGCCGATCGTTTCAGGGATGGCGGTGAGGTCGATCTCGAGCGCGAACAACAAGAAGAAGGCCGCGGCGAACACGTCGCGCAGTGGCATGAGCAGCGGCTCGGCCCGTTCGGCGGCCTCACCCGACAGAGCGATACCCACGAGGAACGCCCCCACCGCGGCCGATACCTGGAGGGCTTCGGCCGCGCCGGCGACCAGCAGGGCCAGTCCCAGCACGGTGAGCAACAGCACTTCGGGTGAACGGGCGAACACCAGCCGACTCAGCGTCGGTCCTCCCCACATGCTGCCCAGCAGCACGACCACCACCGCCGCCACGGCCAGCGCCACCGACGCGGCGGTGGATCCGGTGGAACCCCCCGCGAGCACACCCGCCAGCAAGGGCAGGTAGAAGGCCATGACCAGGTCCTCGATGACCAGGATCGACAGCACGATCGGCGTCTCGCGGTTACCCGTGCGACCCAGGTCACCGAGGAGTTTGGCGATGATCCCCGACGACGAGATGTAGGTGACACCCGCCAGGGCGAGCGACTGTGGTGCATCGAGCCCCAGCAGTACGCCGAACACGTATCCGGGCGCGCCGTTGGCCACCAGATCGACCAGTCCGCCCAACCAATTGGTACGGAGGCCGCTGGTGAGTTCGGTCGGGGTGTACTCGAGGCCGAGTGTGAACAGCAACAACACCACCCCGATGGCGGCGGCCGGTTCGATGAACTCTCGCCCCGCGTCGACGTGCAGGGGCGCCGATTCGTTGATCAGCAGTCCGACCAGGAGATAGAACGGGATCGGTGACAGCGACAGACGGCCGGCCAGCCGGGCGAGCAGGCCGCAGGCCAAGATGACCGCCCCCAGCTCGGCCAGCAGCAGGGCGTCGCCGCCGGCCGCGACAATCATCAGGCGGCGAGCAGGTTGAAGACACCCTCGATGGCGTCGGGAGTGCCGATCACGACCACCGTGTCGCGGCTCTCGATCACGCGTCCGGGCTGAGGCGTCGGATCGACGTCGCCATCGCGGATCACCGCAACGACGCTGGCCCCGGTTTGCGAGCGGATGGCCAGGTCCTCGATGGTGCGAGCTTCGAACCCGTCGGGCACGGCCACCCAGTCCACGGCCATGCGGCCATCGATCACGGCTCCCATCGATCCGCGGGTGCGCGAGAACCCGAGGTCGGTGAGCACCGCAGCAAGGGTGCGAGCCTCTTCTACTCCCAGGTCGACACTCTCGACGACGGAGTC
>JBPCTQ010000174.1:0-9393 GCA_051011595.1 Acidimicrobiales bacterium
GTACGACTGCCACCACGGCCGCCACCTCGAATAGGACGCGCTTCATCAGATGGCCGGCAGGATCTTGTCGATCTGCTCGAAAGCGAGGAACATCACCAGGGCCAGGGGTAGGGCGGCGATGGCGTAGGCCGGCAGCCGGCGCCAGCGCGAGGCGGCGATCATCATGGCGCCGAAGATACCGAGACCGAGCGCCGTCCATGCCAGCGCGGCGCCCAGGAACTCCCAGCTCCAACCCAGACCGGCGTTGAGGTCCTCGGCGGAGGCGGGATCGACCGGGCCTGCGCCGGGACCCCCACCAACGGCGCTCTCGTCATCGTCGGCGTCGGACACGCTGGTGGGAGGCACTTCGTCGGCCCCCAGTCCCTCGTCGGCGCCGAGCCCTTCGTCGACATCGACCGGCGGGGCCAGCACCGGAGCCGTAGCCGGGGCCGACACCAGCAGGGCCTGGACCACGATGCGCTGGCGGGAGCTGTACTTGGGATGACAGGCGGTGAGGGTCAGCCGATCGTCGCCGAAGTCGTCGAGCACACACCGTTGGTCGGGGCTCACCACGAAGTTGCCGGGTGCATCGACGGCGAACACTTCCTCGTCGACGCCGCCGTCGAGCACGACGGGAGAATCGAAGAACGTCATGCCGTCGATGGCCCCGAGGGCGAAATCGTCGGGCAGGGATTGGGCCACGGTGGCTCCGGAGCCGGCCAGGGCGTTGGCCCGCTGATCCTCGAGCTCGCGGTCGCGTGCCGCACAGAAACCACCATCCCAACTCTGCACCGGTTGAGGCAGGACCCGGTAGGTGAAGGTGCCCTGAAAGGTCTGGACCTGGATCTCGTCACCCGGGTTCAGCTCGTCGATCTTGTGGAACGGTGCACCGTAGGTGGTGCGGTGCCCGGCAATGGCGGCGTTGCCGGGCTGGCCGGGCATCGGGGTGGAGGTGTAGTGCCCGGGGCCTTGGCGAAGATCCTCGACCTGCACACCTTCGACCACCACCTTGTCGACACCGATACCGGGGATGGTGATGCGGGCCATCGGGTCGCCGCCGTCGGGAAAGAACAAACGGGCCACTTCGGGGTCGAAGGTGGGGGTCGACACCGACGGGGTGGCGGTATCGGGGGCGACGGTGACGGCCGGGCCGGCCGCGGGATCGCCGATGGTGTCGGCCGATGCCAACACGTCGGCGAACTCGTCCTCCAGCGCGTTCTGGGCCCGCGCCTCCTGGATGCCGGTTCCCCACAGCTGATAGGCGGCGAACAGCAGCATCACGATGGCCAGGCCGATCAGGACGCGGCCGAGGTAGCCGACCACGTGGGAAGCGCGCATGGTGCCAGTATCGGCCACCGGCGCTGCTTTGTTGATGCACCTCCGCACTAGCGTGGATGGGTGCCTGTCGTCCGTCTGCACCAGGTTGTTGCCCTGCTGGGCCACTTTCCCGCGTTGGCGGGTGTCGACCTGGTGGTCGAGCCCGGCGAGGTCGTGTTGTTCCAGGGCCCCAACGGGGCCGGGAAGACCACGCTGTTGCGGTTGTGTGCCGGTCTGGTGGCCCCGACCGAAGGTTCGGCCGAGGTGTTGGGCCACGACCTGCACACCGAGCGGCGGGCCGTCCGCCGCCGTGTGGGACTGGTGGGCCATCGCAGCGGGCTCTACGGCGACCTGAGCGTGGCCGAGAACGTCACCTTCTGGGCCCGACTGGCCGGGGCGGGTACCGATGAGGCCATGGCGGCCCTCGACCGGCTGGGCGTGGCATCTCGCCTCCACGATGTGTCCGTAGACCGGCTCTCGGCCGGCCAGAAGAAGCGGACGGCGTTGGCCTCGGTGGTGGTCCGCCGGCCCGAGTTGTGGTTGCTCGACGAACCCCACGCGGGGCTCGACCAGAGCGGCCGTGACATCGTCGACACCCTCATCCGCGACGCCGGCGCGTCAGGGGCCACTGTCTTGTTGGCCTCACACGAGCTCGATCGGGTGGGTCGGCTCGACCCCCGGGTGGTCACCGTGGCCGGCGGCGTCGCTCGAGAGGCGGGCCATGCTGCGTGACGCCACGGTCATTGCGGCCAAGGACATGCGCATCGAGCGTCGGAGCCGGGTGCTTGCCACCCAGGTGCTGCCGTTCGCCCTCATCGTGGTCGTGTTGTTCGCTTTCGCCCTCGACGCATCGAGCGATGCGCTCCGCCGTTTCACGCCGGGTTTGTTCTGGGTCACGGTGCTGTTCGCTGCGATCCTGGCGGTGCAACGGGCCTTCGCCCTCGAGGTCGACGATGGGGCGCTCGATGCCCTGCGGCTGTCGGGGGTGGACCCGGCCTCGATCTTTCTGGGCAAGGCCCTCGCCTTGACCGCCCAGGTGTTGGTGATCGAGGTCTTTCTGGCCGTGGCCGTGGTGGTCTTCTACGACTCCGAGCCCGAACGTTTCGGGTTGGCCCTGGTGGCCGGGCTGCTGGCGGCCATCGGCGTGGCGGCCGCCGGCGCGCTCTACGGGGCGCTGGTCGTCAACCTTCGGGTTCGTGACACGCTGTTGCCCGTGTTGTTGCTACCTGTTCTCGCCCCGGTGTTGATTGCCGCCACCCGAGCCTTCGGTGATGCCTTCGGAACCTCGGCGGTCGACGGATGGGCCTGGCTTGGCGTTCTGGGGCTGTTTGCGGTGATCTACCTGGTACTGGGAATCCTCGCCTACGGCGTGCTGCTGGAGGAATCGTGAGCCCCGAATCCGCGACGGGATCCACCGTCACCCGCGTCATCGGAAGCGCTGCGCTGATCTCGATGGGTCTGCTGTTGTGCGCCGCCTTCTGGTGGAGCGAACCCGATGATCAACAAGGCGACGCCGTCCGCCTGTTCTATCTGCACGTCCCGGTGGCCATCATCGAATACGTGCCCTTCCTCATCGCCGGGGTGGGCAGCGTGATGTTCCTGTGGAAACGCTCGGTCTTCGGTGACGTGCTGGCCCACGCGGCGGCCGAGGTGGGCCTGGTCTTCTGCGGGCTCACCCTGGTCACCGGCTCGCTCTGGGGTCGACCCACCTGGGGTACCTACTGGGACTGGGGCGACGTCCGGCTGGTGACCACGCTGATCCTGTTCTTGATGTTCGTGGGGTACCTCGCCCTTCGCCAAGTGCCGGGCGACCCCCAGACTCGGTCGAAACAGGCCGCCATCGTCGCCCTGGTGGCCCTGGTCAACATCCCCATCGTCAATCGTTCGGTGGAGTGGTGGTCCAACCGCACCCTGCACCAGAAGTCCACCCTCATCGAAGGCAAGATCTCCGACATCAACGCCTTCGCCACGTTCTTGGGTTTTCTCACCTGCTCGTTGCTGATGGTGTGGTTCCTGATCCACCGGTTCCGGGTGGCGTGGCTCGAACGCGAAGTCGATCGATCCGGCCTGCAGCGAGCGCTCGACGACCGCCGGGCCGAAGGGGCGGAGGTCTGACGTGAGTTACGTGATCGTGGGATGGATCATCGGTCTCACCGTGTTCTCTCTGTATGCCGTCAGCCTCGTCGTCCGCGGTCGTCGGCTGGCGGCCATGGTGCCGCCCGATCGTCGGCGGTGGATGACCAGCGATGACTGACACCACCGAGCTCACCCCCCGGCCGCCGCGCGCCGGTCGACGCTGGTGGTCCACTGCGTTGGTGCTGGTCGTGCTGGCGGTGATCGCCGTGGTCTTGTTCGTGTTGGTCCGGGGCGCATCGTTGTTCGTGTACGAGGCCGACGAGGCGCTGGAGCAGCGCGAGGAGCTGGGCGACGACCGATTCCGCCTCATCGGGTCGCCGATCGAGGGCAGCATCATCGACGGTGAGTTCGAGGGGCGCACGGCTGTGTACTTCTCGGTGCAGTTCGAAGATGCCGTCGTCGATGTCGTTCACACCGGCAGTGACCCCACGGCGTTGTTCCAACCCGGTGTTCCCGTGTTCCTCGAGGGCCAGTGGACGGTCACGTCCACCGACGACGTGGAGTTCGCCGAAGGGGCCAACGACGGCTGGTACTTCGCCAGCGACACCCTGCGGGTCAAACACGACGAGGACTACCGCAACGAGAACGACGAACGAATCAGCGACGCCGAGCAGGGCGGGCAGTGAACGCCGACATCGGCTCGTTCGCCATTCTTGTCGGTTTGGTGGCATCGGTCCTGGGAGCGGTGTCGGTCCTGGTGGGCATCGTTCGTGGTCGACCGGACCTGATGAAGCTGGCCCGCCCCTTCTCGCTGGTGTTGTTGGTGGCGGCGGTGGTGGCGTTCGTGGTGATGGAGCGAGCGCTGTTCACCCGCGACTACGAACTGCTGTACGTGGCCGAGAACGGCAGTCCCTCCACGCCGCCGCTCTACAACTTCGCCGCGTTGTGGGCGGCCCTGGAGGGATCGATCCTGCTGTGGGGGCTGGTGCTGGCCGGGTATGTGGTGGCCGTGATGGCCAAGTTCCGTGATCGGTTGAGTGACCCGCTGGTGGGTTGGGCGATGATCACCCTTTTTGTGGTGGCCGCCTTCTTCTTCTTCTTGATGGTCGAGCCGGCCAACCCGTTTGCCACCTGGTCGCCGCCGCCGGGATTCGAAGGGGACGGACCCAATCCGCTGCTCCAGAACCACCCGTTGATGGCCTTCCATCCACCGGTGTTGTACGTGGGGTACGTGGGGTTCACCGTGCCCTTCGCCTTCGCCATCGCGGCCCTGGTCACCGCGCGGGTGGGTGAGGGCTGGCTGCTCGAGATCCGCCGCTGGACGCTGTTCGCCTGGGCGTTTCTCACCGTCGGCATCGTGCTGGGGGCCTGGTGGAGCTACGAGGTGCTGGGTTGGGGTGGGTACTGGGCCTGGGACCCGGTCGAGAACGCCAGTTTCCTGCCCTGGCTCACCGGCACGGCGTTCCTCCACTCGGTGATGGTGCAGGAGCGGCGGGGCATGCTGCGGGTGTGGAACCTGTCGTTGGTCTGCGCCACGTTCTCGCTCACCATTCTCGGCACCTTCCTCACCCGCTCGGGGGTGCTCGACTCGGTGCATTCGTTCAGCGAATCCGACATCGGTCCGCTGCTGCTGGGGTTCTTCGCCGTCATCGTGCTGGTCACCGTCGGGCTCATCGGTTGGCGCGGCGACGAGCTGCGCTCACCGGGCCGCATCGACAGCCCGCTGTCGCGCGAGGCCGCCTTTCTGGCCAACAACGTGCTCTTCGCCGCCTTTGCCTTCGTGGTGTTGTTGGGCACGGTGTTCCCGTTGCTGAAAGAGGCGTTCGACGGCGGCCGGATCTCGGTGGGGAATCCGTACTTCGACCGGATGACCGCCCCCATCGGGTTCACCCTGTTGTTCCTGATGGCGGTGGCGCCGGCGTTGCCGTGGCGCAAGACCAACCTCGAGACCCTGTCGCAGCGGCTGCTGGTGCCGTTCTGGATCGGCGTCGCCACCATGCTGGGCGCCGTCCTGGTGGGAGCCCATGGTTGGCGACCCCTCCTGGCGTTCTTCCTCGGTGGTTTCGCCGGAGGGTCCGCACTGCGGCAGGTGGTGCTGGCCACCCGCCGCCAGGGATGGCGAGGGCTGGTGGGCCGCACCAATGGCGGCATGATCGTGCACATCGGTGTGGTGCTCATCGCCGTGGCCTTCGCCGCCTCCAACGCCTACGTCCGCCAGGGCGAGTTCCTCATGGAGCCGGGCGACACCGCCACCCTGGCCGGCCACGAGATCGTCTTCATCGGCTTGGAGGATGTGATCGAGCCGGATCGCACCGAGGTCCGTGCGCTGGTGCAGGTCGACGACGACGGGGTCTACGCGCCGGGGATCAGCACCTTCCCGGGTGGAGGCCAGACCATCGGAACGCCGTCGGTGCGGACCAGCTTCACCAACGACGTGTCGTTGTCGCTGATCCAGGTGCAGGACACCGGGGCCGTGCAGATCCGGGTCACCGTCCAGCCGCTCATCATGTGGTTGTGGATCGGTGGCGGGGTGATGGCGCTCGGCAGTGTGTTGGCCGCCTTCCCCGGCCGCCGCCGTCGACCGACGTCTCCGGTCTCGGCCCCGGTCCCCACGGCCGACGCCGACCCGGTCCCGGTATGAACCGTCAGGCCCTGTGGGTGGCGATCCCCGTCGGGGTCATCGTCGTATTGTTCGTGTTGTTGTTGGCCACCAGCGACACCGGTGGTGGCCAAGCGGGCAGTGATCAGGTGGGCACACTGGCCCCCGAAATGGTGGCTGTCGACAGCAACGGCGAGTCGTTCGATCTCGATGCCCTGCGGGGACGCTGGGTGATCGTGAACTTCTTCGCCACGTGGTGTGCCCCCTGCGTGAACGAGCATCCCGAGCTGGTGGTGTTCGCGGAGGCCTCGGATCCCGACGAGGTGGCCGTGGTGAGCATCGCCTTCAACGACAGCGCCGAGAACGTGGCCCAGTTCTTCGCCGACAACGGAGGAGACTGGCCGGTGCTGCTCGACGACACCCTGGCCATCGACTGGTCGGTCGCCCAGGTGCCCGAATCGTTCATCGTGGCCCCCAACGGCCGGGTGGCGGCCCATGTCACCGGCGGGGTGACCGCCGACGACCTCCAGGCCGCGATCCGTGATCTGTCGGGCTCGGCATGAGGATCCGCACGCTGGCCTGGGTGATGGCGCTAATCGTGGGCGGCGGCGTGTTCGTCTACGGCGCCACCGTCGACGGGCCCCCTTCCACCAACGCCGACCGGGCCTACTCGCTGGCCAATCGCTACGCCTGCCCGGTGTGCCAGGGCCAGTCGGTGGCCGAGAGTGATGTTCCCATAGCCCGCAGCATCCGGGCCGAGATTCGGCGGCGCGTCGACGAGGGCCAGAGCGACGACGAGATCACCGCCTACCTGGTCGGACGGTTCCCGGGTATCGACCTCAACCCGTCGCGGTCGGGGTTCACCGGCCTGGTGTGGATCCTGCCGGTTGTGGTGGGTGCCGCCGCCCTGGCCGGGCTGGTCGTGGTCTTCCGTCGGTGGCAGCAGATACCGGTCGAAGAGGCCTCGGCCGACGATGTCGACCTGGTCGAGCGGGCCCGCCGCCGATGACCGAGCTCGACGAGGAGCGGCGCCACCTGCTGCGTTCGCTCGATGATCTCGACGCCGAATACGAAGCCGGCGACCTCGACGAAGCCGACTACCAGACCCTGCGCGACGACTACACGGCGCGTGCCGCGGCGGTGCTACGAGCCGCCGATGCCGACGGGGAGGAACCCGAGCCCGCCTCCGACGAACCCCCGACGCGATCGTGGGGTCGGGTGGTGTTGTGGTCGGTGGGTGTCCTGGCTCTGGGTGTGGTGGCCGGGGTGCTGATCGCCCAGGCTTCGGGATCACGCGGGGCCGGCGAGGTGGGCAGCGGCGACATCCGCCAGAACAGTCGGGTCCTGTTGTTCGACGCCGGCGAGATGGCCGCGGCCGGTGATCTCGACGCGGCCATCGAACGGTACGACGAGGTGCTCGAGATCGAACCGGCCAACGTGGAGGCCTTCACCTATCGGGGCTGGCTCCGGTGGCAACAGGGCGACCCGGAGGCGGCGTCGGACGATCTGGCCGAAGCGGTGGCCATCGACGGCGAGTACCCCGATGCTCGGGTCTTCTCGGCGGTGGTGGCGGTCAACCAGGGTGAGGCCGATGATGCGGCCGAGCATCTGGTGGTGTTCGCAGCTGTGGAACCCCCGGCCCTGATGCGCCAACTGGTGGCCGATGGTCGCCTGCGCGAGCGCACCACCGAGCTGTACGGCGAGCAGGGTCGTATCACCGATGCCTTGGCTTTTCTCGACGAGCTCATCGAGGCCGATCCCGATGATCCTGCCCCTCGTGCCTACCGGGGCTGGATCCTGGCCCGAGCGTCGGTCGACGCACCGGAGTTGGCCGAAGGGGCCGAGACCCACCTTTTGGCGGCCATCGAGATCGATCCCGACTATCCCGACAGCTACGTGTACCTGGCGTTCCTGTACAACTCGCTCGATCGCCGGGACGAGGCCCGCCGCCAGCTGGCCCGCTATGACGAGTTGACCGTCGGCGAGCCGCCGGCGCATCTCGAGGAACTCGTCGAGGCCCAGGGCCTGCGCCAAGCCCTCGCCCCCTGACCCTGCGTCGAGCTGGCAAATTGCGTTCCTGAAGCTGATCCTGTGCGTACAAGTGACGCAATTTGGGTCAGGGGCGGGTCGGGCAGGCCGTATCGATACCGTGGCGCACGAGTGGCTTCCCCCGGTCATCGAGATCGGAGGGCGCCATGTTCGACGCCGCAATCGCCCACATTGCACAATCCCAGCACGGGTTCGTCACCTGGTCGCAGGTGCAAGCCGCCGGTGGTACTCGCAACCATGTGAGCTACCGCGTTCGCACCGGTCGCTGGCGGCGCCGCGCTCGCGGGGTGTTCCGGATCACCGGCCATCCCTTCACCTGGGAGTCGGGACTGACCGCGGCGGTGTTCTGCGGAGGCGATGGAGCACTCGCCAGTCATCGCAGTGCCGCGGTGTTGTGGGAGCTTGATGGGTTCAGCCGAGGTCGGCCCGAAATCGTGGTGATCCGGCATCGCCGCCCGCGACGACTCATCCATGCCCGTGTACACGAGGCGACCGATCTCGAACTGGCGAGGCCTTCGAGGAAACGAGGCATTGCCACCACCGGAATCGACCGGACGCTGCTCGACCTCGGTGCCGTCGTCGGAGTTCGTCGGGTGGAAGCGGCCATTGACTGCGCGCTGCGTCGTCGCTTGACCGATTGGCCCCGGCTCTACGGAACGTTGGTGTCGCACTCGCGGCGGGGTCGCGATGGTTGCGGTGCGTTCCGGGAGGTTCTCGACGCGAGGTATGGCGACAAGGTGATTCCGCAGAGCCGGTTCGAGCGATTGGTGGCCACCTTGTTGACCGATTCGGGTGTGGGCCCACCAGAGTTGCAGCACCCCGTGGCTGGCCTGTTTCCCTGGACGATCCACCTCGACCTGGCGTACCCGGAGGCCAAGGTGGGTATCGAACTGCAGAGCAAGGCCCATCATCTCAACGCGGAGGCCTTCGAAACCGACCGGGAACGGTTGACTCGGCTGCGCCTGGCCGGCTGGACGATGCTCGAGTTCACCTGGCGCTTCTATGTCGAGCGCCCGATCGAGCTGGTGGCGATGGTCAACACGGCCATCCACGGTTCTGGCGTCAGTTGATCTGCTCCTGTGCGTACAAGTGACGCAATTTGGGTCGCAGGCGGGTCAGAGGCGGGCGAGGGCGTCGCGGGAGAACTGGAGGGCGAGCTGGCGGGGGTCGGGGGCCGCACACAGCTCGTCGTAGGGCAGGCTCGCACCGGTGAAGTGCTGGTCGTTCCACGCCGGATCATCGGCGTCGATTTCGCCCCACGGACCCACGTACAGGTAGGGCTCGGGGTGGGCGTCGTCGCCGGCCGATGCCCCGTAGGTGGCTCGCCGGCCGGCGTCGGTGTCGCCCATCTCGATGGCGGCATCGAGATGGCC
>JBPCTQ010000175.1:0-12564 GCA_051011595.1 Acidimicrobiales bacterium
CGGGCCTTGCTCGATCGGTTCCGTGAGCTGGCGCCCGATCGCGAGCCGGTCGCCATCCAACGCTGGTCGTGGCGTCGTCTGGGACTGACCGTCTGGGTGCTGTTGGTGGCCTTGGCCCTGGTCGCGATCTTCGTCGGCAACCTCTCCGACATCGGGCTGATCTGATGATGCGGTCGAACCATCTCGTCGTCATCGCCTTGGCGGCCGTCATCGCCTTGATGGCGACGGCGTGCTCGGTCGCCGAATCGCTGCCCCTGCCGGCATGTAGTGGCGGAAGCAGCATCTTGATCGTGGCCCAGTCGGTGCCCACGGCCGAGCTCCTACCCTGCCTCGGCGCATCGGACCCGACCCTTCCCCAGCTCGCCGAACCCGGCCCGACCCTGCCGTCGGGTTGGGAGTCGGCCGGCGTCACCATCGACGACAACGGCATGGTCGTGCGCCTCGATTCCGACCGAGCCGGCTCCGACGCGGCCGTGCTGCACTTCGCCGAGACCTGCGAGATCGGCACCTCGGTCTCGGTCCCCAGCGACCAGGAAGGTGCCGACGTGCTCGAGTCGATCGAGGAGATCGAACCCGGGCTGCGCGCCAACCGCTACTACGTTTTTCCCGGTGGTTGTGTCTGGTGGGAATTCGACTTCGCCGACAACACCCCTGCTGCCCTCGCCATCGAGTTGCAGAGCCGACTCTTCCTGGCGCCCCGCCAGTTCGTCAGCGATGCCGTGAGCCAGGACTTCATGGAGGTGGATTTGTGAGCTCCACCGGGAGCCGTCGAGGTCAGACCGCCCTGGCCGTCGCGGCACTGTTCTCCAGTGCGGCAGCAGCACGCACGCACCGAGTGAGCCCGAGCGAAGCCGCGCTCTTCCGGCGTTTCAATCAGGGGCCCGACGCCGCTCATGTTCCGATCTGGGCCGTGATGCAGTCGGGGTCGCTCGGGGCAGTGCTGGTGCTGTCGCTCGGGCTGCATCGCCGCCACCGACCCATCGCGGCCACGACCACACTGATCACCGGTGTCGGCGTGTGGGGCGGCGTGAAGTTGGTGAAACCGCTGGTCGGGCGCGGTCGGCCCCAACGCCACCTCGACGCGGTCACCGTCCGCGGCCCAGCCCAGACGGGGCTGGGCTATCCCTCGGGACACGCGGCGGTGTCGCTGGTCCTGGCCCTGACCGCAACACGGGACAGCCTGGGCCCGATACGAGCAGCGGCGCTGGCCGCAGCCGCCGCCACAGGTGGGGCCCGAATGTACGTAGGCGCCCACCTACCGCTCGACGTGGTGGGTGGTTTCGCCGTCGGTGTCTTGTGCGGCCAGGCCGCCGACACCATCGAAGCGGCTCTTGTCGCGCGCTGACGGGTGACGGCCGGCGGTTCCCACAGCGTCGAGATCGGCGGTGTGCGACACTGAATCCGGACTGGAGGGACAATGTTTCAACACCGTCTTCCTCTCGCGGCGGCCACGGCACTGGCGGTGGTGATGAGCCTGCTCATCACCGTGAGCCCGGCCGCGTCGATGCCCCAGCTGACGCTGACCCCACCCGGGCCCTGGCTGGATGGCGACAGCACCGTCGTGAGTGGGACCGGTCTCACTCCCGGCGCCTTGGCCGCGGCTGGCCTGTGTGACGACAGTGTGCTCACCATCACCAACCTGTTCGACGCCCTCAACCTGTGCGTCAACTACTCGTTCGGCAACGTCGACGCCGCCGGCAACTACTCCGACACGGTCATCCTGGCCAACAGTTTCACGGCCAACGGCGTCCCGGTCGACTGCGCCGTGGTCGGCGCCTGCGTGATCGGGCTGGCCACCTCCGACAACAACCTCCAGGTGCTGGAGGTCCTCCACGACGACGCCATCGTCACCGTGCCGATCCCGCTCGAGGTGAACACCACATCCGACGCAGTCGCCGACGATGGCCAGTGTTCGCTGCGGGAGGCGGTGGCCGCGGCCAACACCGACACCGCGTCCGGTGCGGCCACCGGCGAATGCCCGGCAGGCAACGGGGCCGACAACATCACCTTCTCGGTGGCCGGCCCGTTCGTGCTCACCAACGGCCAGCTGGCCATCACCAGCGATGTCGCGGTGAACGGAGGCGCGGGTGTCACAGTCGACGGAAACAACAACGATCGGGTCTTCCACGTGTCGGGCGCAGGTGATCTCACCCTCCGGTCGATCACTGTCCAGGCGGGGACGGCCGGCGCCGGCGCCGGCATCACCAACGATGCCGCGATGGTGAACCTCTTCGACTCGTCCGTCTCGGGTAACACCGGCAGCGGAATCGACAGCACGGGCGACTTGAACATCACCGACTCCTCGGTCACCGGCAACGCGGGCGGCGGCGTCGCCAACAGCGGCGGATCCCTCGCCGTCGCGAACTCCGACATCTCGGGCAACGCCGGCAACAACCCCGGCGGCGGTATCGCCAACCGATCGGGCACGGTGACGGTCACCGACTCCACCGTCACCACCAACCTCGGCGGCGGAATCGACAACGGATCGGGCACGGTCGATGTCATCCGCTCCGAGGTCTCGAACAACACCGGTCCGGGCATCTCCAACAGCACCGGTGCCCTGACGATGACCGACTCCGACGTCGAGAACAACACGGGGATCGGACTGTCCAACATCTCGGGTGACGTCGATGTGGTCGGCTCCACCATCGGCACCAACGCCGGCGGGGTCGCCACCGACGCCGGATCCGTCGAGATCATGGCCTCCGTGGTCGGAGCCAACACCGGTGTCGGCGTGGTGAACACATCAGGCGCCGTCACCGTCGGCGCATCCACGATCTCCGGCAACACCTCCGGCGGGATCGATTCGAGTGGCGGCACGGTGGCCGTCACCGAATCGACCATCTCCGACAACGGGGCCACCACACCCGGCGGTGGCATCACGTCGACAGCCGGCTCAGTCACCGTGACCGACAGCACCATCACATCGAATACCGGTGGAGGATTCGACAACCAGGGAACGCTGGACGTGTCGAACTCGACCGTCTCGGGCAACACCGCAGGTCCTCGCGGCGGCGGGCTCAGCAACACCGGTACGGCCACGGTGGTGTTCACCACCGTCACCGACAACACCAGCGCGGCGGGTGCCGGCGTCTGGTCACTGGGAGACGCGGCGACCTCGACCTCGATCACCGCGTCGCTGGTGGCCGACAACAACGGAGCCGGCGGCGACGTCGACATCGTGTCGGGGGCCACCAACTCGTTCACCTCCGGTGACTTCAACGTGATCGGTGACGGCAACGCGACCGCCGGCTTCAACGGCCCGGGCGACACGGTGATCGGCTCGGGAGCGGGCCTGATCCCCCTGACCGCCAATGGCGGCCCCACCGACACCCATCGTCTCGTGCCGTCGAGCCCCGCCGTCGACCGGGTCACGGCCCCGGTACCCGGCGACGTGGCGGTCGATCAGCGCGGTGAGCCGCGTATCCCGGGCAGCAAGGACAGCGGATCGTTCGAGTTGCGCAACACGTGCAACGGCTCGATCATCACCGTCCGCATCGCCGCAGGCGAATCCCCGACGACCGGTGAGGACGTGATCCTCGGCACCCCCGGACCCGACCTGATTCTGGCGCTGGGTGGCAACGACACCATCTGTGCCGAAGGGGGCAACGACACCATCAATGCCGGCCCCGGCGCCGACTGGGTCGACGCCGGCGAGGGCGACGACACCACGTACGGCCAGGCCGGCGACGACACCGTGTTCGGCGGACCGGGTGACGACGAACTACTGGGGTTCGCCGACAACGACACGATCGACGGCGGCCCAGGTGTCGACGTGATCAACGGCGGCCCAGGCAACGACAACCTGCTCGGCGGCGACCAGAACGACCAGATCTACGCCCAGGGGGGTGACGACACCGTCGACGGCGGCGCGGGCGACGACTTCGTCATCGGCGTCGACGGAACCGACACCTTGACTGGGGGCGCCGGCAACGATGTCCTGAACGGCGGGCCCGGCAACGACACGATCAACGGCGGCGGCGGCGAGGACACCCTGTACGGGCTCACCGGCAACGATCTCATGGGCGGTGGCGACGACAACGATCTCGTGTTCGGCCAGCTGGGCGACGACACCGTCGACGGCGGCGCCGGCAACGATCAACTGTGGGGCAACGAAGACGACGACGTCATGACCGACCCGTCCGGCAACAACATCATCAATGGCGGGCCCGATGACGACACCATCGACGCCGGTTCCGGCAACGACCAGGTCTTCGGTGACGGCGACCTCGCCCAAGCCGGCAACGACACAATCACCGGCGGCGCCGGCTCCGATCTGCTCGTCGGCTTCGGCGGCAACGACACCATCAACAGCGTCGACGGGTTCCCCGACACCGTCAACGGCGGACCCCACACCACCGCTGACATCTGCACCACCGAACCCATCGACACCGTCTTCAACTGCAACCCGTAGGCCCTCGAGCGTCTCACGGCGGGACCGGCGGCCCGAGGGCCGGTCGGCGTTCGCCCGACACCGACCTCAGGGACAGAGGAACACGATGTCCAGGCCCAGATCGACCGAGCAGATGTCGGCATCGGGGCCACCGTTGACCGTGTCGGCGATGCCGTCAACGCTGTTGATGATGTCGCTCCCGGCGAATCCGACAATGAGGTCGGCGCCGACGCCGCCGTCGAGCACGTCATCACCGGCCTGCAGAACGTCGCCGTCTCCGAACACCTCGTCGTCGCCCGGCCCGGCGTCGATTTCGTCGGATCCAGGACCGCCGTTGATGATGTCGTGCCCACCGGCGTCGGTGATCTTGTCGTCTTGTTCGTTGCCCCACATGCGATCGTCGCCCGTGCCACCTTCGAGGGTGTCGAACCCGAGCTGACCGAAGATCCAGTCGTGGTCTGCGCCCCCCGAAAGCTGAGGGTCGTTCCCTGACAGGCCGTAGATGGTGTCGTTTCCGGCATCCCCGCTGATGGTGTCGTCGCCCGGACCACCGTTGAGCACATCGTCCCCCAGCCCACCGACGATGATGTCGGCCCCGTCGACACCGATCACGAAGTCGCTGCCCGCGCCGGCATCGACGATGTCGTCGCCGGCTTGAGCGAAGATCTGATCGTCGCCGTCGTCGCCCCACAGATTGTCGTTGCCCGGACCGCCGTTGATGACGTCGATGCCGGGACCACCATGGATTTCGTCGCTGTCGCCGAATCCGAGCAGCTGATCGTCGCCCGGGCCTCCGAAGATCCGGTCGTCGCCACTCTGGCCGTAGATGATGTCGTTGTCGTTGCCGCCGCCGTGGAAGTCGGCCCCGGGTCCACCGTTGAGGATGTCGTTGCCGTTGCCCGACTGGAGCACATCGTCGCCCGCCCCACCCAGTAGCAGGTCGTGGCCGTCGTCACCGAAGATCCGGTCAGCACCGGCCGAGCCGGTGGCGTCGTCGTTGCCATCACCCAGGCACGACGACGACGCACCGGCATGAGTGACGCTGTCGTCGCCGTCACGCAACAGGGCGAACCCGCCGGCGGCAACCGTCATGGAATCGTCGCCATCGGATCCGACCTGGGTGGCGAACACGTTGTCGCACACGAACTGCTGGGCCGACAACTCGAAGTCCCCCGATTCGAAGCCCTGACCGTCGACACCGATCCGGTAGTGCATGCCGGCTGTGGTGGGGAAGGTGATCTGGGCCCGATCGGGATAGAGCGCACAACTGTCCTCCAACACACCACTCGGGTCGTTGTCCCATTTGATGAGATTGGGGAGGCTGACCCCGGCGCTGTCGTGCGCGGAGAGAACAGTGTCGAACGAGGTGTTCGGCGAACACGTCGACACCGTCATCGTGCCGGTGTGGACCGCTTCCACGTCGTACCAGAGCGACTGGACGCCGCTGCCATCGGTGCCGTCGAGGATGGGTTCTTGGCCCTGCCCGCTGGCGCACCAGTTGTTGCCGGTGGTCGTGACGGCTCCGCCGCCCACTGGCCCGAGGGCATCGGCGCTCTCGAACAGATCGTTGGCCGTGCAGTCGAAGCCGACACGAACGGTGTACGAGCCGTTCGCCTCGGACAGCACTTCGATGTTCACTCCTTCGGCGCTGAACGTTTCCCCCGGCGTCCATTGCCCTGCCGGCCCGTTGGGGTTGTTGCTGTCGCCGGGATGCATGACCACGGCGTGGCCGACACCCTTGCTCTGAGGGTCCTCGGTGGGGTGACGCCGATGAATCACGACCCCATTGAGGGGGATGTCGCGGTCGTAGTTGTTCTCATCGAGGCGCCTTACCTCGATGAAGAACGAGGCGCCGGTCGATCCGATGGGCACCTCCACCGACTTGAGGCCCTCGGTGAGACGAGCCGCCGGTTCGATCACGAAGGTCTCCAGGGGCAGACCCCCGGGAGTGGCGGTGGCCATCTCACCGGCCCCGAGCCAACCCAACAGGCGTTTCCACAACCCGAGGTAGTGCACACTCTCGCAGTTGTAGACCGGGTCCTTGGCCCGGCACGCACCCTGGCCGGCCATGGAGTCCCATTCGCTACCACTACAGCCGGCGTTGGCGCGGTAGTCGCAGTACGAGTGGGGCAGGCCGAGAGCATGGCCCATCTCGTGGGCGTACACCCCTTGGTCGTACCAGCCGGTGGGCGCGGCGCCCGGGGCGCACGAGGGTGCGGCAACCCCTTTGCAGGGCATCCAGGTGATCCCCTTCACCCCGGCACTCAGCGTCCCATTGATGAGGATTTGTTTGCGATTGCCCCAATTTGCACCCAGATGGCCGTCGGTCATGATGCTGACTCCGTCGAACGCATCGACCTCGGCCCACGTGTAGTCACCGCTGGCCACCGCCGCGCCGAGACACTGCTCTTCGAGCAGGTCCCAGCCGTGGGTCCCCCCCGGCGCCCCGCCGGGGGTCCAATGTCCGTCCACCACACCGCCGAAGTCCTCGTTGTCGCCGGCCATGCGATACCACTGCGGCGCCACCTCGCTGGTGTTGGCGAGAGTGAGCGCCCCATCCGAGACCTCGTTCCACCAGTGACCAATACCGGGCCTGGTGTTCCCCATCAGGCCCTGAAAGTGACTGATGGGTACCGGTGCCGCACCAGTGTCGTTGAATTGGCAGGGCAAGGTGAGCCAGCGTTGGGGCCCCAGTACCGGCGTGGTCTCGGCTGTTGCGTCGCCCTCGACCGGCCGGATGATGTCGGCCGTCACCCGATCCGGGATGACGGCACCCGCCGGCAGGCCTACAACCCGGGCCTCGACGCGACGACCGATGGCGGCCATCCCCGCTGTGTTGGTGACGTCGCTGGCCGCCACCAGCTCCAAACGGCGACCGTCGTCGAGTCTCAGCTCCTGAATCGAGATCTCCTCGTCGGGCCGGTCGCCGTACAAGATGCTGTACGTTCCCTCGACCCACAACTCACTACCGTGCGGTTCGCCACTGTCGATCTGCGCGCCCGATGGGCTCGAGCTGGCCAACCCCAGCCCGGCAATCAGCGCCAGCAGCACGATCGCCCAACGCAGTCGCGTCCCCACAGATCTCCACATGTTCAGTCCCCCTGTTGCCCCTACCCGGTCACACTAGTTACCCACACAACCACGGCGTCCATCCGACCCGGATGCCGCATCGCGTGAACCACCCCTCCCGGCTCCGAAATGGGTGCCGAACCCACGGGGTCGGGAACTCACGTTCGCCGCCGTCGGCCACGGTGCCCGGTGGCTGTCGACCACGGCTGTACCGCTCCGCGAGGCCTGCCGTAGACTAATTCGATGGAACCCACGGGGCGGCCGACTGACCGTCGCGTGCTTGCTCGACTCACTCGTGCCTTCAGCATGAGGCATCGACGCCACAAGGCCCGGGACATCACCGAGATCATGAACGAGGCGGCCGCATCGAGTGTGTTGTTCGTGGGTGTCAGCCCCCGGGACCACCACGCGTTCGTCAACGTGGTGGAGCGCGAGGTCGCAGCCGCCGCCGAGTCGGTCACGGCCAGTGGACTCCTCGACGATGCCGCCGTGGGTCGCCACGACACCGGGGCCGACTGGGAGACCTTCGTCTGTGCCGACGGGCGCTCACTGCCGTTCGGCTCCAACACCTTCGATCTGGTGGTGTCCAACGCCATCATCGAACACGTCGGCGATGCCGACGATCAGCGCCAGTTCGTCGCAGAACACCTGCGAGTGGCCAACGATTTCGTGCTGACCACGCCGAACCGGTGGTTCCCGATCGAAGCCCACCATCGGGTGGCCTTCAAACACTGGCGGCGCAGCTGGTGGAAGACCCAGACGCTGTTCACCCGTCTGCTCTCGCTCCGCGACCTACGCGCCCTGGTGCCGGCCGGGTCGATCATCCGGGGCCGCCCCTGGTCTCCCACGTTCATGGCCACGTCGGTCGCTGTGCCCCGTCGGCGGTTGTTCGCATGAGTCGCACCGACTCGACACTCGAGCGACCTCTGCTGCTGGTCGGTCTGCCCCGGTCCGGAACCACATGGGTGGCCCGCTCACTGGTGGCCGGCGGCTCCGTCGATCTGGTGCTCGAGCCCGACAACGAGGGGTTTCACCCGCTGGCCTACGGGTACAAACGGGCCCATCGCTTTCCGGCGGCGTCCGATTACGCCGACTCGGGTCTACCCACGGTCTTCGACCGGGCCACCCGGGGGTGGACCGCCGACCCGCGCACCCGACCACTCATGAAGGTGATCGGTCGCCATCGATGGGAGCTCGAGGACTGGATCGGCACCCGCTGCGGCGGCCCGGCCAGCAGCCACGCACCGGCCGGTTGCCCCCAACGCGACCCCGACACCGATCAGCCACTGCTGGCTCGGGCCTGTCGTGGGGTCATGCCCGTGCTGGGCCGTCGTCGCCGGCGGCGCTTGATCAAGTCGGTGCACGCAGTGCGCACGGTCGAACCCATCGTCGACCAGATCGATGCCGACGTACTGCTCGTCGTCCGCAATCCCTTCGCTGTGGTGGCCAGCCTGCAGCGCGTGATCCCGGTCCACAACTGGTCCGAACCCCAACCCAACGCCGACCGTTACCGAGGTCTCCCCCCCGGCGAGCCCGCCGCCGACCCGGTTCAGCGCACCGCCCGAGGTGTCACCCACCTCCTCGGACACATCCGAACCCTGGCCGAAACGCACCCATCGTGGACCGTCGTGGCCCACGACCACCTCTGTCGGGGGCCGGCCGACGCGCTGCCTGGTCTGGCCGAGGGGCTCGGCCTCCACGACACCGAACGGGTTCGCCAGGCGGCGCTCGACAGCGACCGGCCCGGCACCGGATACGAGACCAAGCGGGTCAGCAGCGATCAGATCGACGGGTGGAAGAAGGAGCTCACCAGCGAGCAGGTGTCCATCATCGAATCCGAGGTCGACGCTTCCGGGCTGTGGCCGTTCCTGCATGCGATCGGGGCCACCGGTGATCGCTGACCCGAACGTCGACACCAGCAACGACGGCGAAGTCGAACGGTCCTCGGGGCGGGGAACCGCCATATTGACGTCGGCCAACTTCTTCGTCTTGTTGACGGTCGCCGCCACCGCCCCGCTGCTGGCTCGACTGCTGGGTCCCGAGGGTCGCGGCGAGCTGGCCGCCGCCTTCTCGCTGTTCATGATCCTGCGGTTCATCGCCCCCCTCGGCCTCTTGGAAGCATCCACCCGGGCTCTGTCGTGGGACCCTGACCGCACCACCGGTGAGGTGGCTCGGGCGTCTGTACCGATGGCCATCTCGTTCGGGTTGATGCTCGCCGTCGGCGCCTGGCTGGCTGCGCCGCTCATCTTCACCGACCAGCCCGACGCCGTTCGCGCCCTCCAGGCCCTGGCCTTCCTGCTCCCGGTCTTCGCCGCGTCCGATGTCCTGCGTGGCTTATTGGTGGCCGAGCGGGCCTACCTGGCGGCGGCCATTCTGCTCATCAGTCCCTGGCTGGGGCGTTTCGTCGCCACCGGCATCATGTTCGTCCTCGACGACACCCGGCTGGGGATCATCGCCTTCTACTCGGCGGCCGGCATCGTTCCCGGCCTGTTGATCGCCATAGCCATGAGCGGGAATCGGATCCGATTGGCCGACCCCATCCGCCGCGGCTGGGCGTTGCGGGGACGGCTCCTCAGTTTCGGCGGCCGCGCCACCATTGGCTCCGCCGCCTCCCTGGCCGACCGCCGCATCGACCAGGTGCTGATGTTGCCCCTGGCCGGCGCCGGTCAGGCCGGCCTGTACGTCATCGCCGTCACCGTGGCCGAGCTGCCCGATGCCCTCACCCGCTCGGTGCGATCGGTGCTGTTGGCCGAACAGTCGAAGAAACCCGATGCCGAAACATTCGCCCGGGCGTTCCGAATGACCCTGTCGCTGGTCCTGGTGCTGGCCGCCGGGCTCGCCGTGGCCGCGCCCATCGCCATCCCGTTGGTGTTCGGGGGCAGTTTCGCCGACGCCATCCCGGCCACCTTCGTCCTGTTGATCGCGGTCATCCCCCTCACCGTGCAGGCGCTGGCGGGAACCGGCCTGTACCTCGCCGACCGGCCCGGCCGCTACGGAGGAATCCGGACGGTAGGGGTCGTCGCCAACGTTGCCCTGCTGGTCCTGCTCGCTCCCGACCACGGTGCGCTGGGGGCCGCCTTTGCCTCGCTGGGGGCCTACACCTTCACCGCCACCATCTCGCTGTGGTACACGGCAAGGGCTCTCGACGTCCCGGCCCGGCGCATGCTGGCGGTATCGCCCGCCGACCTGTGGAGTGCCCTCGACCTGCTCCCCCTCGACAAGCTCCGCCTCCCCGACGCCGTCTCTCGACTCCAGGGCAACGAACGCCCGGCCGACGCCCCCAGCCCCGTCCTGTGGTTCATCGCTGTCCTGGTGCTCGGTCTGGTGAGCGCCGCGCTGGTGATCGTCGCACCGCTCATGGCCGTGGCGCTGGCCGTGGTCGTGGTCGTGATCGCCGTGATGGTCCAACGAGACGAGGCCCCTGGTTCGGTGATCGCCAGCCTGTATCTGATCCTCGTGCTGTTCCCGATCGTTCGGGGTGTCCCCCAGGAGGTCGCCTTCGGCGGGCTCTCCATCGATGCACACCTGCTGCTGCTGCCGCTGTTGATCTGGCCTGCCCTCCGCACCAGTCCGTCACCCACCATCATTCGACCGGTGGCGTTCTTCTTCGTCGTCATCTCCGGGATGGCGCTGTGGGGCATCGCGTCGGGTGCGCCGTTCCTGGCCGTCGTGCAGGACTTCCGTATGCCACTCATGTTCATCGGCGGCTTCCTGGCCGGCCTGGTGATCATCCACCAGCGAGGACCCGAACGGCTGGCTCAGCTCGCCGTGTTCGTCACCGGCGGAACAGCCATTCTCATCCTGATCCAGTTGACGACGCCGATCGCGGTGCTCGAAGGTCGGGTGCGCTCGGCCACCAACATCACCAGATCGGCCGCCGATCTCACCTCGGCCACCCGATTCCTGGTGAGCAGCGAAGATCTGGCCTTGGTGGTGCTCGTCCTGGCCACGTTCGTGTTCGCCGTGCGCCGGACACCACTCATCAGCGTCTGGGGATTCTCATTGATCTCGGCGCTCATCATCCTGACCCAATCGATGTCGCGCCAGCTGATCGTCGGACTGCTCATCGCCGCCTTCTTGTCGATCTTCATCCGCCGCACCGGGTCGCGGCTGGTTTCGGTGGCGGTCATCGGTGTCCTCATCGTGGGACTGGTGGGCGGGATGGCGGGTCTGGCCGCCAGCTTCGGACTCGTTCCCGGCGAGGACTCGACGGTGGGTCGACAAGCGGCCGCCTTCGAGGAACGGGTGCTCGGGGGGTTCCAGGGGGAAACGTTGGCCGGCGACCAAGGCATCAGCTGGCGCTCACGCGAGAACGACTTCGCGGCCGACGCCCTGGTGCAACAACCACTCACGGGCGTCGGCCTCGGTCGCCCCTACCGACCCGAAGTGCGGTTCGAACCCTTCGGGTCACCGACGTTCTTTCGCCGCTGGGTCCACAACCTCTACCTGTCCTACGCCGCCAAGGGAGGTGTCATCGCCCTCGGCGCGCTGATCTGGGTGATCCTCACGCCGGTCAAGCTGGCGTGGAAGCGGGCCCGGCGCCGGGGACTCGTCGATCTCGGTTCGTCACTAGCCGCGGTGATCCTCCCGGCCTTCGCGGTCATGAGCCTGGTCGACCCCGTGTATTTGAACGCACCCACGGGTGCGGTAACCGGATGTTTGCTCGCTATTCTCGCTCTAGACGCCACCCGCCCTCGGCCCCGCTCAGCCTCGCCAGAGCAACCGACTGCGGATCGGCGCCACACGGCAGGAGTAGGGAATGGGTGAGCAGCGGACGATGGATATCGGCGTGTACGGGATTCGCGGCATCCCGTCCACGTACAGCGGCTACGAAACCTTCGCCAGCGTGCTGCTGCCCGAGCTGGTCGAGCGAGGCCACCGCGTCACCGCCTACTGCCGCGGCCAGAAACTCCACGAATCCTACGAGGGGGTGCACTGCAGCTACCTCCCATCGATTCAGACCAAACAGCTCGACACCCTCTCCCACGGCGCCGTGGCCACCATCACCGGGCGGGCTCGGCGCCACGACGTCCTGCTGGTCATGAACGTCTCCAATGCACTGTTCACCTGGCTGCCTCGTCTCACCCGGCAACCGGTCGCAC
>JBPCTQ010000176.1:0-3157 GCA_051011595.1 Acidimicrobiales bacterium
CCACGAAGAGGGCTCCAACGAGGATGGCCCGCACGGGTGTGTAGTAGTAGCCACTGATCGACGTCTGCCAGCAGTCGTCGACCACCTCACGGTGTTCGATGACTATCGATGCGAAGAGGAGAGCAACGGCACCGACCAGTCCGATACGTAGATAGCGGTAGGTCTGGATCGCGGTGTCGGTCATTGTGCGCTCCGCCTCTCAATTCTCTCCTGAGCGTACGAGACGTCTGACAGCTCGTCTGCGGACCCGGCCTCACAGCACCCGGGCTGGAGCGGACCCGACTTCACCGGATTCGGCGACATCTGGGCGATCAACCAGGACGGGCCTCAGTTGTGCAGCTCGTCGCCGAGCAGGTCGAGGTGGCCCGCGTGACGGGCGGTCTCCTCGATCATGTGCACCAGGATCCAACGCAGGTTCACCGGGCCGGCGCCGAAGGACCCGACGGCAGCAGAGGTCCCGAGCGACGAGACGCCGTCGGCCGCCTCCCGGCTTCGCCCACATGCCGCCGCATAGAGCTCGAGCAGACTCGCCACCGAGTCGTCGGGCCGAAGGTCCATCGATTTCTCGGGAGTGTCGCCTCGACTCCCCCACGGCTCGGGCATGGGCCGGCCCAACAGGCGAGCCTGGAACCAGTGATCCTCGACCCACGCCAGGTGTTTGATCAGACCGGCCGGCGTCAGGTCGGTCGCGGCGAGCGGCCGGCTCGATGCCTGCTTCCAAGTCAGGCCTACCACCAGAGACGACACCGTCGCCCGGTAGAAGTCGAGCCGTTGCACCAGCGCGGCTCGTTCATCGGGCGGCTGAACCCCGGGATGCTCGACCTCGCCTGACTGCACGGTCCGAGCCTCCCATGCCGGAGCCCCATCGTGTCGGGTGTGGCCACGCTGCGGGCCACCTGCCCATGGGGGCAGGTCACAGAACGGGTGCCCTAACCTCGCGCCGATGATGGTGAGACGGGAACAACCTCGAGACCACGAAGCGGCGCGGTCGGTACAGGTGGCAGCGTTCGAGCAGGGTGACGATGAACCGGTCGAAGCCCGCCTGCTCGACGAACTTCGCCGCTGCGACGGCTGGCTGCCCTCGTTGTCATGGGTGGCCGAGATCGACGGGCAGGTCATCGGCCACAACGTCTGCACCCGAGGCACCGTTGGCGAGACGGCCTGTGTCGGTCTCGGGCCCATCGGTGTACTCCCGGCCAGGCAAGCCAGCGGCGCTGGATCGGCGCTGATGCACGCCATGATCGGAGCCGCCGATGCCGGCGGCGAACCGTTGATCGCCCTGCTGGGCGACCCTGGCTACTACGGCCGATTCGGCTTCGTGCCCTCCGTCGACGTGGGCATCGACCCGCCCGACGCCTCTTGGGGCGACTACTTCCAGGTGTTGACCTTGTCCTCGTGGAGCGACTCGATCAGGGGGATTTTTCGGTATGCCGCACCCTTCGAGGACCTCGGCTGAATCGCGGCTGGCAACGATCCAGGGCACGTCGCTGTGACAGACTCGAGCCATGCCCGGAGGATCGGACTATCCCGGACCGGCCGAAGCCCTCGAGGGCTATCGAGCAGTGGTCGAAGCGTCCGGCAACGGCGAGGTGAAGGGGGCGAAGAACCCCTACACCTCACGGAACGGCCACATGTTCAGCTTCCTCGATGGCGACGGATTGATGGCACTGCACCTCTCCGACGAGCTGGAGGCCGACTTCCGGTCCCGCTTCGAGAGCGGTCCGGTCATCCAGTACGGCCGGACGATGCGCGGCTACGCGTCGGTTCCACCTGAGCTGTTCGCCGACACCAAAACCCTGTGCCAGTGGTACGACCGGGCGTGGGAGTGGATCGGCACCCTCGAGCCGAAGCCCACCAAGAAGAAGGCCGGGTAGGCGAGCCGCCTCGACCCCCCGAGCCGTCCGGCCTCTAGATTCACAACGTGTCGGAATCGAGTGGAGCGCAGGTCGCCATGAAGATGCTCGGTGCGCCGCTGGAGCTGCCGTGCGGTGTCGTCTTGAAGAATCGGCTGGTCAAAGCGGCCATGTCGGACTCACTCGGGGACGGCGGGGGTAATCCGACCGAAGAGCAGGTTCGCTTGTACGAACGGTGGTCGGACGGGGGATCGGCGCTGTCGCTCATCGGCGAGGTGCAGGTCGATCCCCGCTATCCGGAGAAGCCCGGAAACCTCGTGCTGAGCCCGCATCCCGACCGGAGGGGGCTGACTCGTCTCGCCCACGCGGGCGCGGACGGCAACGCTCATGTCTGGCCCCAGCTCGGCCACGCCGGCGCGTTGGCGTACCCGCCGGTCTCCCATCCAGCGGGACCATCGGAGCTGAACCTCGACGGTCTGAGATGCGAGGCCCTCTCATCGGCCGACGTCGATGCGCTACCGGAAACGTACGCCGCTGCGGCCGGCGTGGCGCAGGCGGTCGGCTTCAGTGGTGTCGAAGTGCACGCAGGGCACGGCTTTCTTCTCAGCCAATTCTTGTCGCCGCTGTTCAACCGGCGAAACGACCGGTACGGCGGGGACATCGAGGCCAGGTGCCAGATCCTCCTCGACGTGGTTCGCCATATTCGCCATGCGGTCGGTGCCGAGTTCGCCATCGCAGTGAAGGTGAACTCGAGTGATCAGCTGGAGGGGGGCCTGACCGAAGACGACGCACTCACCGTCGTCGAACTCCTCGGGAGCAACCGCGTCGATCTCATCGACATCAGCGGCGGCACCTACTTCCCAGGTGCCGCGTCGAGCTCCGATCGGACCACATCGGGTCCGTACTTCCTCGAGTTCGCCCAACGGGCCCGCACCGTCACCGACTCACCGTTGATGATGACTGGTGGTTTCAAGACGCGGGGTGAAGCGGGGGCCGCGGTGGAGTCGGGTGCTGTCGATGCAGTCGGCCTGGCCCGGGCTCTGGTGCTCGACCCCGACCTGCCCACGAAGTGGCTTCAACCCGAGGGCGGAGACCCTGAGTTCCCGACCTTTCCATCTCCCCCACCCGGTGGCGTGACCGCGTGGTACACCATGCGCCTGACGGCGCTTGCCAACCACAACGAGGCTGGATTCGACCCCGAGCTCGACACCGCCATCGCCGACTACGAATCCCGTGACGCCGAGCGTGTTGGTGCATGGCGTGAGCAATTCGGGACGACACCCTGAGCCAGGCCGACGCACGCT
>JBPCTQ010000177.1:0-5187 GCA_051011595.1 Acidimicrobiales bacterium
ATCTCCCAATCGACGAACGCCGCGGTGTCGCAGGATCCGGCCGTGGTGACCAGGATCAGTTCGTCGGCTTCGGCCACCTCGGCGTAGGCCTCGATCTCGTCGAAGTCACAGGGAGCAAAGGCCTCGACGCTGCCCAGCCGCAGGTTGTCGCGCCAGGTGTGGATGAAGTCCTTCTCAGTGGCCAGGGCGAACTCGGTGTTGTCGCGGTTGTCGATGCGATCGAGCTCGTTGTCGACCTCATCCCACACCTCGCGCATCGGGAAGGAGGCATCGACCACCACGAACACCCGCTTGGCTTCGTCCTCGGGCCACAGGCTGGCCGCGATGGCCAGGCCGGCGAACACGGCCACGACCACCACCAACCAGATTGCCAGGGGCCTCACTCGCTACACCGTGGCGTTGAACAAGGTGGCGATCTTGAACTCGACGTCTTCTTCGCTGGCGTTGATGCTGGCTGCCTCGACCAGTGAGCTCAGCCGGCCCAGCTCGTCGAGGTTGGCCTCGAAGCCGATCGTGTACACGGGGATGCGCAGTCCGGCGATCATGTCGTCGACCTCGTCGAAACGCAGCCCGTCGGTGACCTCGCCGTCGGTGAGCACGATCAGGATGGGTTTGGTGTCGGGGTTGGCCACCTGGGCGGCGGTCAACATGTCGAGTCCGATCACGATGCCGTCGTACATGGCGGTGCCGCCGTTGGCTTCCAACCGGTTGGTCAACGCCGAGAACCGGCCCTCCTGGTTGAGGTCGAACTCGGCCACCGGCAAGCGCAGCGTGGCCATCTCGTCGAACTCGACGACTCCCACCGAGTTCTCCTCGCCAATGAACCCCGAGGCCGAGGCCATGGCCGTGCGCACCGCGTTCATCCGCGATCCCAACATCGACCCGCTCTTGTCGACCACGAACACCGCAGTGACCGGTCGGCCGCCGTCCTTCTTCTCCTTCCAGATGCCCTGGGCGTCGATGAGTGTTTCGCCCGAGGGCACCGCCACATCGGAGGTGTACTCGGGCGGGTCGAACCCGAAGTCGGCTGCCTTCTCCTGAGCATCCTCACCGGTGGCGAAGGCAGCGAACGCCTCCAGCACCTCCAGCCGGTCGGGGGGCACATCGCCCAGCGCATACAGCGGGTTGTTGTGGGTGACGCCGAAGGGGATGAACTCGAACCCGTTGCGCAGCTCGTCGGTGTTGGTGAACGTCTGCCACTCCATCACGAAGGCATCGAGCGTGCCGCTCTCGTTCTCGACCGAATCCCGCAGCTGCAACGTGGTGAGCGCCACGAAGGGCACCCGCTGCTGGAACTCTTCGAACACACTGGCCACGTCGGGGTCGGTGAGCCGCTCCTCGTCACCTTCGGCGAACTCGTCGAGCACGGTCAACAAGAAGTTGAGCCCGGTACTCGAGGCGAACGGGTTGGTGTAGCCCATCACGATCTCGCCACCGATGACCGCGTCGATCACGGCTTCGGCGTTGGGGTTGGGGTAGCTGGCCCGCAGCTGTTCGGCGGTCTCGTCCTTCATCACCAGGCCGGCCACGTTGGGCACCAGCTGGCTGGAGATCTCGGTGACCGGCAGCTCGGTGGCGGCCATCTCGATCCACAGCTGGTTCGAGGGGCTGTACGCATCGGGAACGTTGTTGCCGGCGGCGATGAACTGGTAGCCGGTTCCCGAGGCGATCTTGCGGATGTCGACGGCTGCGGTCGACCCGTCCGACAGGGTGATGCCTTCGTCGTTGAAGTCCTCAGCCACCTCCCGCAACCAGCCGTCGGTGTCGTCGCCCGACTTTTCGGTCGACACGAAGATCTCTGCGGTGGTGGCATCGCGGGGACCGGTGACCACCAATGGGAACTCGTTGATGGGCGGCAGGGTGTCGGCCAGTTCGGTGGCCCCACCCAGCTCGATCGAGTCGCTCTCGGTGATGATGTCTTCTTGCCACTCGATCTCGTCGACCAGCTCGGCCAACCGCTCCTCGGACTCCTCGGCGCTGAGCGGGGTGACCTCGTCACTGGTGCCGAGACTGCCGCAGGCCGCGGCCACGACGGCCAGCGCCAGCAGCGCGGCCAGCCAACGGATGGCTCGACCCATCAGGACGATTCCTCGCGGTCGATGCCGGGCAGGGGAGTGGTGCGGCCCTCTTCCATACGGGCGATGGCCTCTTCGCTCTCGGCCGACAGCTCGTCGAGCTCGAGAATCGTCGTCGCCATCTGGGGCAGGGCCTCGCGGCGATAGCGCGAGATCTCGTCGAGGGCGATGGTGATGTCGTCGAAGGCCGACCGCAGCGAGTCCATATCGAGCATGGTGCTCGCCGCCTGCTCGTGGATCTCGGTGCCCTGGGTCTTGAGTCGCTCGGCGGTGCCCGCGATGAGGTCGGATGTGGTGCGGTTGACGGCGTCGACCTTGTCGAGCACCACCTTCTGGTGGGCGAGGGCCAGCGCCACCGTGACGGCCACCTGCAAGGCGCTCACCGTGACGTCGATGGCTCGGTCGACACCCCGCATCAGCTCACGGTTGTTGCGAATGATCAACTCGGTGGCCAGCACCCCCTGCTGGTTGACGGCCAACTGTTGTTGCAGATCCATGGTGCGTTGGCGCACCACGAACAAGATCTCCTCCTCGACGAACTGGCGGCGAGGATCGTCGGCCGCGATCTCGGTCTCGAGTTGCTCCACCAGGGCACCGTCGAGAGCCTGGGCGAGCCCGACCTGATCGGTCAGGGTCAGCGTGAGGTCGCGCATCTCTTTCTGGTCCTCGACGAGGGTGACGTTGTCGCGTTTGAGCTGTTCGCGACCCGTCTCCAGCGACTTGATGACGGCGTCGATGGTGGTCTGCGAGCTCTCGTAGCGCATGAAATAGCGCTTGAGTGGCGTTCCCACACCGGGGATCAGGCCGATCAGCCGGGTGAACCCACCGGGCGACAAGTCGATGCCGGCCGGGTCGAGCTTCTCGACCTCGATGCGCAGATCGGCCAACGACTTGGCCACCGGGCCGCCGTCTTCGGCGCCGCGGGTGAGATCGCGCATGGGGGCCTGCAACATCTTGCTGCGGGTGGCCGACCGCCGCTGTAGGTCACGACCCATGGTGTCGACGGTCTCGCGGGTGGCCTTGCGAGCTTCCTGGTCGGCCGGGTCGACCGCCACCAGCTGGGCCGCCTGGGCCCGGGCCTGTTCGCGTCGTTCGGCATCGGGATCGGGTTCGGGCAACGCCAGCTCGGCCTTGGTCTCCACCACGTCCAGGCTCAGGTTCAGCGCCGGCAGGTTGGTTGTCTCGCCAGTGCCGCTCTCGGACTCGCTCATGGGGTTGTCCTCCGTGTGTCGATCATGTCGGGGTCAGTCCGACGCGTACTTGCCGGCCCGCTCGGCCAACTCGGTGAGTGCCTGCATCGCCGCCTCGGCGTCTTCGGGGGTGCGTCCGATGGGGGCGTCGGCCAGGGCCGTTGCCGTCCGGTCGATGGCGGTCATCCCCGACTCGTTCTGGGCCAGCAGCTCGCCGATGCGTCGCTGCTGGTTTTCGCGTAGCTCACGACGACCCAACAGCGTGTCGCGCTCTCGCCGGGCCGACTCGTCGTCGGTGTCGGCCAGCTCGGCCAGACGGGAAGAGATGTAGTCATCGTCGATGGCACTGATGCTACGCATGGCGACCACCACTTCATGCAGGTTGTCGACCGTCGATCGGTACACCTGCTCGGTGGTGGCCAGATAGCGGCCGTAGGTGAGCTCGCCCGCATCGAGTCGTCGTTCGAGGATGGCTTCGAGGTTGTCGCGTTTCTCGGTGACCGCCTCCAGCTGCTGCGCGGGGCGAGGGTCGTCGAGGATGGCCAAGTCGGACTCGAGTTTGCCCAACATGATGGGGTCGACTTCATCGACGGTGGGGATCCCGAACTGCAGGCGGGCCAACGTGCCGGTGGCCGACATGGTGAGGGGCCAGGCGATGATGGCCACCACCCCGATGACAATGGCGATGATGCCGAGGATGGCCGGCGGGTCGAACAGGGCGAAGAAGGCCCACTCGGCGAGCAATACCGCGGCGATGGCGACCCAGGTGGCCGGGTATCGGGCCACCGCTCTCCACCACGCCTGCATCGTTGTGCCTCTTGTCCCGGCGGGCCGGCTCCGGACAGGGCGTCCGCAGCGAGCCGCCGAAGGTCGTACCCATTCTCTAGCATTCGCCGCCAGATCACACGGGGCGGGGGAGCGCGCGGCCATTCTGGCGTCAGTCGTGCTGCTGGTGGCCGCGCACGAATGACGCCAGAACGGTGCGTCTGGAGTCAGACGATGCGCTGGGCCAACGAGCGTTGGCCCGAACCCTCAACGAAGAGGTCGCCGGCCTTCACGATGCGGTTCAGGTACTCCTCGTCGGCCATGAGGGCGTCCTGGGCAGAATCGACGGCCGCCATGTCGGGGAAGCCATTGATCCACGTCAGCGAACCGAAGGTTCCGTACGCATCGGTCAGTAGCGCCAACGGGTGTCCGGTGGCCTTGGTGACGTGTTCGGCCATGCCGACCCCGAACTCGATGGCTTCGGCCATCTTGCCGTTGGCCGCGACGGCAGTGGTGATCATGGCCACCTGCGGGGGCTCGGCCCCCGGTTCGGTGACGAACTGGCGGAGGAAGTCCTCACCCGGCTCGCTGATGTACTGCTGGCCCTGGTCGGCCAGGTCCATGTATGCGTCGTTGGTCTGAAGTGACTGGGTGACGGCGTCGAGTTGGGCATGTGAATCCACCCGAGCGCTCCACGCCATCGATCCCACGGGATTACCCATCGAGCTCGACCACAAGGTGACCGGGACTTCGCTGTGCGCGTTGATGACTCCGGTGATTTCGGCGGCCCATGCGCCGATCTCGCGGAATGGACCCTGCAAGGTGACTTGCCGGCTGAACAGGTACATGGTGTACCCCATTTCCCTCTAACCCCGCACGAGGTGCACGGGAACCGAGTCTTCCACTTTCGATTCCGACGTGCGCTCAAAAGTGGTCGATGACCGAAACTGCTGTCCTGGCGCGCGCTCAGCGCGCGTCATCACCGCAATTTCGGGAGGGAGGGGGTCAGGGACCTAGGGCTCTGCCGCAGCACTCGGCATCCGCCGAGGATGGGTGCGATGGTCGAGAGCAAGCCGAAGCCGGACAACGTCCTGGACGGAGCGCCCGCATGGAGCCGTCCGCTGCTCGACCTGGTCGACCATCGCCTGGCCGACCAG
>JBPCTQ010000178.1:0-8396 GCA_051011595.1 Acidimicrobiales bacterium
CGGATCACGTCGAAGGGCCAACAAGGGAGGAGACAGGACGCGCCATAGAACACTCCTGTCGGCACGCCACCCACGATTCTGACCCGCCGGAGTCGACCGGGGACGGTCAGTCGAGCATGGTTTTGAGGTACCGCCCGGTGTGACTCTCGGGGGTGGCTGCCACCGTCTCGGGGGTACCGGCCACCACCACGTTGCCGCCGCCGCTGCCGCCTTCGGGACCGAGATCGATGATCCAGTCGGCGGTCTTGATCACATCGAGGTTGTGTTCGATGACCACCACCGAGTTGCCCTGGTCGACCAGGCGACTCAACACGCCGAGCAGCTTGCGGATGTCTTCGAAGTGCAGGCCCGTGGTGGGTTCGTCGAGCACGTAGATGGTGTGGCCGGTGGCGCGTTTGGCCAGCTCGCTGGCCAGCTTCACCCGCTGGGCCTCGCCACCCGACAGCGTGGGCGCAGGTTGACCCAGGCGTACATACCCCAGGCCGACATCGACGATGGTCTGCATGTGGCGGGCGATGGCGGGCTGGTTGCCGAAGAATTCGAGCGCCTCTTCACACGGCATGTCGAGCACGTCGGCGATGTTCTTGCCCTTGAACGTGATGTCGAGGGTGTCGCGGTTGTAGCGCTCGCCCTTGCAGATCTCACACGGCACGTACACGTCGGGCAGGAAGTGCATCTCGATCTTGATGGTGCCGTCGCCGGTGCACGCCTCGCAGCGGCCGCCCTTGACGTTGAAACTGAATCGGCCGGGAAGGTAGCCCCGCACCTTGGCCTCGTTGGTCTGGGCGAACAGCTTGCGGACGTGGTCGAACACGCCCGTGTAGGTGGCCGGGTTGGAGCGCGGGGTTCGACCGATGGGTGACTGGTCGATGGCGATGACCTTGTCGAGGTGGTCGAGTCCATTGACGCTCTTGTGCAGACCCGGCGGCATCTTCGACCCGTAGATGCGCTGCATCAACGACTTCAACAGGATCTCGTTGATCAGGGTGGACTTGCCCGACCCCGACACACCACTGACCACGACGAAGTTGCCCAACGGCACGTCGACATCGATGTTGGCCAGGTTGTTCTCGCGGGCGCCGACCACCTCGAGCGAGTGCTCGCCTCGGGGACGCCGCATCTCGGGAACGGGGATGCTGCGCTTGCCGGCCAGGTACTGGCCGGTGATCGATTCCTTGTTCTTCTTGAGCTGGGCCACGGTGCCCGAATGCACGATGCGGCCGCCGTGCTCACCGGCTCCCGGTCCGATGTCGACCACGTGGTCCGAGACGTGGATGGTCTCCTCGTCGTGTTCGACCACCAGGACGGTGTTGCCCAGGTCGCGTAGACGGACGAGGGTGTCGATGAGCCGCCGGTTGTCGCGCTGGTGCAGCCCGATGCTGGGTTCGTCGAGCACGTACAACACACCGACCAGACCGCTGCCGATCTGGCTGGCCAGTCGGATGCGTTGGGCTTCTCCGCCGGCGAGCGTGGCCGCCGACCTGGTGAGCGAGAGGTAGTCGAGGCCCACGTCGAGCAGGAACCCCATGCGAGCGTTGATCTCCTTGACCACCTGCTCGGCGATGATGCGGTCGCGTTCGTTCAGCTCGAGACCGGCCAACACCTTGGCCGCCTCTCCGATCGACATGTTGCCGATGTCGGCGATGGTGTAGCCGTCGATGGTGACCGCCAGCGACAGCGGGTTGAGGCGGGAGCCATCACAATCGGGACAGGCCACCTGGCGCATGTAGCCCTCGATCTGCTCACGCTGGGAGTCGCTCTCGGCGTCGTGGTGACGCCGCTGCAGATAAGGAATGACCCCCTCGTACTTGGCCTGATACGACCGGCTGCGGCCGTAGCGGTTCTTGTACTTGACGGTGACCCGGCCCTTGACCCCCTTGCCGTAGATGAGCAGTCGTTGTTGGCTCTTGGTGAGCTTGGTGTAGGGGACGTCGGCGGGGATGTCGTGTTCGGCCGCGATGGCCTCGACCAGGCGCGAGAAGTAGCGACTGCGGCCACCTGACCAGGGAGCGATGGCACCGTCTTCGAGGGAGAGGTCGGGGTTGGGCACCACCATCTGGGGGTCGACCTCGAACACCGTGCCCAGTCCGTCGCAGTGCCCGCACGCGCCGTAGGGCGAGTTGAAGGAGAAGTTGCGGGGCGCCAGCTCTTCGAACGACTTGCCGTCGGAAGGTCTCGACAGGTGCTGGGAGAAGACGATCGTCTCCGAGTCGGCATCGTCGTCGCGCGAGACGATCTGCACCTCGGCGATTCCGTCGGCCAGCGTCAGGGCGGTTTCCATCGACTCGGTGAGGCGACGCTCGATTCCCTCGCGCAACACCAGACGGTCGACGACCACCTGGATGGTGTGCTGTTCGTAGCGGGCCAGGTCCATGTCGTCGGCGTCGGCCAACTCGATGAGGTCGCCGTCGACGATGGCCCGGACGAACCCCTGCCCGGCCAGGTCGGCGATCAACGTGTCGTAGGTGCCCTTGCGGCCACGGACCACCGGAGCCAGGACCTGGAAGCGGGTTCCTTCGGCCATCTCGAGGATGCGATCGACGATCTGTTGCGGCGTCTGACGCACCAGCCGCTCGCCGGTCTCGGGGTCGTGGGGTACCCCGATGCGGGCGAACAACAGACGGAGGTAGTCGTAGACCTCGGTGATGGTGCCCACGGTGGAGCGAGGGTTACGCGAAGCCGACTTCTGATCGATGGAGATGGCAGGCGACAGACCTTCGATGAAGTCGACATCGGGTTTGTCCATCTGCCCGAGGAATTGGCGGGCGTAGGCCGACAACGATTCGACGTACCGGCGCTGACCTTCGGCGTAGATGGTGTCGAACGCCAGCGACGACTTGCCCGAACCCGAGAGCCCGGTGAAGACGATCAGCCGATCTCGGGGGAGGTCGAGATCGAGATCCTGGAGATTGTGTTCTCGTGCTCCGCGCACGACCAGCTGCTCGGCCATCGGCGGCAGCCTAGCGACATTCGCCCCCCCGAACGAGTGTTCGGCGCCGGATTCTTCAGGAGCGCAGCGTCAGGAGCCGCAAGCCTCGCTGCGGTTGCTCGACCGAGTAGTGCGTCTCGTCGACGAGGACGTCGCCGAAGCCCTGCAGGGTGATGGTCTCCACACCCGCATCGGACATCAGGCCGAGGAGCTCGTCGACATCATCCGAGGTGGCTCGATACCAGGCGGTGTCGGGGACCGTCGACCAGGCCACCCGGGGCAGGGCCGGCTGATCGGTGATCACCACGGAGCTGTTGAGCTGGTCGACGTAGGCCACCACGTCGGCGTTTCGTTCGCGGATCTGGCCCGCAGCCAAGACGCCGGCGAGGGTCGGCGCCAGCAGCACCGCGACAGCCGCCGCGCGAATTGTCCGGTCGGCCTGCCACAGCCGCCACAAGCCGCCACTGGCCAGCACTGCCACGGCTGCCAGCGCGGGCGAAAAGTAGCGACCACCCCACTCCAGTCCCCCACCATCGGGGTGCTGGGTGACCAGCACGGCCACCACGAACAGGCCAACCGTGCCGGCCAGAAAACGATGGGCCCGATCATCGGCCCAGCCGACGATCACTCCGGCGGTGGCGATGGGCCAGGCCACCACGATTCCGCTGGAGAGTTCGGCATCGCCGAGCAGCACGCGGAGCGCCAGCACCGCGGCACCGGCGACCAGCAGCATGCGCCCGCCGTTGGGGTCCTGCCGGCGAATGCGCACTGCGCCCGCGATCACCAGGCCGGCGCCGAGCAACGCCACCGCTCCGACCAGACCACCGACGTGAGACGGTTCGATGAGGGTGTGCCAGGCCGCGCCCACCTGGTCGGCGATCCACCCAGCGGTCTCGTTGCCGGCGACCGACGAGTCGAGGCGATCAGTGGCGATCCACTGACGAACGGTTCGCTCGGCCACCACGGCAGCGGCGACCGCGATCGCCGAGACACCCACGGCTGTCACGGTGCGCCGACACCAACGCAACACCAGCCAGGCCACCAGCAGCGCCGCGGCGAACAGCAACATCTCCCGCCGCAGCAGCACCCCGGCCGCCAGAGTGGCCGCCACCACGATGGCGTCGCTACCGGGCGGTCCTCGTCGTCGAGTACGAGCCACCACGATCGTGGCCGCGCCGGCCAAGGCGGCGGTGGGCGCATGAGCCCACAGGCCGGTCGAGTGCACCGCAAGTGGCGATAGCGCCACCAACCAGAACGCGCCGGCGCCCCACCCCATCTCGAGCTCGTCGGAGAGTTTCCATGCCACCAGAGGTGCGAGGAGGGCACCGAGGAACACCAGGAGCCGGAGGCCGAGGTCCTCACCGATCACGTCTGAGCTGGCCCGCAGCAGTTGGATGTACACGGGGTGGTTGGGATAGGCGACCGGCCCATCCGTCGTGCGCCACCCGTTCACCACCCCTTCGTTGTCGACGGGCACCACCGGGACAGGCCGGTCGAGGGCCCAACGGCCGTCGTCGACGAGGGATCGCACCTGAATCCCATACGCACCGTCATCGGAGGAGAAGCCGGCGTCGAGGGGTGCCATGGCCATGATCGCCAGCAGGATCCCCGCCCACACCACCATCGACAGCTGCAGCAACAGCCGCTGATCGAACGAGGGCTCGGCCCGCGTGTCGGTGGCGGTCACTCGAACACCACCACCCGCCAACGTTCATCGAAGCTCGGCGTCAGCTCGGCCACCACTTCGTGATTTCGGGCCAACACGGCCTGCTGCTCGTCGGCCAGGAACCCGACGTAGACGAACCGATCGATACCTCCCGCAGCCAACGCCGCATCGGCCGCCGGGAGGTCCTCGGTGACAACCAGCGTCCACCGCGCATCATCGAGCAGCTCCCATGACCAGCGGGCCAGAGGGTTGACATCGGTCACCACCACCGCGTCCGGACCGGCCTGGTCGATGCCGGCCGCCACGGTCGAAACCAGCTGGGCCGTGCGGTCGTGGGCGCGGCGCAGGCCCAACACACCCATCATCGACAGGCCGAGCGACAACACCACCAACGACGCCAGCCAACGCCGGCGGTCCACTCGTTCGAGCCGTTGTGCGCCGTCGAGGACGGCCGCCACGATCACCGGGCAGATCAGCGGGAGGCCGAGCGCGAAGTACCGACCGCCCCACTCGGTGGTGCCACCCACGCTGTGTTGGGTGGCGATGACGGCCAGCGCATAGAGCCCGGCGGCCACCACGAGATCGCGCCCCCGACCCGAGCCGAGGGCCAGGTGGCGTCCGTCGGTCAACACGAGGCCGACCAGCAGCAGCGGGAACGCGAACAGCAGCCCGGGAACCACGGCCGTCGGGTCGGCGATCAGCCGCAACGCGATCAACGCGGCCGATGTGAGCCCGAGGGCAACCACCACCGAACCGCGGGCGTTTCGTCGTAGGGCAAGGGCGCCGGCTGTGGCCAGCACCACCGCCAACAGGATCAGCTCGTCGTTGGCCGACAGGCCGGCGCGCCCGATCCACAACCATGTACGTTCGAAGCCCTCCCACCGACCTCTGACCAGTCCACCCTGGAATCGGGCGCCGCCTGGGCCGGCCGAGGCAATGGTGGTGTCCTTGAGTGTGGTGGTCCACCATCCGTCGACCAGGTAGGTGGTCACCGTGGCGGCTGCGGCCACCCCTCCGGCGATCAGTCGTTCACGGTCGCGGGTGCGAGATCCCGCCCAGATCAGAGCGAGGGCCAGGGCCGCACCCAGCAGCACACCTTCGGACCGCATCAGCACGACTCCCGCACACGATGCCGCGCCGGCAACCAGGTGCAGGGGCGTCCAGCGGCCGATCAGGAACCAGGCGGCACACGCCGCGAAGAAGGCTCCCAGCGAGTGGGCGATGACCAGATAGCCGTCGAAGAGCAGTGGACTGGCCAGCCCCATCACCCAGAGTGCGGGGACGGCCAGGCGTTGATCGAGCCGTCCGGCCAGCGAGCCGGTGACGGCTGCGGCGCCGACGGTGGCCAGTATCGACAGCAGCACCATGGCCGGATACCCGCCGATGGTGAACGCACCGGCCAGCACATGGATGTAGGCGGGGTGTCGGGTGAGCTCGTGCCACCCGTCGCCGGTCTGCTCGGCGAGGTGGACGGGGTATCCGAGGACCGAGTGGTCGAGCCCGGGCAGGGGGTGCGAACCGACCCAGATGCCTTCCTCGGCCACTCGTTGGGCCTGGATGGCACCAGCCCCCTCGTCGGCCGAGAACACGGCATCGGTGCCCACCAGGAGCAACAGGGCGAGCAGCACCAACAACAGGGCGACGGCATGGACCCCGAGCGGCCATTTCCGGGCCTGTTCGGGGACCGATTCCACGCGCGCAACGTCGAGTGTCTGCACGGTGTTCTATCGACCAACGGCCGAGGATGGTGAAGAACGAACCCTGGGTGGGTCAGCCGACCATTTCGCGCAGTTCTCGCTTGAGCTCTTTGATCTCGTCGCGCAGTCGGGCGGCGTATTCGAACTGGAGCCCACCGGCCGCTTCGTGCATCTCGTCGGTGAGGGTTCGGATGAGCCGTTCGAGCTCTTCGTGCGGGAGCCCGTCGAGGTCTTCGACCAGCCGCTTCTGACCGGGCCGATCGCTGCGCCGGCCCTGGCCGGGAATCGGTGCCCCTTCGTCGGGGCGGATCATCGCCAGGATGTCGGTGACGGCCTTGCGGATGGTCTGGGGGTCGATGCCGTGCTCTTCGTTGTAGGCCAGCTGGAGCTGGCGTCGACGCATGGTCTCGGAGATGGCGCGCTGCATCGAGTCGGTGACGGCGTCGGCGTACATGACCACCTGGCCGTCGACGTTGCGGGCCGCCCGTCCGATGGTCTGGATGAGTGAGGTCTCGCTGCGCAGGAACCCCTCTTTGTCGGCGTCGAGGATGGCCACCAGCGACACTTCGGGAAGGTCGAGGCCTTCTCGCAGGAGGTTGATGCCGACGAGCACGTCGAACTCGCCCAGCCGCAGGTCGCGCAAGATCTCGATGCGCTGCACGGTGTCGACCTCGCTGTGCAGGTAGCGGACCTTCACCCCCAGCTCGAGCAGGTAGTCGGTGAGGTCTTCGGCCATCTTCTTGGTGAGCGTGGTGACGAGGACGCGGTGGTTGTCGGCCACTCGTTCGTTGATGGACTCGAGCAGGTCGTCGATCTGGCCCTTGGTGGGTTTGACGATGATCTCGGGGTCGATCAGGCCGGTGGGTCGGATGATCTGTTCGACCACCTGGTCGCTGTGTTCGAGCTCGAACTGGCCGGGGGTGGCCGACAAGAAAATGACCTGCCCGATCCGTTCCATGGTCTCTTCGAAGCGGAGGGGCCGGTTGTCGGCCGCCGATGGCAGCCGGAACCCGTGGTCGATGAGCGTGGCCTTGCGGGAGCGGTCGCCTTCGTACTGGCCGTGCAACTGGGGCACGGCCACGTGGGATTCGTCGAGGACCACGACGAAGTCGTCGGGGAAGTAGTCGAGCAGGGTGAAGGGCGCCTCGCCGGGCTGTCGCCCGTCGATGTGCATGGAGTAGTTCTCGATGCCGTTGCAGTAGCCGAGCTCTTGCATCATCTCGAGGTCGTACTGGGTACGCATGCGTAGCCGTTGCGCCTCGAGCAGCTTGCCCGCCTCCTCGAAGTCGGCCAGCTGGTGCTGGAGCTCGGCCTCGATGCCGCCGAGGGCCTTCTGCAACCGCTCGTCGCCGGCGACGTAGTGGGTGGCGGCAAACACGGCCAGCTCGTCGAGCGTGTCGATGCGTTCACCCGTGAGCGTGTCGACCACGGTGATCTGTTCGATCTCGTCGCCGAAGAGCTCGATGCGGACGGCGCTTTCTTCGTAGGCGGGGTGCACTTCGATGGTGTCGCCCTTGACCCGGAAGGTGCCCCGAGTGAGGTTCATATCGTTGCGCTCGTACTGCATGTCGACCAGGCGCCGGAGGATGTCGCGTTGGTCGATCTCTTGGCCCACCTCGAGCACCAGCAGGTTGTTCCGGTACTCCTCGGGGGATCCGAGGCCGTAGATACACGACACCGAGGCCACCACGATGGTGTCGCGCCGGGTGAGCAGCGACGATGTGGCCGAGTGGCGTAGACGATCGATCTCGTCGTTGACCGAGGAGTCCTTCTCGATGTACGTGTCGCTCGAGGGCATGTAGGCCTCGGGCTGGTAGTAGTCGTAGTACGAGACGAAGTATTCGACTCGATTCTCGGGGAAGAACTCGCGCAACTCGTTGGCCAACTGGGCGGCCAGCGACTTGTTGGGAGCGATCACCAGGGTGGGCCGCTGCACCTGCTCGATGGTCCATGCGATGGTGGCGCTCTTGCCCGACCCGGTGATGCCGAGCAGCGTCTGGAACCGGTCGCCTCGCTCGATGCCGCTCACCAGCGATGCAATCGCCTCCGGCTGGTCGCCGCTGGGGCTGAAGTCACTCACGACCTCGAACGGCCGGTGTTCAGT
>JBPCTQ010000179.1:0-4990 GCA_051011595.1 Acidimicrobiales bacterium
ATCGTCGACCATGGCGGGTTGGGCATCGACCTGGCCGGGGACGGGGTCACCGCCAACGATGTCGACGACATCGATGGTGGCCCGAATGCTCGCCTCAACTTCCCCGACGTCACCAGCGTGCAGGCCGTGGCGGGCACCGTCACGGTGGACTTCGATCTCGATGTGCCGGTCGGCAACTATCGCGTCGAGTTCTTCGACAACCCTTCCGGTGGTGACGGCAGTGGCCACGGCGAGGGCGAGGTCTTCATCGACAGCTACGACCTGAGTCACGCCGGGTTGGGTTCGGAGTCGTTCAGCCACTCGTTCCCCGGCAGCGACACCATCTTCCTCAGCGCCACGCTCACCGAAGACGCTGGCCCCTCGTTTGGTGCCACGTCGGAGTTCTCGGCCGTGGTGGGGGCCACCAATCCGAGCCGGGTGCGGGTCAACTCCACCGGCGACGCACCCGATCTGACCCCGGGCGACGACAGCTGCGACACCGGTGGGCTCAACGTGTTCGGCCTCCCCGAGTGCACGTTGCGGGCCGCCATCACCGAAGCCAACACATCCGCCGTGGTCGACCTCATCGAGTTCCTCGTCCCCGCACCCGATACCGGCTACGTGGGCGGTGTGTGGACCATCCAGCCCGGCTCGGCGTATGACTCGATCACGGCACCCGTCACCATCGACGCTTCGACCCAACCGACGTTCGTGGCCAACACCAACCCCGGCCCGCAGGCTCTCAACAGCACACTCGTGGTGGAGCTGCGTGGTTCGGCGGCCGGCGCTGGGGTCGACGGGTTCCGGGTCAATGCCGACGATGTGACGGTTCGGGGTCTGGTCATCAACGGCTTCGACAACGACGGCATCTCGGTGCTGGCCGGTGCCGACCGGTTCACACTGCTCTCCTCCTATCTGGGTACCGATGCCGCGGGTTCGGGTGCGGTGGCCAACACCGACGACGGCGTCGATATCGACGCCAGCGACGCCCGTATCGGTGGCGCCGACCCGGCCGACCGGAACCTGGTGTCGGGGAACAGCAACGACGGCCTGGGTCTCGGCCTAGGGGCTTCGGGAACGGTGGTCGCAGGCAACATCATCGGCCTGGATCGGTTGGGCACCACCGCCGTGCCCAACGGCAGCGATGGGGTCCAGCTCAATTCCGGACCCACCGGGAACACCATCGGCGGTTCGGCCCCGGGTGCGGCCAACCTCATCGCCGGTAACGGCACCCACGGCGTGCGGCTCAGCGGGGCGGGAACCGATGGCAACACCGTGCTCGGGAACTGGATCGGCATCGACGCCGCGGGCAACGCCGCGGGCAGCAGTGGCGGGGTGCAGATACTGAACGGTGCCCAATCCAACGTGATCGGCCCGGGCAACGTGATCTCGGGTAATGCTGCCGATGGCGTATTCCTGGGCGGCACGGGCACCGACCTCAACCGGGTGGTGGGCAACCTCATCGGTTTGGCCGCCAACGGAACGGCGGCGCTGCCCAACGGCGACCGGGGTGTCCAGATCGACAACGGCGCATCGTCCAACACCATCGGTGGTCCGGTGGTGGCGGATCGCAACACCATCTCGGGCAACGCAACCGAGGGAATCATCATCGGCGACTTCACCAGCGAAGGAACCACCGGCAACGTCATCACCAACAACTTCATCGGCACCGACACCACCGGATCGGCCCCCGTCCCCAACGTCAGAGATGGCGTCCGAGTGGTGTCGGCCGGGGGCAACCTCATCGGCGGCACCAACCCGTTCCTCGGCAATCTCATCGCCCACAACGGCGACAACGGTGTGGAGATCGGCCCCACGGCCCTGGCCGACAATGCCATCCTGTGGAATCGGGTCAGCGACAACGGTGGTCTCGGCATCGACATCGGCGACGACGGCGTCACCCTCAACGATCCGGGAGACGTGGACACTGGTGCCAACGACGGCCTGAACTTCCCGGTGGTGGCGTCGGCGGTGGCCAGCGGCGGCACGACCTCCGCGGCCATCACCTTCGACCTGCCCCCTGGCGACTACCTGTTCCAGTTCCACACCAACGCCGGCGGGGTCGACCCGACGGGATACGGCGAAGGTCAATCGCCGGTCCATGTGGCCGCAGTGGCCGGACATGCGGGCGGCATCGCCGGCCACCTCACCAACTTCGGGGGCAACGCCGGCGACGAGCTGACGGTGACCGCAACCGTGGATCTCGGCACCGGTCTCGGCTCCACCAGTGAGTACTCGCCGGCGTACACCGTTGGAGCGGCCGCGCTGGCCGTGAACAGCACCGGCGATGCGTCCGACAACAACGTCGGCGATCAGATCTGCAACACCGGTGGCTTCAACTCCGAAGGAGACCCGGAGTGCACCCTTCGGGCCGCCATCGAGGAAGCCAACGCGGGCCCCTCGGCGGATCAGATCGACTTCGCCATTCCCGCGTCGGATCCCAACTACGGCACGCGCTGGACCATCAGCCCGCTTTCACCGCTGCCGGCAATCACGTCCGAGATGACGATCGACGGATTCAGCCAGAGCGGTGCCAGCCCGGGCACCGAGGTGGCACCGGCGGGTACCGCGACCACCGTTCATCGGATCGTGGTCGACGGGGCGAGCGCGGGCGGCGGGGCCGACGGGTTCCAGGTGCAGGGCGGACCCGCGACACTGCGGGGAATGCGGATCGTGAACTTCGGGTCCATGGGCGTCGAGATCACCTCGTCGGCCGGCACCACGGTCGTCGGCAATGGCATCTGGGGCAGCGGGAACCACGGCATCAACATCGGTGGCGCCACCGATGTCACCATCGGTGGCACGGCCGCTGCCGATCGCAACGTCGTCTCGGGCAACACCAATCGCGGCATCCGGATGGACAACGCCGTGCAGGTGCGGATCGAGGGCAACCTGGTCGGGACGTCGACCGACGGTCTGACCGCCGACGCCAACGGCCTGAGCGGCATGATCGTGACCGGTGCGGCGACGGCTGACGTGGTGGTGGGCGGCGCTACGGCCGAGGCCGCCAACATCATCAGCGGGAACGGTGGCCAAGGTGTGGTCACCCAGCTGGCGACCGACGTGCGAATCGTCGGCAACCGCATCGGGCCCGGCGTCGGGGCGGCCACCCTGGGCAACACCACCGCCGGTGTGCTGGTGTTCTCGGGATCGGACATCGAGATCACCGACAACGACATCGCGTCCAATGGTGGTGCGGGTATCGAGCACCGAGGTAGCGACGAGGTGACCGTGGTCGCCAACCGCATGGTGGCCAACGGGGGCCTGGGGTTCGATCTGGGGAACGACGGCGTGACCGCCAACGATGTGGGCGACGGTGATACCGGCCCCAACCAGTTGCTCAACTTCCCGGTCCTGGTGCAGCTCACCGAAACGGCCGGCACGGTGACGGCGGTGTTCGATCTGGATGTACCGGCGGGCACCTATCAGATCGACTTCTACGGCCACCCGTCCGGCCCCGATGCCACCGGCCATGGAGAAGGGGAGATGTGGCAGGGGAGTGCCTCGGTGGTTCACGGTGGCGGCCTCCAACGTTTCAGCCGCAGCTTCCCCGGAGTGGTCGGTGACCGGATCTCGGCCACCGCCACGCTCGATCTGGGCACTCGGTTGGCCTCTACATCGGAGTTCTCGGCCACCCGTACCGTCGTCGCCGAGAGCACGGACATCGCCCTGGACGCCACCAACCGAGTCAACGATCTGGCCTTCGCCGGAGGACTGAGCAGCGGCAGCTCCATCGGCTTGGCGGCCGACGGTCTCGAGTCCGGGGGCGGCGCCGGCCGGTTGGAGGGTGGGCCCTTGGACAACACCTCGGGTGCGCTCACGTTGTCGGCGTGGGTGCTGCCCAAGAACCTGGCTGGTGCTCCGAGGGTGGTTTCGCGAAGCAACGGTGCCGGAGCCGAAATCTACGAACTGCTCATCGACACCAGCATCCCGGCCCAGCCCCGAGCCCGGGCCCGCCTTCGTCTGGGCGGCACCATGTTCGAAGCGGCCGGTGGCCTGCTCACCACGGCCACGTGGCATCAGGTGGCGGCAACCTGGGACGGCGCGGTGCTGCGGGTGTTCGTCGACGGCCAGGAGGTCGACAATGTGGCCACGGTCGGGAACCTGGGTCTGAACCCCTCGACGCCACTGGTGGTGGCCAATACGGCCGACAGCGCCAATCCCTATGAGGGTCGCATCGACGAGCTTCGTGTCAGTCCGTTGGTGCGTAGCGCCGACTGGCTGGGCACCAGCTACCGCAACCTGTCGACCCCGGGCTCGTTCGTGTCGGTGGGATCGCTCCAGACCCAGGCGGTCGGATCGTGGACGGCCACCGCGACGCAGCCGCACAGCGGTTCGTTTGCGGCCGAGGCCCCCGTCACCGACATGGTCGACAGCTGGCTGACGGCCGACGGCATCGACGAGATCGGCGTCGAGTTCGAGGCCTGGTGGTGGTTCTCGGACACGAACGGTGAACTGGCGCAGGGAGTGCGAGCCGGCGGGGCGCCGGTGACGCAACACGAATCGGCGCTGGTCGGTCTGGCCTGCTGGGATCTCGGACGCATCGACACCAGCGGTCGTACCCAGGATGTGGCCCCACCGGGAGGCCAGTCACCGTCGGGCGGCACGTGGACCCGTGTCACCGTGCGGATCGACCAGAACAACAACATGACCGTCCTCGTCGACGATGTAGTGGTGATCGGACCCACGGCGGTGGCGGCCCCGTTGGGATCGGGGTCGGTCGGTCTGCGGGGTCAACTGCCGGCCACCGAGCAGTGGTTCGTCGACGATGCGGTGGCCCGTCGCCTGGTTCAGGTCGAGCCGGTCGCCAGCCTCGGTCCCTTCGATCGTCTCTGACGCTCGCCGAACGCTGCTCGATGCATCGCCGGGGTGTGCGATCCTGGCCGGATATGGAGCTGAACATGCTTGCTGGTCATCACCCCTCATGAGCCCTCGTGCGTCGATCGTCGTACCTGTTCACGAAGAGGGTGAACACGTTGTCGCCTTCCTCGACCGGCTGTTCGATCGGGTG
>JBPCTQ010000180.1:0-12490 GCA_051011595.1 Acidimicrobiales bacterium
TTGGTGGTGTCGCAGTCGGGGTGGGCGCAGGGTCCGTCGCGGACTTGGAGGGCGAGTTTTTGGTCGTTGGTGGCGGTGCGGGTGCGGCGGCCCATGTCGAGCACGGTGCCGTCGGTGTCCATGACCACGGGGATGACACCGACTTGGGCGGCGAGTTTGCGGACTTCGGTGACGGGGATGGGGGTGCCGTCGACCAGTTCGGAGAAGCCGAGGGTGTCGAGGTGGCCGAGTAGCCAGTTGATGGAGATGACCACCACCGGGGTCATGTGCGGCGGCGCCGACACCACGTCGCTGCTGGTGTCGGGTGTGGTGGACAGGCGGGCCATTTCGACGAGGGCGTCGGCATAGAGCTGATGTCGACGTGACCGGGGAATGTGGGTCGGGGTGTCGGTTTGGGTTTCGGCTCGCCAGAGCCGGTCGGCGTGGAACTCGATGGCTTTGGTCACCTCGGCGCCCCAGATGGGGTCGAGTTGGGCGAACAAGCCGATGAGGCCGTCGTCGGTGTCGAAGATCTTGGCGGACCGGCCGCGGCGTTTGCGGGCCAGATCAGACTCACCGTCATCACCGGAGTGTTCACGCCGCCACCGGGCCAGCCCGGCGCGCAACTGATCGGGGTTGGACTCCTTGGCCAGGTCGACCAGCTCGGCTTCGGCCGCTTCGACTTCGCGGGCCTGGCCCTCGTGGGCATCGGCCAGCAACGACGCATGTTCGAACGTGAGCTCACCGTTGGCCAACCCATCGGCCACCCGCGGCAACCGCTCCAACTCACGGGCCACCTTCGCTCGTTTCCGGGCCTCGCGTTTCGACACCCCAGTGGCCTCGGCCAACACCGCATCAGGCGCGAACACCCCCGAACCGGTCGACGCCTTCAGCCGAGCCGCTTCGGCCAGGAACCGTGCCTCCTGGGCATCAACGAACGACCGCAAACGACCACACGCCGCCAACCCCTCCGTCACGCCAGCCGTTCCCAACGACGCCGGGTCCGCTCGCACTGTCTCGAACACACGTTCGATTTCCATGACCCCAACCTACCCACCCCCACCGACACTCTTCACACCCACCGGGCCGGCTCAGATCAGGTCGGTCAGATCAGTTTGATCAGCTCGTCACGGATGGCGTTGGCCAGGTCGGCGGCGTGGCCGTCCTCGAAATCGTCGAGGTCTTCTTCGTACAGGTCGCGCAGCCCGCCGACCAGCCCGGCCACCACCGACCATTGGGCCGAATCGAGACCGAACGGGGTCTTGATGCGGGTCAAGGTGAGCCCGTCGTCGGCGAAAGCCACCACCGCTTCGGCATCGTGGGGGTTTCGCCGCAGTTTGTCGGTCTGCACGAACACCCGGGTGAGCAGCTCGTTGGTACCCAGACCATCGAGCTCGATCCGCTCGTCGTCGTCGCCGCGGGCGATCTGATCGGTGACCTGCTCGATCAGCCGGTCGACCTCGTCCTCGTCGTCGGCGTGCACCACCAGATCGCCGTTGGCATCGAACTGATGGGGAACACCGGCCAGACCGATGGCTTCGGCCAGTCGAGACTGATTGTCGGCCGACCAATCGGCCATCTCGTACACCGTGTGCGGCAACGTCGTGTCGAGGGTGGGCAAGGTGGCGTGCTCGACCTCCTCCACGATGCCGTCGACGGCCTCCTCGTCCTGCTCCAGCACCAGCAGCGACGCTCCCTGCCAGGCATGGGTGATGCGGCGCGATGTGAGCAGCTGATCGACCATACGCCGCGATTCGAAGGCCCACTCGTGCAACTCATAGGCCAGTTGATCGTCGCCGGCGGCCGACAGATCGTCGACCGACACCGGCGGCTCGTCGACCAGACCGACTCCACATTCGATGCACTCGGTCACGTCGGCGACATAGGCGCTGCCGCACTGGAAGCACCAGCGTTGTTCCATCCGACCACCCTAGGGTTCCGGTCGAGTCGGCTGGTGCGGACGCCTCCTCGATGGACCGATACCCTCGGGAGAATGACTGAAGCCAAAGGCCAAGAACCGGACCGCAACCTGGCTCTCGAGCTTGTTCGCGTCACCGAAGCCGCCGCCATGGCCGCCTCCCGTTGGATGGGACGCGGCGACAAAGAGGGAGCCGACGGTGCTGCCGTCGACGCCATGCGGGTGGTGTTGTCGTCGGTCTCGATGGACGGCATCGTCGTCATCGGCGAAGGCGAGAAGGACGAAGCGCCGATGCTCTACAACGGCGAGAACATCGGCAACGGCCAGCCTCCCATGACCGACATCGCCGTCGACCCCATCGACGGCACCACCCTCACCTCGCTGGGCCGGGGCAACGCCATTGCGGTCATCGCGGTGGCCGAACGGGGCAGCATGTTCAACCCCGGGCCGTGTGTGTACATGGAGAAGATCGCCGTGGGTCCCGAGGGAGTCGGCGTGGTCGACATCAGCCGATCGCCGGCCGAGAACCTGGCGGCCCTCGCCGAAGCCAAGAACGAATCGGTGCGCGACCTCACTGCCGTGATCCTCGACCGCGACCGCCACGAAGGCCTCATCGAAGAGGTGCGCCAGGCCGGGGCCCGTATCCGCCTCATCCCCGACGGCGACGTGGCCGGCGCCATCTCCACCGCCTATCCCGACTCGGGTGCCGACATCCTCTTCGGGATCGGCGGCACCCCCGAGGGAGTCATCAGCGCGGCGGCGCTCAAGTGTATGGGCGGCGAACACCAGGGTCGGCTGTGGCCCCGCAACGGGGCCGAACGCGCCGAGGCAATCGAGCTGGGCTACGACCTCGAAGAGACGCTCACCATCGACCGCCTGGTCGAGGGCGACAACTGCTTCTTCGCCGCCACCGGCATCACCGACGGCGACCTGCTAAAGGGTGTGCACTACGACGCCCATGGTGCCCACACCCAATCGCTGGTCATGCGATCGAAGAGCGGAACCGTCCGTTTGGTGAACGCCAACCACCGCCTCGACAAGATCAGCGATTTCAGCCGCGTCAGTTACTGAGCTGACCCCGTTGGTCTGACCGCCGTCGCTAGGCTCACCTGATCGCGGAACCCACCCCTGTCCCCGAGCGCGCCTGGGCTCGCCTGCTGACGCTCTTCGGCCTGGCCGGCATGGCCGTGGCCCAGCCCCTGCTGTCGGTGTTCGGCGACAACCCCGAGTTCTTCGTGTTCGTCAACGCACGCCGGGTGGACACCATCGTGTTCGCCGTGTTGGTGATCGTCGTCCCACCCCTGGTGATCTTCGCGGTCGAGGCTGCGGCCCGGTTGATAGGTCCGCAGTGGCCTGGCCGGGTGCACGTGATGATGGTGGCGCTGCTGGTGTACCTGTTCGTGGTGCAGCTCATCTCCAACCCCTCGCCGGCAGTGGTGGCCGTGGTGGCGGCGGCCGCCGTGGGCGGTGGCGCTGCTTGGCTGTATCACCGGTTCGGCGGCTTTCGGACCTGGACCCGAATCCTCGCCGTCGTGCCCCTCATCGCCGGGGCCAGCTTCTTGTTCTGGTCGCCGACCGGCGAGCTCTTCACCGCCGGCGCCACGGCACCGATCGAAGCCGAAGAAGTGCTGCTGGTCGAGGAGTCCGAAGTCCCGCCGGTGATCCTGCTGGTATTCGACGAGTTCCCCACCAGGGTTCTGCTGGGCGACGACGGGGAGATCGACGCCAGCCGGTATCCGAACTTCGCCCGGCTGGCCGAAGACTCCACCTGGTACCGCAGCCACTCCACCGTGTCGCCCCGAACCGACTACGCGGTTCCGGCCATCCTCACCAGCACGGAACCACGTCCGGTCGATCCGCTGTTCACCGAACACCCCGACAACATGTTCCGCCTCTTCGGCGAGACGCACCACCTCACCGTGTCCGAGTCGCTCACCGCCCTCTGCCCGCCCAGCCAGTGCGGCTACGCCCCCATCCCGCCACCCGCTGCCGCCGTCGATTCGGCGCCCGAGCAAGCCGAGCCCACCGACCAGCCGACGGCCGGCTTCGATGCCGACCCGCTGTATGACCGGCTCCGCGATGTGTTCCTCGACCGGGTGATCCCCGGTCGGGACGCCTCGGGCAGCCAGGCCGACTTCGAGGAGACCTTCGTGGGGCCCGAGGCCACCACGACCACCACGGTCGTACCCTCGACGTCTTCCACCAATTCACTCCCCGACCCCGACGCCGACGACAACATCGCGGTGGAGGACTTCTGGATCCGGGTCCGGACGGCACCCGGCGGCCAGCCCGAGCGTTACCAGGACATGCTCGACACGATCGTCCCCACCGACGAGCCCACACTGTGGTTCCTGCACCTGCTCCTCCCCCACTTCCCGTGGCGGTTCCATCCCGAGGGTTCCGAGTACGGCGTCCCGGAGGGGCTCGGCGAGCTCGACCGCGATCGCACCAACCTGTGGGTCAACGAGGTCAACCGGGCTCGTCTCGACCTCCAGACCCAGTACCTCGATCTGTTGTTGGGGGAGATGCTCGGCCGTTTCGACGACGTCGGTGTGTACGACGATGCGGTGGTGGCGGTGGTGGCCGATCACGGCGAGTCGTTCGAGCTCGACGTGCTGGGCCGCGACTTCGAGAACGGGCGACCCAGCGACGTGCTCTATGCCCCACTCTTCATGAAGGTTCCGGGCCAGGCCGGGGGTGTGGTCAGCGACGCCAACGTGTCGGTGTTCGACGTGTTGCCGACGATCGCGGCGGCGAGCGGCCTGCGGGTGCCCTGGGACACCGTCGGGGCCGATCTCACCGCCGGCGACCCGACCGAACGAGATGGCACCAAGACCGTCTGGCGGTACGAAGGCGAATTCGAACCCCTGCCGACCGGGGTGTTCGAGTACGAACAGGCCGAACTCGATGCCGAGATGTTGCGCGATCCCCTGCCCCCGCCTCTGGCGCCTGATGGCGACCCTCTCGACGTGTTGTATGCGTCCCTGGGGCCGTCGGCCGAACTGCGGGGTCAGTCGTTCTCGGAGCTGGCGGCGAGTCCCGCCGGGGGCGTCGCCACGGTCGACAACCTCGCCCTGCTCCAGTCACCGACGAGCGACGAGGTGCCGTTGGGAGTCGTCTCGGGCACGGTCGGTGCCGATTCGCCGACCGACGATGCCATCGTGGTGCTCGCCGTCGACGACCGCATCGTGGCCTTGTCTCCCGTCATCGACTTCCAGGGGCGCGCCGGATCGTTCGTAGCCGTGCTCCCGTCCGACACCATCACCCCGGGCGGCACCCACCAGGTGCAGGTCGGATGGTGGACCGAGGCGGCTGGGCTGGTGGCCCTGGACGTGCAGTAGAACAGGTCCATGCCCATCGACGACTACCGCGTCCGCCCCGACCATCCGGTCGATCTGTCCCAGTGGCTGACCGACGACGACGGTGGGCTCGACAAGGACGAAGGCAAGGCCCTCTTCGGGGACCTCAACGAACGGTTGGAGGTGCTCCAGGAGGAGCTGTACGCCAACGGCGATCATCGGCTCCTCATCGTGTTGCAGGCCACCGACACCGGTGGCAAGGACGGCACCATCCGCCGGGTCACCGATGGCCTCAACCCGCAGGGCGTGAAGGTGGCCAGCTTCAAGAAACCCACCGGACCCGAGCTGGCCCACGACTACCTGTGGCGGGTGCACCCCCACACGCCGGGTGACGGTGAGATCGCCATCTTCAACCGCTCGCACTACGAAGACGTACTGGTGGTGCGGGTGCACGGGTTGGTGCCCGAGGATCGCTGGTCGCGCCGGTACGACCACATCCGTGCCTTCGAGCAGATGCTGGCCGACGAAGGCACGACCATCGTCAAACTGTTCCTGCACATCTCCAAGGACGAACAGGCCGAACGGCTACAGGCCCGCCTCGACGACCCCACCAAACACTGGAAGTTCTCGCTCGGCGATCTGGCCGAACGCGAGAAGTGGGACGACTACCAGGAGGCGTTCCGGGTGATGCTCGAACGGACCAGCACCGCCGATGCCCCGTGGTACGTGGTGCCCGCCGATCGCAAGTGGTACCGCGACCTGGTGGTGGCCCAGATCCTGGTCGACACCCTCGACCGGCTCGAGCTCACCTACCCCGAGAGCGACGACGATCTCGACGGTGTGGTCATCACCTAGGACTCGCGCGGACAGGTGGACGGCTTCGGGTCATGCACCAGGATCACTCCGCTCTTGTTCGCTGCGCTCACGGGCCGCTCGGGCCACGGCCGAGCGGGCACCATCAGCGGCCAACGAACACGCGGCGTCGGATCCGCTCGGCCTCCTAGTCGATTCGTTCGAAGCGGAGCATTTCCTGGCCGAAGGGATGGCCCCAATCGCCGATGTCGTCGATGACCCAGGGCAAACCGTCGACCGCCCACTCGAAGTCGGCCAGGCGGTAGTGGTAGGGATCACGATCGGGATGGGTAACCGTCTTCACATGGGTGAGCGGCTCGTCGACCGGGTGATCATCGGGGCAACGGAAGAAGGTGGCGTAGAACGACGTACCCGGGCCCATCACCCCGGCGGTGCGCGTGAGACAGCGGCGGATGTGGTTCAGCGGTAGGTGGGTGAACACCGACTGGGCCAGGGCCACGTCGAAGCTCACCCCGAATCCGGTGGCATCGAAGTCGTCGGTGCAGAAGAGGTTCTCGGCCGGCAACTTGCCGCTCAGGTCGGCGGCCGGGATCTCGATTTCGAGCCCGGCACGGAGCAGGTCGTCGTTGACGTCGATGCCGTAGTAGCAGCCCTCGTCGAGGTAACGAACGAAGCGCACCCCACCACGTAACGACCCGCAGCCGATGTCGAGCAGTCGATGGCTGCGGCGCAGGCCCCGGTCACGGAGAAAACGGAACTGGTGGCCACCCAGGCGCTGCCAGCTGCCGCCGACGAACTGGCGATGGGCCCCCCGATCGAGCTCGGATTGGTCGAAACGGCGGGTGTAGTAGGTGTTGGGAGCCTCGTCGCCGGCGCCCGCCGTGACTGCTGGCGGTTGCACCGCGGCCGCTCGGGTGCGGACGTCGACCGTGCCGTCGAGGCGGGCCGCCATGAACCACTGCTGGCGAGGGTGGGGCCAATCGAGCCGGGCCACCTGCAGTCCCGCGGTGGTGGCCATGGCCACCACTTCGTCCCACTCGTAGGCCACGTTGCCCGGGTACCGCCAGCCCGACTCATCGCCGCCTCGGGGCAGGGGGTGTTTGCTCTGCGAGCGATAGGGATAGAAGGTCGCCACCAGGACCCCGTCGTCGGCCAGGCCGTCGGCCACCTCACCCAGCAGAGTGGCGGCGTCGTCGGCGAAGGTGTGCGAGAAGATGCTCTGGGCGAGCACGTAGTCGAAGCGGGTGTCGAACCGGCTGACGCCATAGTCGGTCTCGTGGCGGAACACGGGTCGACGGAGCTTGACGAACTCCTCACCCAGCTCTTCGTCGACGGCGGCCTGGACGACCCAGGCCTCGGGTTCGAGCCCGTGGTAGCGCCCCGGCTCCAGGTAGCTCAACAACATGCGGCCGGCCCGCAGGGAGCCGCACCCGACGTCGCACAGGTTGTGGTGCTCGCGCAGTCCCACCGCCAACAGCAACGACAGCTGCAGCCCACCGAGCAGGTCGTAGTCCTGGGCCGGGCCCACATAGGCCCGGTAGTGATGCGAACCGGGCCGCTCGCCTTCGCCTTTGTCCACCATGCCGAGCCGAGCCTACAAGGCCCTCGCGGCCGGTGATCGTCAGTGGTCGGTCACCGATTCACCGGTGGCCACCGATACACGGACCGCGGCTCGACGGGCGGCCGCCACCGCCTCGGCATCGTCGGCGTCGCTGTCGATGGCCTGGTCGGCCCGAGTACGGGCCTGCCGGGCCCGCTCCACGTCGATGTCGTCTTTGTGCTCGGACACATCGGAGAGGATGGTGACCTTGTCGCGCGCCACCTGCACGAATCCCGAATGCACGGCGAAGGTGTCGTCGCTGTCGGTGGCGACCACCTTGGCCTCCCACACCTGGAGCACACCCACGAAGGGCACGTGCCCGGACTGGAAGGCGATGTCGCCCCCACCCACGGTGCGACAGATGACCAGATCGGCCTCACCTGAGTAGGTGACCCGTTCGGGAGAGACGACTTCGACCTGCAGTGGCATCGATCAGTCCTGGAGCTCGGCGGCCTTGCGCTCGGCTTCTTCGGCGCCGCCGACCATGAAGAACGCCTGCTCGGGCAGATGGTCGAGGTCGCCGCTGGTGAGGGCGTCGAAGGACTCGACGGTGTCTTCCACCGACGAGAACACGCCGTCCATACCGGTGAAGACCTTGGCCACGTACATGGGCTGGGACAAGAACTTCTGGATCTTGCGAGCCCGGTCGACGGTGACCCGATCCTCTTCGGTGAGCTCGTCGAGGCCGAGGATGGCGATGATGTCCTGGAGCTCCTTGTACCGCTGGAGGATCTCCTGCACCCGGCGGGCCACGTTGTAGTGACGGTCGCCGACCACCTCGGGAGTGAGGATGGTGGAGGTCGACGACAGCGGATCGACCGCGGGGTAGATACCCAGCGACGCGATGTCGCGGCTCAACTCGGTGGTGCCGTCGAAGTGGGTGAACGAGGTGAACGGCGCCGGTTCGGTGTAGTCGTCGGCCGGCACGTACACGGCCTGCAACGAGGTGATCGACTTGCCCCGGGTGGAGGTGATGCGCTCCTGGAGTTCACCCATCTCGTCGGCCAGGGTGGGCTGGTACCCCACCGCCGAAGGCATACGGCCCAACAGGGTCGACACCTCGGACCCGGCCTGCACGAAACGGAAGATGTTGTCGACGAACAACAACACGTCCTGGTTCTGCACGTCGCGGAAGTACTCGGCCATGGTCACACCGGCCAGGGCGACCCGCAGGCGCACCCCCGGCGGCTCGTCCATCTGGCCGAACACCAGCGCGGCCTTGTCGAGCACACCCGACTCTTCCATTTCGAGGAACAGGTCGGTGCCTTCACGGGTGCGCTCGCCGACGCCGGCGAACACCGAACGGCCGCCGTGCTGGGTGGCCACCCGGTTGATCATCTCGGTGATGAGCACGGTCTTGCCCACACCCGCACCACCGAACAGGCCGATCTTGCCACCTTCCTTGTAGGGGGTGAGCAGATCGATCACCTTGATGCCGGTCTCGAACATCTTGGCCGACGGTTCGAGCGAGTCGAACGAAGGGGCGGGCCGGTGGATGTCCCACCGCTCGTCGACCTCGACGTCGTCGCTGTCGAGGCAATCACCCATCACGTTCCAGACGTGACCGAGGGTGGCGTCGCCCACGGGGACTCGCATGCCGTGGCCGGTGTTGGTGACCAGGGCACCTCGGGTGAGCCCATCGGTGGGCTTGAGGGCAATGGCCCGCACCCGGCTGTTGCCGATCTGCTGGGCGACCTCGGCCGGCACGACGGTCTCGACACCGTCGAGGGTGAGGGAGAACTCGATCTGGGCGTTGATCTCCGGGAGCGCCCCCTGGGGGAACTCCACGTCGACCACCGGGCCGGCGATGCCGACAACCCGGCCGAGTTTGGTTTCGGTTTCGGTGACGGTCATGGGGTCGAGGTCTCCTCGAGAGTCAGGTTGGTGAGCAGTTGTTCGATCGGCACTTCTTCGTCCTCGCCGCCCAGGGCCTCGGCCCCGCCGACGATCTCCATGATCTCGGTGGTGATGGCTTCCTGGCGGGCCTGGTTCATTTCGCGACTGAGTTTGGTGATGAGCTCTTCGGCGTTGTCGGTGGCCGACTTCATGGCCCGCTGCCGGTTGGCGTGTTCGGAGGCGGCGGACTCGAGCAAGGCGCCGAAGAGGCGGGCCTCGACGTAGCGGGGCAGCAACGACTCGAGCACACCACTGGGTGACGGTTCGAACTCGAACGAGGCCAGTGCTGCGGCGTCGCCGCTACCTTCGGTGGCCATCGTTTCGGTGCTCTCGAGGGGCAGGAAACGCCGGACCGCCACCTTCTGGGAGCCCATGGTGATGAACTCGGTGTAGATCAACTCGACCCGGTCGATGGTGCCGTCGGTGAAGGCGGCCATCACTTCGTCGGCCACGAGGCGGGCGTCGTCGTAGGTGGGGGTGTCGCTGATGCCCTCGTAGTGGGCGTCGATGCGGTAGTTGCGGAAGCGGAAGTAGTCGCCGGCCTTCTTGCCGATGAGGAACAGCGAGTAGTCGGCCCCGTCGGTCTGGGCGCCCATGATCTGCTTCTCGGCCGCCCGGATCACCTGTCCGTTGTAGGGGCCGGCCAGCCCGCGGTCGGAGCTGATGATGATGAAACCGACCCGGTCGACGGACTCGGGTTCACGCAGCAGCGGGTGCGACGCGTCGGCGCCGGCCGCGGCCAGGTTCTCGATCACGGTGGTGATCTGCTCGGCGTAGGGCTTGGCCTCGTTGGCCCGCTGCATGGCCTTCACCACGCGGGTGGCGGCGATGAGCTCCATGGCGCGCGTGATCTTCTTGGTGTTCTGCACACTGCCGATGCGGCGCTTGAGCTCTCGCTCCTTTGCTCCCGGCACGGATCAGGCGTCCTCTCGCGTGATGTCTTCTTCGGGCAGGGTGGTGTCGGCATCGACGAGGCTGGTGGTGGCCGCTCCGGGGTCGACGGCGTCGGGCTCGTGACCTTCGACCGGAGCGGTGGGGGTGAACTGTGCGGTGAAGGCGGCCACGGCCTCGTCGAAGGCGTCTTCGTCGCCGATGGCCCCGCTGGAGCGGATGCCGTCGAGGACCTCGGAGTGGCGGGTGCCGAACCATTCCAGCAACTCGGTCTCGTAGCGGGCCACGTCCTCCACGGGAACACCGTCGAGGTGGCCGCGGGTACCGGCCCACAACGACACGGTCTGGTCGGCCACGACCATGGGGCTGTTGATGCCCTGCTTCAGCAGCTCGGTGAGGCGATAACCACGGTCGAGCTGGGCCTGGGACACGGCATCGAGATCGGACCCGAAGGCGGCGAAGGACTCCAGCTCGCGGAACTGCTGCAGATCGGCCTTGAGGGTGCCCACCGCCGCCTTCATGGCCTTGACCTGCGCGGCCGAACCCACTCGGGACACCGAGATGCCCACGTCGATGGCGGGCCGCACACCGGACTTGAACAGATCGTCCTGGAGGAAGATCTGGCCGTCGGTGATCGAGATCACGTTGGTGGGGATGAACGCCGACACGTCGCCGGCCTTGGTCTCGATGATGGGCAGGGCGGTGAGCGAGCCGGCGCCGTTCTCGTCGGACAGCTTGGCCGCCCGTTCGAGTAGGCGGCTGTGCAGGTAGAACACGTCGCCGGGGTAGGCCTCACGACCGGGCGGGCGACGCAGTAACAGCGACATCTGGCGGTAGGCCTCGGCCTGCTTGGAAAGATCGTCGTAGACGGCCAGGGCGTGTTCGCCCGTTTCCATCCAGTGCTGGCCCATGGCACAACCGGCGGAGGGCGCGATGTACTGGAGGGGCGCCGGGTCAGAGGCCGGCGCCACCACGATCACCGTGTATTCGAGCGCCCCGAACTCCTCGAGCACCGACACCGTCTGGGCCACCGTGGACGCCTTCTGACCAATGGCCACGTAGACGCACTTCACCCCCAGGCCCTTCTGGTTGATGATGGCGTCGATCCCGATGGTGGTCTTGCCCGTCTTGCGGTCGCCGATGATCAGCTCGCGCTGACCGCGTCCGATCGGGATGAGCGAGTCGATGGCCTTGATGCCGGTCTGCATGGGCTCGTGCACCGGTTGACGGCCGGTGATACCGGGCGCCTGCACCTCCATACGACGCAACGTGACGTTGGTGAGCGGACCTTTGCCGTCGACCGGCTCACCCAGCGGGTTCACCACTCGACCGAGCAGGCCGTCGCCCACCGGCACCGAGAGGATGTCGCCGGTGGCGCGCACCGTCTGGCCTTCGTCGATGCCGTCGGTGGATCCCAACACCACCGAACCGATCGATTCTTCGTCGAGGTTGAGCGCCAGGCCGATGGTGCCGTTCTCGAACTCGAGCATCTCGTTGACCGAGGCGTCGGGTAGGCCCGACACGCGGGCGATGCCATCGCCGACCTCGAGGATGCGGCCCACCTGGGTGGCCTCGACCGACGGGGTGAACCCTTCGAGGTTCTTCTGCAGCGCTGCGGTGATGTCCGCAGTGTTGATCGTGAGATCCGACATGAGCGTGCGCTTTCGTTTCGAAATTGGTGTGCGGGTGGAGTACTTAGGACGCGATGGCGTCTCGCATCTGCGAGAGCTTGCGACGGAGCGAGCCGTCGATGACGGTGTCGCCGATCTGGGTGACGATGCCGCCCACCACGGTGGGATCGATGACAACCTTGACGTCGACCTCCGAACCGGTGGAGCGAGCCAGTGACGCGGCCAGGCGGCTGACCTGGTCGGCCGACAGGGGAACGGCCGACCGGACCTCGGCCAGTTGGCGACCGCTCGATGCTGCCGAACGACTGGCGGCGGCCCGGGCGATGGCGCCCAGCTCCGACGATCGGCCGGCAGCGACGATCAGCGAGACGACACCGCGGGCCGCGTCGGACGCCCGGTCGCCCAGGATGTCCTCCACGATCTGTTGGCGCCGTTCGACCGGCACGGTGCGGTCGTTGAGGGC
>JBPCTQ010000181.1:0-3151 GCA_051011595.1 Acidimicrobiales bacterium
CGTAGCCGAACATCTCCGACAACGGCACCGACGCGTCGACAACCTGGTTGTTCCCGCGCTGCTCGGTGCCCTTCATCTTCCCGCGACGGGAGTTGAGGTCACCGACCACGTCACCCAGATGGTCATCAGGGGTGACGACTTCGACGGCCATGACGGGTTCGAGCAGGACCGGCTTCGCCTTGCGAGCCGTCTGCTTGTACGCCATGGTGCCGGCGATCTTGAACGCCATCTCCGAGCTGTCCACGTCGTGGAACTTGCCGTCGATGAGCGAGACCTTCACGTCGACCGTGGGGTAGCCGGCGAGCACCCCGTTGGTCATCGAGTCCTGGATGCCGTGATCGACCGAGGGGATGTATTCCTTCGGGATGCGGCCGCCCGAGATCTCGTCGACGAACTCGTAGCCTTCGCCCGGGTTGGGCTCGAGGCGGATGGTGACCTCGGCGAACTGACCCGAACCACCCGTTTGCTTCTTGTGGGTGTAGGTGTCCTTCTCGACGACCTGGGTGACCGTCTCGCGGTAGGCCACCTGCGGTTTACCGACCGAGGCGTCGACCTTGAACTCACGCAGCATCCGGTCGACCAGCACCTCGAGGTGCAGCTCGCCCATGCCGGCGATGATGGTCTGGCCGGTCTCTTCGTTGGTGGTGACCTGGAAGGTGGGGTCTTCCTCGGACAGCGCGAACAGCGCCTTGGACAGTTTGTCCTGGTCGCCCTTGGAACGGGGCTCGACGGCGACGTCGATGACCGGGTCGGGGAAGGTGAGATCTTCGAGGATGATCTGGGCCCCGGTGTCGCACAAGGTGTCGCCCGTGCGGGTGTTCTTGAGACCGATACCGGCGGCGATGTCGCCGGCCGAGACCTCGTCGAGGTCTTCGCGGTTGTTGGCGTGCATCTCGAGGAGCCGGCCGATGCGTTCCTTGGCCGTCGTGCGGGTGTTGGTGACCTGCCCGCCCTTGTCGAGGTGTCCGCTGTAGACCCGGAAGTACGTGAGCTTGCCCACGTGCGGATCGGTCATGATCTTGAAGGCCAGCGCCGAGAACGGCTCGCTGGGGTCGGCCTTGCGGGAGATGTCCTCGCCCGACTTGGGATCGGTGCCCATGGTGTCGGGCACGTCGAGGGGCGAGGGCAGGTAGTCGACCACCGCGTCGAGCAGGGGCTGCACACCCTTGTTCTTGAACGCAGTACCCAACAGGATGGGAACGACGGCACCGGAGATGCAGGCCGACCGGATGGCCGCCTTGATGTCGTCTTCGGAGATGTCTTCGCCCTCGAGGTACCGCTCCATCAGGGCATCGTCGGTGTCGGCCAGGGCCTCGAGCAGCTCGGTGCGATACTGCTCGGCCTGCTCGACCAGATCGTCGGGGATGGCGACGGCCTCGTAGGTGGCGCCCAGGTCTTTCTCGTCGGTGGTCGGCGGCCAGACCAGCGCCTGCATCCGGACCAGGTCGATGACACCAGCGAAGTCACCTTCAGCGCCGATGGGGAGCTGGAGCACGGCGACGTCGGGTGTGAGGCGTTCCTTGATGGTGTCGAGGCAGAAGAAGAAGTCGGCACCGGTGCGGTCCATCTTGTTGACGAAGCACATGCGGGGAACGCTGTACTTGTCGGCCTGGCGCCACACCGTCTCGGTCTGGGGCTCGACGCCGGCGACCCCGTCGAACACGGCCACAGCACCATCGAGCACGCGCAACGAGCGCTCGACCTCGACGGTGAAGTCGACGTGACCGGGGGTGTCGATGATGTTGATGCGGTGGTCGTTCCACACACAGGCAGTGGCGGCGGAGGTGATGGTGATACCCCGCTCCTGCTCCTGCTCCATCCAGTCCATCGTGGCGGCGCCGTCGTGGACCTCACCGATCTTGTAGTTGCGTCCCGTGTAGTACAGGATGCGCTCGGTGGTGGTGGTCTTGCCCGCGTCGATGTGGGCCATGATGCCGATGTTGCGGGTGCGATCGAGGGGGATTCGCTCGGACATGTCCGGTGCTGTTCCTTCGTGAGGTCGAACGAGGTGTGGGCGAGACACACCTCGACCGGGCCGCGAAGCCCGGTCGTGGAAAAAGTCTAGGGGGTCGGCGCCGTCACCCGGCGCCGATCACCACCGATAGTGGGCGAAGGCCTTGTTGGAGTCGGCCATCTTGTGCAGATCTTCTTTGCGCTTCATGGCCGCACCCACGCCGTTGGAGGCGTCGAGCAGCTCATTGGCCAGGCGATCGGCCATCGTGCGTTCGCGGCGTTGCCGAGAAAACTCGACCAGCCAGCGAATAGCCAGGGTGTTGGCCCGGCGGGGTTTCACCTCGACCGGGACCTGGTAGGTGGCACCACCGACTCGGCGGCTGCGAACCTCGAGCTGGGGGCGCACGTTGTCGACGGCCCGCTTCAGTGTGGTGATGGGTTCATCACCGGTCTTCTCCGACACCTGGTCGAGTGCGGCATACACGATCTGCTCGGCGGTGGAGCGTTTCCCGTGCTGGAGCACCTTGTTGACCAGCTGCGTGACCACCAACTGGTCATAGACCGGATCGGGGGCGAGTTCGCGGCGCGGTGCGGGTCCCTTACGAGGCATCGATCTCAGTCCTTCTTGGCGCCGTACCGGCTACGGGCCTGCTTGCGGTCGCGGACACCCGAGGTGTCGAGCGTGCCGCGGATGATCTTGTAACGAACACCGGGGAGGTCCTTCACACGACCGCCACGGACCAGCACGATGCTGTGCTCCTGGAGGTTGTGCCCCTCGCCGGGAATGTACGCGGTGACCTCGATGCCACTGGTGAGCCGCACACGGGCCACCTTGCGCAGGGCCGAGTTCGGCTTCTTGGGGGTGGTGGTGTACACCCGAGTGCAGACGCCACGTCGCTGCGGCGCGCCCTTCAGCGCCGGCGTGGACTCCTTGCGGCGCTTCGACTGCCGTCCCTTGCGAACGAGCTGTTGAATGGTGGGCACGAATTACCTTCTTCGGGGCGATCAATGGGCGCGGACGCGCGCCAGGCCAGCCGACAAGCCTACGTGGCCGCGTCAGCGAATCAAATGCGCGCGGGAGCGCATTTGGGCCACCGAGCCAGGAGTTGATCCTGGGCGGTCGGCGGCGGTCATCGGATCTCGAGCCACTCCGGACCGGTTCCGCCGATTCGGTAGGGCGAGTCGAGGCGTTTGGCCA
>JBPCTQ010000182.1:0-19490 GCA_051011595.1 Acidimicrobiales bacterium
CCGGTGAACCCGGTGCCGAAGCCGGCCACGAACCGACCCGGCGCCAACCGGTCGATGGTGGCGATGGCCGAGGCCTGGGTCATGGGGTGTCGCAGATGGGGGATCAACACGGCTGTTCCCAGCCCGACCGTGCTGGTGGCCTCGGCAGCCAGGGCCAGGTGCACGTAGATGTCCTCGTACAGCGCGGGTGAGTCGTACAACCAGATGCGGTCGTACCCCAGGTCTTCGGCCATCCGGGCGTGTTCGGCGGTATCGGGCCCCGAGAACACTCCACACGAGAGCTGCATTCTTGTCTCCTCCACATGACCGGCGATGGCCCGGGATGGTAGAGAGCGGGGCCGACGTTGACGAACTCGAGCACTCCGTTCCGCAACCTCACCCACCCCGAGGAACCACCATGCAGCCGATGACCGACGACCAGATCCGCACCTTCATGCGCACCGGTTCACGGACCGGGAAGTTGGCCACCGTGCGGGCCGATGGCCGTCCCCACATCGCGCCGGTGTGGTTCGAGTTCGACGACACCACCGGCGAGGCGGTGTTTCTCACCGGCACCCAGACGCTGAAGGGACGGAACATGCGCCGTGATCCCCGCGTGTCGATCTGTGTCGACGAGATGGAGTTTCCCTTCGCCTTCGCCCGCCTCGACGGCGAGGCCCACATGGTCGAGAACGACCCCGACCTGGTGCACTGGGCCACCGAGACCTGCCGTCGTTATGTGGGCGACGATCGAGCCGTCGAGTTCGGCCGACGCAACGCCTCTCCCGCCGAGTCGCTGGTGCGGGTCACCATCACTCGCCTGGTGGGCGCCACCGGCATCAGCGACTGAGCCGACGGACCCGACCTTGCGTTCTCGTTGAATCGAACGTATGTTCGGGTCCATGAGCACGAGCACTCCTCCCGGCCGACCCTCCCATCCATCCACCGGTGCGCCGCTGACCGCGGTACCCGACGAAGACCGCCATGCCGTCGAACGCATTCGCCGGTCGGTGGCCATGTTGCCGCCCGGGCAGAAGGCACTCACCCGCGAAGACGCCATGGTGGTGCTCAGCCGCCTCGACCGGGCCGAGACCCAGATCGATCATCTGCGAGCCGCACTCGAGGACGTGCTCGGCCGCCCGTAGCCGCTGCCCTACGCTGCGGCCATGACCAACAGCCCCGACCCGGCCCCGGTTGCCTTCGTCACCGGCGCCAGTCGAGGTATCGGACGGGCCTGCGCCATCGCCCTGGCCCAGGCCGGCTTCGACGTGGCCGTGGCCGCCCGCACACTCGTCGACGGCACCGCCACCCTGCCCGATGACCCCACCACGGCCGTGCCGGGCGGACTCGACACCACGGTTGCGGCCATCGAAGCCGAGGGACAACGTGGGCTGGCGGTGGCCATGGACCTGCTCGACCGGGGCTCGGTCCTCGGTGCGGCCGACGCCGTGCTCGACCACTTCGGGCGAATCGACGTGCTGGTGAACAACGCCATCTACCAGGGCCCTGGGGCCATGACCCCGATACTCGAGCTCGGTGACGACGAGATCACCCGTCTCTTCGAAGGCAACGTGCACGCCCAGCTGGCCCTGATCCGCCACCTCCTGCCCCACTTCGTCGAACAGGGCGGCGCCACCGTGGTGAACATGATCTCGGGAACCGCCCATCTCACTCCGCCCGGTCCCATCGGCCAAGGCGGGTGGGGCGTCGCCTACGCCATGACCAAAGCGGCCCTCGAACGGGTCGCGCCGGTGCTCAACGTCGAACACGGCAACGACGGCCTGGTGGTACACAGCGTCGACCCCGGGTTCGTGCGCACCGAACGGGCCGAAGCCAAGGCCAAGGCCCGGGGCGACGCCTCGGGCCACTCGGCTCACTTCACACCCGCCTCTCCCGAGGTCATCGGGAAGGCCGTGGCCTGGTTGATCACCGAACCCGAAGGCCGCGACCTGGCCGGCCAGGTGGTGATCGCGCAACGGGTGGCCCTGCGCGAGCAGCTGGTGCCCGACTGGCGCACCTGAACCTGCCGCGTGCCCGGCGCAAGCCGCCGCCCGCACATGGTTCTGGTAGTGCCACGACAGGCCGAGCGTGTCGCTGCACTACCAGTTCGGTCCGGAGATGATTCTGGTAGTGCCACGACAGCCCGAGCGTGTCGCTGCACTACCAGTTCGGGGTCGGGACCATGGGCTCTGGCCGTCGGCGCCGCGGTGGTGCAGGCTTGGGGTTCACGCTCGATTGGAGGAGCTATGGCCGACGACGTCGACAAGGACCCGCGGGCTGCGGCCGTGCGCCGCATCAAGGCCAAACGTGACTTCTGGAACCACGCCGCGGCCTTCGTGATCATCAACATCGCCCTGGTGGTCATCTGGGCCTTGTCGGGCCAGGGCTACTTCTGGCCGGCATGGTCGATCTTCGGATGGGGTGTGGGCCTCGCATTCCACGCCTGGTCGGTGTTCGGCGAAGACCGGGCCATCACCGAAGAGCAGATCCAAAAGGAGATGGGCGGCAGCTGAGCAGCGCGCCGGTCAGCTCACAGTGGCCAGGGGTAGGCGTCCGTGCAGGCGTCGATGAACGCCTCGTCGGTGAGCGGATCGGACGGATCGGCCACCTCGACACCCCGAGCCCGCAGGTCGGCCAGCAGTCGGTCGACCACCGTCTCGAGGGCCAGGTCATCGGCGTGCTCGTCGACCACCTGCGCCGCAGCCGCGTCGGCGAACACGTCGGCCTTCCACGAGATCGAGACCCGCACCTGCTCGGCCGGGTAGGTGTGCAGCACGTCGTCGCCATCGACCACGGTCCACGTCGACGCCTCGCCATCCCACCGCAGCTCGGAGTCGAGGGTGACGCTGCCTTGGAAGTCGTCCTTGTGGCCCACTGCACCAACCCGGTGGAACATGCGGTCGTTGTCGCCCATGACGGCCACGTTGTCGTACGGACTGGTCTCGGTGGCCGACGGTTCATCGGTGGCGGTGGGCCAGTACTCGAACTCGCCCCCCGGACCGGCGTAGAACCACGACACACAGGTGGCGATCTCGATGCGTTCGGCTTCGAACAGACCCGACGCGCCCATCCGGTGCAGCAGCCAGATCGGGTAGTCGTTGCGGGTGATACCCCGGAAGGCCGGTACGTCGATGTGGGGCGGCCCACCGAAAGGCACCGGCGGGTTGAGGTTGATGTAGACGTTGGTGGGTCGCACCACCTCCGCGTCGAACTGGCGAGCGGCAGCATCGAGGAACACCGGGTTGTGCATCACCAACTCGGCTCCGGCGGCCTGCACGTCGCCGTCGAGCACCCAGTCACCTCGGAACCAGGGCACGATGAACTCGTTGTCGGCTGCGCCGCTGCCGGCCGCCCGCTGCTCGGCGCCGCCACCGAAGTAGCGCTGGATGGGCCAGTAGGGCGCGTGGCGTCCGATGAGGGCGGTGACCGCCGCAGGATCGGGATAGGCCGGTTCGAGCCGGATCGGTGGGCGGGGTCGGCCGATCTCGATCAGGGTGGGCATGAACCGAAACTAGCCACTAGGGGTGCTGCGAGCTGACCGACAGGACCTCGCCGGTCATGTACGACGAGTAGTCGCTGGCCAGGAACACCATGGTGTTGGCCACCTCCCACACCTCGGCCGCCCGACCGAACGCCTCTTGCTGTGCGAGCTCGGTCAGCAGTTCTTCGCTGGTGACCTTGGCCAGGAAGGGGTGCATCGCCAAGCTGGGGGCGACGGCGTTGACACGCACACCGTGTTCGGCGGCCTCGATGGCGGCACAGCGGGTGAGCGCCATCACCCCCGCCTTGGCCGCCGCGTAGTGACACTGCCCGGCCTGGGCTCGCCAGCCGACAACCGACGCGTTGTTCACGATCACACCCGCCCCGCGTTCGATCATGTGGGTCATGCCCGCCCGGGTGCAGCGCATGGTGCCGTTGAGGGTGACATCGAGCACGGCCGACCACTGTTCGTCGGTCATGTCGACGAGGGGAACCTCGCCACCCAGCCCGGCATTGTTGATGAGCACGTCGATGTGGCCCAGCTCGGCAATTGCGGTGGCGAAGAGGTTCTGTACCTCATCCTCACTGGTGACGTTGCACAGCACCGACGGCACCGGCGCTCCGGCCAGCTCGGACAATGTGTCGACCGCCTCGGCCACCCGCCGCTCGTGGCTGTCGGAGATGAGGACCCGAGCGCCCTCCTCGATGCAACGCTTCGCCACCGAGAAGCCGATGCCGGTGCCAGCCGCGGCGGTGACCACCACGGTCTTGCCGGCCAGCAGGTCGTGGCCCTCCACGTAGTCGGGCGCGGTCGGCTTGCCGGCCAAGGTCAGCTCTTCTCCTGTTCGGCCATGTCGGCCATTCGTTTCTCGAGGTCGGCGATGAACGGATTGGGTTCGGTCTTGATGGTCTTGGGCAACCACTCGTCGATGAGCTCGGGAGTCCATTCGGCGCCGTCGGGGGCGAACATCGAGCGCACCTCCTGGGGCTGGTTCCACACCGAGATGCGCCCGCCCACCACCGAGTAGGTCTGCGAATTGACGTCACGACCTTCGTCGCTCAACAGGTAGACCACCATGGGAGCGATGGCGTCGGGCGAACCGGTCTCGATCTCGAAGGGAACGTTCTCGCTCATACGAGTGCGGGCGGTGGGGGCGATGCAGTTGGCGTTGATGGGTGGGCCACCCCGCATACGCAGGCTGGCCGCGGTGAGTGCGGCCGACCGGGTGAGGCTGATGATGCCGCCCTTGGCTGCGGCGTAGTTGGCCTGGGCGGTGGAGGCGATGAACGCACCGGAGGTGAAGCCGACCAGGCTGCCACCCGTCTCTTGTTTGCGCATCACGTTGAGGGCATGGCGGTAGACAGTGAAGTGCCCCTTCAGGTGCACGGCGATGACCGCATCCCATTCTTCCTCGGACATGTTGAACAACATGCGCTCGCGGAGGTTGCCGGCCACGCAGACGACACCGTCGATGGTGCCGTAGGTGTCGACGGCGGCGGTGATGATCTCCTCACCGACGTCCATCTTCGAGACGTCGCCGGCAACCGCCATGGCGGCACCGCCGGCTCCGGTGATCTCGGCCACCACGGCATCGGCGACATCACTCTTCGGGTCGGAGCCGTCCATCTCGACGCCGTAGTCGGCGACAACGATGTTGGCCCCCCGGGCACTGGCGGCCAACGCGACCGAGCGACCGATGCCCCCTCCACCACCGGTGATGGCGATGGTCTTTCCTTCGAGATTGCTCACCAAGTGCTCCTGGGTTTCGAACGTCGAGATGTGCACGGACGTTAGATGGTGGGTCCGGGGGCCACCCAACCAGCCCCACCGGCCCCGTCGACGGGCCGCCACCGCCCTCCAACTCGCGCGCAGCGCGCGAATACCGACTACACAGCGCGCGACCGTCCCCCACCCGGCCAGGCCCCGTCAGTAACGTCACCAACGTGTCTCCGGCCTCCGTCGACCAGAATCCTGGCGATCCCGAACCCGCGTCTACCCCCACCGCCGACGCCACCGTCGTCGAACAACGGCGCCGGCAAACGGCCGACGAGTTGCGCCTGCACCTCCACCAGCTGGCCGACGATCCGGGTGACGACTTCACCCGCTCGCTCCAGGCCCGCCTGATCCTCGGCCAGATCGGCCATCTCGCCGTCTTGTGCGACGCCGGCGGCGCCATGTTGCACGCCAACGACACCGTGTTGGCCGCCGGGGGACTCGACGCCGGCGACATCGCCGACGTTCCCCTCGAGCATGCACCGTGGTGGCGCCCGGGGAGCAGCAGCGATCAGACCGTACGTTTCCTGATGGATCAAGCCCGGCGCGGCCAGCCGGCCCGTGCCCTCGTCGACATCGTCTTCGCCGACGAGCAGCTGGGCCGGGCCCACGAGCTCACCATCGTGCCGGTGCACGACTCCGCCGATCAGGTGGCCTTCTTCCTGGCCGAAGGGCGCGACGCCAGCGAACGGCTGGCCGCCGAGTCGATCATCGACCAGCAGCGCAAGTCTCTCGAGGTCAGCCACGACCGCTACGACAAGCTGGTCGAACAGAGCTCGGACCTCATCGCCACCCACGACCTCAACGGCCGCTACCTCACCGTCAACCCGGCCAGCCACGCCCTGTTGGGTGTGGTCTCCGACGAGTTGGTGGGCACCTCCCCGGTCGAACGGGTCCACCCCGACGACCGAGCCGTGTTGTCCCGGGCCTTCCACCCGGCGTCGCCGGCCTACATGGGTGGCCTCGACGCCGAATACCGCAGCCGCCACGCCGACGGGTCGTACCGCTCCGTGCTCACTCGTTTCCGCCCCGTCACCGACGAGGCGGGCCGGGTCCTGGCCCTCGAGTCGGTCACCCAGGACCGCACGCCCCAACGCACCGACGAAGCGCTGGTCCGCCAGGCCCTGGCCGACGACCTCACCGGCCTGCCCAACCGGACCCTGTTGCTCGATCGACTCCAGCAGGCTCTCGCCGCCAGTCGCCGCACCAACGACCCCATCGCGATGTTGCTGGTCGATCTCGACGACTTCACCCACGTGGCCCGAACCGTCGGTCCTCAGGCTGCTGATGCGGTCATCCAGGCGGTGGGACAACGCCTGGCCGGCCTGCTGCGTCCGGGCGACACGGTGGCCCGCCTGGGCGGAGACGAGTTCGCGCTCTTGTGTGCCAACACCGACGAGGACACCGGATCACCGGTCGTGGCCCGACGGCTGCTGGCCGCTCTCGACGAGGCGCTCGTGGTGCACGGCCGCCCGGTGTTCGTGGGCGCCTCGATCGGGATCGCCGTCTCGCGGGGCACTCACGACCCGCTGCCGCTGCTCCAGGAGGCCGAGGCCGCCCTGGTGAGGGCCAAGGACTCGGGTCGAGGCCAGTACGCCGTGTTCGATGCCGACGAGGACGGAGCTTTCGCCGGCATCGACAGCATGGAGACCGCACTGCGTCGTGCCCTCGAACGCGATGAGTTCGTACTGCACTACCAACCCGAACGCGACCTGCTGGTGGGCAGTCTTCAGGGTTTCGAGGCCCTGGTGCGGTGGCAGCGCGACGATGAGCTGGTCCCACCCGGTCAGTTCATCGGAGTCGCCGAACGATCGGGCCTCATCGTGCCGCTCGGCCGATGGGTCATCCACGAGACGTGCCGGCAGATCCGCCTGTGGCAGAACCTGTCGGGGCAACCGGTGCCCCCGGTGTGGATCAACCTCTCGGCCCGACAGTTCGTCGAACCCGATCTGGTGGCCACCATCACCGCGGCATTGGCCGAATACGACCTCTCCCCCGATGCCCTCTGTGTCGAGCTCACCGAGTCGGCCATGTTGGGCGACTCGGTCGGTGCCGACATCCAGCTCCAACAGCTCAGCGAGCTCGGCATACGCATCGGCCTCGACGACTTCGGCACCGGCTTCTCCTCGCTCACCCACCTGGCCCAATTCCCGATCGACGTGTTGAAGATCGACCGGTCGTTCATCGCCGGGCTGGGGCACGATCCCCAGAGCCAGGCCATCGTGGCCGCCGTGATCGACATGGCCCATCGCCTCGGTATCACCACCATCGCCGAAGGGGTCGAGACCCGACTCCAACTCGACGAGCTGCAACGCCTGGGATGCCACCAGGCCGTGGGGTTCTACTTCGACCGTCCCCTACCGGCCACCGACTGTCTCCCCCTGCTGGGCTGACCCACCGCCGCCGATCCAGGCGGTGTCAGTCCAACAGCAGATGGGCCGCCACGGTGAGCTCGACGATCATGGTCCACGCAGATCGCACACCGGCCACCGACTGTCTCCCCCTGCTGGGCTGACCCACCGCCGCCGACCAAGGGCGGTGTCAGTCCAACAGCAGATGGGCCGCCACGGTGAGTTCGTCCATGATGCTCTCGGCAGGCCGCATACCGGCGACCCAGCTCAGAATCGAGGAGAACCACACGTGGCCGATCACCCGGCTGACACCCTCGACGTCGATTCCCTCGAACCCGCCCAGCGCATCGGAGATCATGGCGTTCATCTCCTGTTCGACCTCGAGCTTGTGCTCGGCCACTTCTGGTTCGGTCGAGGCCAGGGCGGTGATGAGTGCTGCCATCAGGGTGGGCTGGCGGGTACTGCTGCGGACGGCCGAATCGAGCACGGCCACCAGCTGATCGGCCGGAGTGTCGGCCACGATCCCCTCGGTGGCCACGCTTTTGCGGGCCAGGCCGACCCAGCCGGCCATTCCCGCCACTAGGACGGCGTCCTTGCTGCTGAAGTAGCGGTAGATGGTGCCGAGGGCCACGTCGGCGCGGGCAGCCACCTCACGCATCTGCACCGCTTCGTACCCACCGTCGGCCGCCAGCCGCATGGCCGCTTCGATCACCCGCATTTCGCGCTCTTGTTGTTTGCGCGTTCGTCCCGTTGTCTGGGTCACGAGATCGAGGTTGCTCGCGCCGCCGTTGTCACGCAAATGCGGATCGGAGCCGAACACTAGGGTCGCGGCGATGACGACCGTGCTCCACTACGCCCGTGGCCGCTCGTTCGATGGCGTGGTCGACCGGTATCCCGATGTCGAGTTCGTGGCGTTGGACCGCGCCGGCCCGCTGTCCACTCTCGGATCGCTCGGGCCGGCCGATGTGTTGCTCACGGCGTCGCCCCATCCTTCCAACCTGGCCGACGCCCTGGCCCTGCCCGTCGGTTGGATCCACAGCCTCGACACCGGCGTCAACGACTTTCCACTCGAACTGGTCGGTGACCGGGTGCTCACCTGTGGGCGGGGGGCCAACGCCACGGCCATCGCCGAATGGGTGGTGGCCGTGATCTTGAGCGATCAGAAACAACTGCCCGACCGGTGGCTCACCGAACCGCCCGAGCGGTGGTACGTCGCCGACCTCGGCATGGTGGCGGGATCCACCGTCGCCATCCTCGGTTTCGGTGAGATCGGTCAGCAGGTCGCTCGACGATGCCTCGGGCTCGACATGGCGGTGCGGGCCCTCCGGCGCCGTCAGCATGCACCCGGAGCCGACGGCGTCACAGTGGTCCAGAGCCTTTCGGAGCTGGTGGACGGCGCCGAGCACCTAGTGATCGCCGCGCCGCTCACCCCGAAGCTGCGCCACGTGCTCGACGACGACGCCTTCGCCGTCATGGCCCCCGGTGTACACATCATCAACGTGGGGCGAGGCGCCCACATCGACCAGGATGCGCTACGCCGGGCCCTCGATGCGGACATCGTCCGGCTGGCGTCGCTCGATGTGTGTGACCCCGAACCGCTGCCGGCGGGTCATTGGCTATACCAGGATCCCCGGGTGCGGCTCAGTGCCCACGTCTCGTGGAACGACCCGGATGCGACCACCCGCCTGTACGAGGTGTTCGCCGACAATCTGGGTCGGTTCCGGGCCGGACAACCTCTGGGCGGCGTCGTCGATGTCGACGCCGGCTACTGATCGGATCGCCACCCCTACACCCACCACCTCGGTACGCGGGCCACACTGGTGAGGTGGAACCCGACAGCCCCGAGGATCGCCGAGCCCAGCGCGATGCCATCTGGGAGATCACCATCAAGGTGGTGGTGGTCGCCGTTCCGCTGGCCGTGGTGGCGGTCCTGCTGCGGGCGCTCGAGGTGCCGTGGTGGCTGATCGGCATCGGTTACGCCGTGTTCCTGTGGTATCTGGTGGCCGAAACCTGAGCGCACAGCAACGACTGACCCCGAAATCTCAGCTCCCCGGGGTCCCGTCCGATAGACGAGGGTGTTCACTCTCACCACTCGGCACCGCACGGCGTCGATCACCCTCGGTGTGGTCTGTTTCCTTGCACTGGCGGCTTCGGGCTGCACGTACGAATCAGGACAAGGGCTGGCCGGTCCCGAGGGCACCGAACAAACCACGACCTCGACCGATGAAGTTCCCGGACCGCTGGCCTTCAGCGTGGAAGGGATGGCCTCGTCGCTCTGGCGGGTGTACAACACCGACGACGGTCTGAACCTCCGAGTCGCTCCGGGCATAGACTCCGACTCGATCGGCCGCCTCGAAGCCGGAACGATGGTCACCAGCACGGGCGAGGTCATCGCCATCGGCGAGACATCCTGGTTCTACGTCGAGACCGACGACCAGACCGGATGGGTCCACAGCGGCTATCTGGTGCCGGTTGATCCCGACGAATCCGGCGTGACCGCGGCCCAGCCCACCGCCCCCCTCGTGACCATCGAGGCCGCGTGGCCCGCCGACACCCAACTGGTGGTGGCATCCCAGCCCGGTGCCAACCTGCGCGAGGGTCCCGCCGGCGACATCATCGTGGAGCTCTCCACCGGCACCACCGTCACGGTCACGGGCGTGGCGACCGAAGACTGGACCGAGATCCGAACCTCCAACCTCCGCGGGTGGATCTACACCGAGCTGCTCGCCGAGGTGGTCGATGATCCCGGGGCCCGGTTCCCGGCCGCCACTCCGGTCGGACCGGCCGAGGGTCTGGCCGGCGCCAACATCACCGATGCCCCCGAGGGCATCGTGATCGGCGGACTCCCGGCCGGCGAAGTGGCGCTGGCGACTGGCCGCTCGCAGCAGGGCTGGACCGAAGTCACCCACCGTGGCATGAACGGATGGATCCTGAGCTCCGAGCTGCGCACGGTCGACCCGGCGCCGGCCTCGTTGGAGCCGACCGCGGCCACCGTCGATGGTGCCGGAGGTCCGGTCACCATCCACCTCGGCCCCTCCGGACTCGAACCGATCCTCGACGAGGTGCGCGACGGCGACCAGGTGATGACCACCGGCCTCAGCACACCCACCGGCTGGAGCGAGATTCAGCTCGACGAGGTGCGCACCGGGTGGGTCCCGACCATCTTCTTGATCTTCCCGGCCTGATCGGCCTGGTCGGCCACCGCTGACGGCCACTGTGGGGGCGCCGTCAGCCGATGCGCTGGATGACGGTGGCAATACCCAAGGCGCCACCCTGACACATCGTGACCAGGGCCAATTCGCCGTCGCGCCGCTCGAGCTCGTGCAAGGCGGTGGTGATCAGCCGGCTTCCCGTGCATCCCACCGGGTGACCCAGGGCGATCGCCCCGCCGTTGACGTTCACCCGATCCATGTCGACCTCGTGCACCTGCGCCCAGCTCAACACCACGGCGGCGAAGGCTTCGTTGCATTCCATGATGTCGAAGTCGCCCATGGTGAAATCGGTCTGATCGAGCATCTTGGCGGTGGCATCGACCGGCCCATCGAGCAGGTAGTAGGGATCGGCGCCAACCATGGTGTGGTACAGCACCCTCGCCCGTGGTGTGGCGCCACGGGCCTCGGCCACGGCCTCGTCCATCCACAACACGGCTGCGGCGCCGTCGGAGATCTGTGAGGAAGTGCCCGCCGTGTGCACGGTGTCGGGAATGACCGGCGACAGCTTGGCCAGACCCTCGACCGTGGTCTCGCGAAGACCCTGATCGCGTTCGACGGTGACGACCTCACCCGTGGGTTGGCCCTCCTTGTCGATCTGGGCCACGTCGGGCACGGGAACGATCTCACGGTCGAATCGTCCTTCGGCCCACGCGGTGGCCGCCTTCTGCTGCGACAGTGCACCGAACGCGTCGACGTCTTCCCGCGTGATGCCGCGTCGCTCCGCCACCCGCTGCGCCGCGCCGAACTGGCCGTTGTCGGCTTCGTCCCACGGCCAGGTGTCGTCCTTGTAGTAGCCACCACCCCCTCGGGCGGCGGTGCCGAGCGGAACCTGCGACATCTGCTCCACACCACACGCCACACCGATCTGCGCCCCACCGGTGGCGATGACGCCCATCATGAAGTTGTTGGCCTGCTGTCCCGAGCCACATTGGCAGTCGATGGTGGTGGCCGCGGTGGAATAGTCGTCACCCACACTCAGCCAGGAGGTGCGGCCAACGTTGGAGGCCTGCTGACCGGCCTGGGTGACGCAGCCGGCGATGACCTGGTCGACCTCGGACGGCTCGACGCCGGCCCGGTCGATGACCCCGCGGGTGGCGGTGGCCAACAGTTTGGGGGCGATGATCCCGGCCAGATGGCCACCACGCTTGCCGATTGGCGTGCGGGCCGCTTCGACGATGACTGGGTTCTGCATGACGGCACTTCCTCTTTGCGAGTCAGACGGGGACAACAGGCGAACGCCGAGACCGTACCGGCTAGCGTTGCCCCCATGGCCATCCCGCTGGCACCATCTCGGCTCGGCGACGCCTCCACAGTCGACGCCATGGGCTCGTTCCGCTCGATCCTCTCGGAGCGTTCGGCGTTCTCGGCTGCTTCGCTCTCGTCCGGGTTCTCGGTCCTGTCGGTGCGATCGGCCTTCTCCGTCGGATCCATCCTGAGCTTCGCCTCGGCCGGATCCATCCTGTCGGGCTTCTCGGCCGGATCCATTCTGAGCTGGCGGAGCGAAGGAGCCGTCCTGCACGTCAACGGGCGATCAGTCATTCCCGGTCGGTCCACTAGTGTCCGGCCCCATGTTGCCGAACGAATTCCTCGCGATACGCGACACCGTCCGAAACTGGGGCCGCTGGGGCGACGACGACCGGCTGGGGACCCTCAACTTCCTCACTGACGAGGTGGTTGCGGCAGCCGCCGCCGAGATCCAGACCGGGCGGCGCTTCAGCCTCGCCGTCCCCCTCCAGCTCGACGGTGTTCAGCTGGGCAGTGTCCCCGGGCGGGTCAATCCGCTCCGCACGATGGTTGCCGTCAACGCCAGCCTGAGCCCCGAACCCGATGCGTTCCACACCAGCGACGACATGGTGGTGATGGGTCTCCAGGCCGGCACCCACTGGGACGGGCTGGGTCACGTGAGCTACGACGAGATGTTGTACGGCGGTCGGCCCGACACGGGCATCACCGAATGGGGGGCCGACGAGCTCGGGATCGAGAACGTCACCTCTCTCACCGGGCGAGGCGTGCTGCTCGATATGGCCGCCCACTTCGACGCCGACGTTGTCGACCTGGGTCGCGCCATCACCGACGCCGACCTCGATGCCGCCGTTGCCGGCCAGAACGTCGAGATTCGGCAGGGCGACATCGTGCTCATCCGTACCGGGCTCATGAGCCACTATCTCGCCGGCGACAAACAGACCTACAACGGGTGGAGCGGCAGCCCCGGCCCCGGATTGTCGGCGGTCGAATGGTTCCATCGCCACGACGTGGCCGCCGTCGCCACCGATACCTACATCTTCGAGTGTTTTCCCAGCGAGCACGATGACGCCATGCTCGGTGTCCATATGCTCGGCGTGGTCGACATGGGTCTCACGCAGGGCCAGAACTGGAATCTCGAGGAACTGGCAGCCGATTGCCAGGCCGACGGTCGCTACAGCTTCTTCCTCGAAGCCTCACCCCAACCCTTCGTCGGCGGTTGCGGCTCCCCGGTCAACCCGGTGGCCATCAAGTGACCCGACCCGGCCGGGCAACTCAGATCGAGCGCTCGCGACCCTCCCAGTAGGGATCACGCAGCTTTCGTTTGTACAGCTTCCCGTTCGGGTCGCGAGGCATGTCGGTGGTGTAGTCGATGGACCGCGGGCACTTCTGCTTGGCCATCTGGTCGCGGGCGAACGCCATGATCGACTCGGTGGTCTGATCGTCGGCCGCCCAGCCGTCGCGTAGTTCGATGACCGCCTTGATCTCCTCGCCGACGTCCTCGTTGGGCACGCCGAAGACGGCGACGTCGGCCACGGCTTCGTGTTGGTGGAGGGTGCCCTCGATCTCGGCCGGGTAGATGTTGACCCCGCCCACGATGATCATGTCGTTGGAACGGTCGTTGAGGTAGAGGTAACCGTCATCGTCGAAGTAGCCGATGTCGCCGACCGTGAAGAACCCCTCACCACCGAGCCGAGCCTTGGCCGTCTTCTCCTCGTCCTTGTAGTACTCGAACGTGCTGCCGGCCATGCGCATGTAGATGGTGCCGCTCTCGCCGGTGGGCACCTCGTCGCCCTCGTCGTCGACCACGATGACCTCCGAAGTCGGCCATGGCGTCCCCACCGTTCCGGGATGCTTCATCCAGTCGTCGGGACCAACAAGGGTGCCGCCGCCTTCGGTGGCTGCGTAGTACTCCCAGATGGAGTCGCCCCACCAGTCGATCATGCGCTTCTTGGTTTCGATGGGACACGGTGCGGCGGCATGGATCATGCGACGCAACGACGACACGTCGTACGACGTCCGGACCTCCTCGGGCAGCTGGAGCAACCGGTTGAACATGGTGGGCACCATGTGGCTCTGGGTGACCTTGTAGCGGTCGATGCGGGCCAGGGCATCCTCGGCCGACCACCGACCACACAGCACCACCGTGTGGCCCAACTGCAGCGACGTGGTGGTCCAGTTGTTGACGGCCGTGTGGTACAGCGGCGCCTGCGTCAGGTGCACGTTGTCGGCGTGGGGCATGATCCCGAACAACAGGAAGAGCCCACCTCCGGTGGAGGCTGCTTCGTCGGGGTGGCCGCCGCTCAGGGCCCGACGAACGCCCTTGGGCCGACCGGTGGTGCCCGACGTGTAGAACATGTACGACCCGGTGGTGAGATCGTCGGGTCGGGAGCGGGGTTGATCGGCCACGAGCTCGGCGAAGGGCCGATACCCGTCGACCGAACCCACCGAGAATCGGTTGGACGCGGGGATGTCGGCCTCGTCGAGCACCCGCACCGCCTCGTCGGCGAAGTCGTCGGACACGATGAACGCCTTCGTCTCGCTGTCGGACACGATGTAGGCGATCTCGGGACCCACCAGGTGCCAGTTCACCGTGGTGACGTAGTACCCGCCCTGAAAGGCCGCCAGGCAGATCGCCACTTGTTCGAAGCTGTTGGGGAGCACGGTCGTGACCTGATCGCCGGCGGTCAAGCCGAGGCCGCGCAGACCGTGCACGATCTGATTGGTGAGCGCAGCCAACTCGCCGAAGGTCATCTGGTTGTGGTCGGGGTCGACGACAGCCAGGCGATCGGGGTCGGCTTCGGCTATGCGCCAGAAGCCGATCAGGTCACCGCCTGGAATCTGACTCCAGTAGTCGCCACTGTCGCTCATCGTTGCTTCTCCGGTGGGCTGATGGGAACGGCGTTGGATGGTAGGGCACCGCCGGTCGTGGCGACGAACGGGTGGAGGCAACAGGCGTCGCGCGTCCCGGTGTAGTAGCAATATCCCACCGACAGGGGGAACGATCGATGCCATCACACGACACGCTCAAGAACATCAACATCTTCTCGGAGTGCTCGACCCGTGAGCTCAAGGCCATCAGCCGCCTGATCACACAGGTTCGTAAGAAGGCGGGCGCCGACCTCACCGTCGAGGGCACCCCGGGCCGCGAGTTCCTCATCATCGTCGAGGGTGAAGCCACGGTGCGGCGCAAGGGCAAGGTGATCGCCCGCCTCGGCCCCGGCGACTTCTTCGGCGAGCTGGCCGTGGTGGCCGGAGTCCCGCGAACGGCCACCGTCACCGCCGACACCGACATGGTGCTCGAAGCACTCGACCGGCGCGAGTTCGCCAGCCTGCTCGACGAGAGCCCCAAACTGGCCAAGAAGATCCTGGTCGGCGCAGTCAAACGACTGCACGAACTCGAGGAGAGCCTCACCGGCTGAACCGGGCGGCCTCGATCGAGCGAACTCTCAAGCCGGGGCCGGGTTGTGTCGATACGTCCTCAGTTGCCCACTCACCCCGGCTCGAGTCGGGCACCTGTCTGGTGGTGTCACCACACCGCCAGAGCGTTGGAGTTGGTGAGGGCGGATGGGTTCGCCCATCCGCCCCACCGCCCTCTGCCGCCGCGGAGTCGCGTGGCGCGAGCGGATCGATCATGACCGGGCTCTACACCGTCGTGGTGGTCGCGTCGGCGTCGTATGAGGAACTGCATCAGCAGCTCGGCGAAGACGCGGAAGTCGACTGGGCGATCGACGACGTGGGCGACCTCGACCCCCGCCGACGATGGCCCACCCCGGCGCCGGCACGCGCCGTGGTGCAGCTACCCGGCCATGAGACCGACCGGGTGCGTGACGCGGCGTCGGGCGCCCAGGCGGACGTGGCCGGCATTCTTCATGTCACCCGCCATGACCAGTTCGCCGGCCACTGGCGACCGGACGACGACGATTCGTCCGACGGGCTCACCCAGATCTCGTTCGTGGCCCCCATCGAAGGACTCGCCGACACGACCTTCGCCGCTCGCTACCGACAACACCGGGCGGTGGTGGCCGCCCAGCACCCCGGTGTGGCGCACTACCGCCAAGACGTCATCGTCGACAAGATCGACTGCGATCCCCAGCTACACGACTGCCGGGCCGTGTCCCAGCTCTGGTTCAGCTCGCGAGCGCACTATCGAGACCAGTACTACGCCGATGCCGACAGTGCGGCGGTCGTGCGCGCCGACATCGAACACTTCCTCGACCCTCGACGAACGTGGTCGGTGCTCACGACCACCCGGCGTCGGCTCACCCACCCCTCACTGGTTGCGGGCGATGAGTCCCCCATCGACGGGTAGGGCCACACCCGTCACGAACGAGGCCGCCGGAAGCACGAGCGACAACGTCATGTGAGCAACCTCCGACGGCTCGCCGTAGCGCCGCAGCGCGGTTCGGCGACGGGCGAAGACCGCCTTGTCGTCGTCGGGGATCGGCTCGGTCATCGCCGTGTTGATCGGCCCCGGGCACACCGCGTTGACGGTGATGCCGCGTCGACCGAGTTCGACCGCGAGCGACTTGGTGAGACCGATCACGCCGTGCTTGGCCGCGGCGTACGAGGCGTTGTAGGCCGTGCCGCCCAGGCCCTCGGTGGACGAGATGTTGACGATGCGTCCCTCACCATGACGAGCAAGGTCATCGAGGCACGCCCGTATCAGGTGCATCTGGGCCGAGAGGTTGACGGCGACGACCGCATCCCAGTTGTCGACGAACTCGGACCCTTCGACCGGACCCCCACGGGCGATTCCGGCATTGTTGACCAGGATGTCGATGGGTCCCAGCTCCGCTTGCACCCGCCCGACCGCCGACGCGATGGCCGCCGTGTCGGAGACGTCGAGATGAATACCGACTGCCTGACCGCCCGCCGACACAATGGTGTCCACCACCGCCGTCACCCCCTCGGCATTCCAGTCGCACGCCGCCACCAGCGCCCCCTCGGCGGCGAAGAGCTCGGCGGTCGCCCTTCCCATACCCGACGCTGCGCCGGTGACCACGGCCACCCGACCTCGAATCGATCGCGGTTCGAGGATCTCGGACGGTGCGGTGGCCATGGTGGGCAGTCTCGCGTGCGTCGGTGACAGACTGCGACCGATGAGCGACCAGCTACCCGGTCTCGAGCTAGAAGCAGTGAGCGCAGCCCTGGCCCGGCACCTACCTCACGGCGAGCCGCCCTTTCGGTATGAGCTCATCGCGGCCGGCGGATCGAACCTCACCTTTCGTGTCACCGACTCCGGTGGTCGGCAATACGCCCTGCGACGGCCACCGGCAGCTCCCACCCTTCCCACCGCCCACGACGTCGAGCGAGAGTGGCGGATCCTCGCGGCCCTGGCCCAGTCGACCGTCCCGGTGCCTGCGGTCCTCTGGTTCTGCCACGACCCAGAGGTGACGGGCGCACCCTTCTACGTGATGGACTTCGTGGACGGAATCGTGCTCCGGACATCGTCGGACGGAGCGGCGTTGTCGGCGGCCGAGGCCGAACGGGCCACCTCCTCACTGATCGAGACCCAGATCCGATTCCACACCGTGGACCTGGCCGAGGTGGGTCTTGCCGACCTCGGCCGCCACGACGACTACGTCGGCCGCCAACTCAAACGGTGGCGGCTGCAGGTGGAGCGAGCCGACGCCCGTCCCACGCCGTTGCTCACCGAATTGCACGACCGCCTGGCCCGGGCCCAGCCTCCCGAACGCCTGCCGGCCGGGTTGGCGCACGGCGACTACCGCTTCGACAACACCATCCTGGGTCCGGACCACACGGTGGCTGCCGTCCTTGATTGGGAGTTGTGCACGACCGGAGATCCCCTGGCCGACTTCGCCTGGTCGCTGCAGTACTGGGCCGATCCCGACGACCCGGTGACGTTCCTCCCCGACCCGCCCACCACTCCGGATGTGTTCTGTCGCCGACGCGAAGTGGCCGAGCGGTACGCGGGGCTCACCGGCACCGACCTGGCCGATCTCGACTACTACACGGTCTTCTCGTGGTGGAAACAGGCCTGCATCGTGGAAGGGGTCTACGCCCGGCGCCTGCTCGGCAGCCGGGGCGGGGCCGACTCGGGTGATCCGGCCACCATCGCCCAGAAGGCCGATCAGTTGGGCGAACGGGCGGCCGAGCTGGCCCGAGGGGTGATCTGAGATGACGGTCGTTGTCGTCGGGAGCGCCAACCTCGACCTGGTGGTATCGGTCGCCCGGCACCCCAAACCCGGAGAGACAGTCATCGGCGGCGACCTCCGCTCGATTCCCGGCGGCAAAGGTGCCAACCAGGCCACCGCTACGGCGCGGCTGGGCCAGGCCACCTCCTTCGTGGGAGCGGTGGGCGACGACGATGCCGGCCGCCGGCTCCGTCGGTCACTCGGTGAGGCCGGCGTCGACACCAGCCGGCTCGGCACCGTGGCCGACACTCCCACCGGCACCGCGCTCATCACCGTCGCCGACGACGGCGACAACGTCATCGTGGTGAGCCCGGGAGCCAACCGCACGGTCTCCCCGACCGTCATCGACGAGGCCGGTGATGCGCTCGACCAGGCCGCGGTGGTCCTGCTGCAACTGGAGGTGCCGCTCGATGCCGTCACCGCGGCGGCACGACGAGCGGGCGGGTTGGTCGTGCTGAACCCGGCTCCCGCCCCCGATCAGCCCCTGCCCTCCGAGCTCTTGGCCCATACCGACATCCTGGTGCCCAATGAGACCGAGCTGGCTGCGCTCACGGGGGTCGACCCCGATGCCGACCCGGCGGTTCTGGCCGCCGCCGCCCGCACACTCGGCATCGACACCGTCGTGGTCACCCGCGGCGCAGCAGGAGCCCTGATCGTCACCGACGACACCACCACGGTGCCCGCCCCGGTGATCGACGCGATCGACACCACGGCGGCCGGTGACGCCTTCTGTGGGGCCCTGGCCCAGCAGCTGAGTGCCCAGCCCGAGGACCTGAGTGCGGCCGTCGCATGGGCGGTGCGGGTGGGCGCAGCCACGGCCCTGCGCCCCGGCGCCGCACCATCGCTGCCCACTGCGGCCCAGGTCGACGAACGGCTGGAGGCGACCGCGCCATGAGCCCGCCCCGAATCCTTCTCGATTGTGATCCCGGCCAGGACGACGCCATCGCCATCCTGTGTGCGGCGCGTTACAGCGAGCTGGTGGGCATCACCACGGTCAGCGGCAACGTCTCGCTCGACAAGACCACCACCAACGCCTTGCTGGTGGCTCAGCTGATGGGCCTCGACGTCGAAGTCCACGCCGGCGCGTCGCGCCCGCTGGTGGCCGAACCATCATTCGCCGATCACGTCCACGGAGAGAGTGGTCTCGACGGGCCGTCCTTTCCACCGCTGCGGCGGGCGCCGGCCTCCGATGACGCCGTCACGTTCATACTCGACAACGCCGCCGACGACGTGTGGCTGGTGCCCATCGGTCCGCTCACCAACGTCGCCCACGCCCTCGACCGCGACCCGACGG
>JBPCTQ010000183.1:0-25403 GCA_051011595.1 Acidimicrobiales bacterium
CCCCCACCCCCCCCGACCCCTCCCCCCCCCCCACCCCCCACCCACCCCCCACACCACCCCCCGAACCCTTCGAACCCCCCGCTGTGTTCCGTCGCCGGTGCGGTGATGGTGTAGACGTCCACCGCCCGATGCGCCGAAGCTGGTTCTCGATTGGTGCCACCGACCAGCCGCGGTGTCGTGCTGCAACATCGACGATCGAGCGAACACCCGCCCGGTCAGGGGTCGCAGTTGTAGACCACGTCCAGCCCACAGCCCACCGTCGACCGAACAGGTGTCGGCCACCCCGTCGTGACCTGAACACCCGCCCGGTCAGGGGTCGCAGTTGTAGACCACGTCGAGCCCGCCGTCGACCGAACAGGTGTCGGCCACCGAGTGGGGGCCACCGTTGACGGTGTCGAGCTCTCCGTCGGCGGCTTCGATGGCGTCGTCGCCGGCGAAGCCCACGAGGAGGTCGGACCCCGAACCACCGTCGATGGTGTCGTTGCCGGCTTGGGCGAGGTTGCCGTCGCCGAAGATCTGATCGACGCCCGACCCGCCGTTGATCTCGTCGTCGTCGGGGCCACCGTTGAGAACGTTGGTGCCCGAAGGGTCGGAGATGATGTCGTCGCCCTCGTTGCCCCACACCGAATCGTCGTCGGGCCCACCGAACAACACATCGTCGCCCAGCTGCCCGAAGACGAGGTCGTCGCCGGCCATACCGCTCAGCAACGGATCGTCACCCGCGTGGCCGTAGATGATGTCGTCGCCGGTGCCGCCGGTGATGTTGTCGGCCCCAGGACCACCGTTGGCCGTGTCGTTGCCAGCGTTGGCCGCGATGATGTCGCTGCCTTCGGAGCCGAGAAGGAGATCATGGCCCGGGCCGCCGACCACGGTGTCGTCACCCGGCTGTCCGAAGACCTGATCGTCGTCGTTGCCACCGTCGAGATCGTCGTTACCGGTCCCGCCGTTGACCACATCGTCACCCCCGTCGCCACGAAGAACGTCGTCACCCCCGAAGCCCAGCAGTTCGTCGGCACCGTCGCCGCCGCTGATGGTGTCGGCGCCGTCCTGGCCGTACACGATGTCGTCGCCCGGTCCGGCGTCGACCCAGTCGACACCGATACCGCCGTTGACCACATCGTCACCGCCCAGCGAACAGACGGTGTCGTCACCACCGCCGGCCACGATCACGTCCGCTCCTGCCGTCCCCTGGATCACGTCGTTGCCGCTGGTAGGTGTTTGACCCATCGCCAGGTCGACGGTGACGGGGAGGCCATTGCACTCAGCCGCGCAGACCCCGACGTTGGTGAAGTTGGCCGTGAGCGTCTCACTGGCCGTCGGCACGACGTAGGGCCGGCTGGCGTTGGTGTCGCCATCGGACCAGTCGTCGAAGGTCCAGCGGTCGCCATCGACACACACGTCGGCCAACACGGCGATCGTGTGTTCGAATCCCTCGACCGTGTCGATGACGAATGGTGAGATCACCGACACCCCGTCGACGATCACCGCCGAACCGGCTTCGGTCTCCACGGTGATGGGCACTTTCCGGGGTTCGATCTCGACCGACTCCACATCGGTGAGACCATCGGTGTCGGTCACGGTGAGCTGGATCAAGATGCTGGTGTCGCCCTCCCAACCATGGCCGCTCGACGGCACATCCAGGGTCTGCAGCGGTCCCACCAGGTTGGTCAACATCGGGTGTTGGTGGTTGCCGTGTACCAGGGAGATGTCCCACCGGTAGTCGGCGTTGGTGATGGGGCCGTCGTCGGTTGCCGATCCTTCCACGGCAACACTCTCGCCGGCCGAGAACAGCTGCCCGTTGACCGGGGAGATGATGGTGGCTTCGGGGGCCTGGCCGACGGCGATGGGAATGATGCTGCCCACGGCGGTCTGGCCGGCCGCCGTCACCCGGAGCTGGGCCTCGTATGACCCGCCGGTGCCGTAGGTGTGCATCGGGTTCTGTTGATTCGAGATGGTGCCGTCGCCGAAGGTCCACTCGTAGGTGATGGGGTCGTTCTCGGGATCGTCGGCCTCGCCGGTGAACTGCACGTCGAGGGGCGCCATGCCGGTGACGGGGGTGGCGGTCTCGGTGGTGATGACCGGCGGCTGATTGGGTCCCGGGATGTAGCGAAGCCGGCGGAGCTGGCCCTGTCCGGCCAAATAGCCGAAGTTCAGGTAGTAGATGTGGCCGTCCGGCCCCTGGCCGATCCAGACGGGGAACTGAAGGTTGTCCTTGATGAGGCCGTCGCCGATGACGTTGTTGTTGACATCGAGCTGGAGATAGGAGATCTCCTTCATCGAGAAGTCGCCGTAGACGTACGCCCCGTCGAGCTCGGTCGGAAGCTGGACACCCCGCATCACTTCGCCGCCGGTGACCGCCGCGTTCTGACAGCAACCGCCACCCGGATCGTGGTCGTAGTACCAGATCGGCGCGGTGACCCCACCCGGGCAGTTGGGTCCGTTCTTGGGCGGACCCAGGGGCCCCTGGCAGTCGGCCCACCCGTAGTTGGCCCCTTCTTCGAGCACGTTGATCTCTTCGTAGGCGGTCGGGGCGTCGTTGCCGCCCACATCGCCGAAGAAGTACGTGCCGGTCACATCGTCGAATGACCCGCGCCACGGATTGCGCACCCCATAGGCGTAGATCTCATCGGCGTTGGGCCCGGCACCGTCGTGGTAGGGGTTGTCCGTGGGAATCGTGCCGTCCTTGTTGATGCGCAGAATCTTGCCGAACACCGTGTCGAGCTGTTGTGACAACGCACTCTGCACCGAATCGCCAATGGAGAGATACAACTTGTCGTCGGGGCCGACGTCGATGGATCCGCCCACATGGTTGGTGTTGGGGGAGGTGTTGACCCTGCTCCACAGGTTCGTCAACGAGCTCAGGTCGGCGGCGCCGGCGCCCGTGTAGGTGAACCGGGCGATGTTCAGCTTCTGGTCACTCAGTGTCGTGTAGTACACGAAGATGTGACCGTTGGTGCCGAATGCCGGGTCCTTCACCAGGTCGAGTGTCCCCCGCTCCCCCGCATGGTCGACATCGGGGAAGGTGAAGTACTGCGTCTTGTTCCCGGTGGCCGGATCGACCTTCCACAAGACGCCCTCCTGGGCCAGGATCAGCGCCTCGCCGCTGGGCAACCACTCGAGGGCCACTACCCGGTGCATACCCGTGACCCGGGTCTCGTCGGCGAAGTCGCTGGGGTTCACCGCGGCCGCCGCACCACTGATGGTGAACGCCACGCCCGCCATCGCCACCGACAGCAGCAGGGTGGCGAGCAGCGCTGCACTCCGTGCCTTCGGCCTCACACCCGCCTCCGATCGACATGCCTGCAGACACCCCTTGCTACCCGCAAACCGCACGAGAGGACAACAAGTCGAGCATCCTGATCTCCCGGCCGCCGCTCCGCGGCCATGCACTACCGTCGCAGCATGCACGACTTCCGCCAGTGGCGCCCCCATCCGTGGCACGGCCTGGTGGTGGGCCCGGCACCGCCAAGGGTGGTGACGGCGTACATCGAGATCACGCCGTTCGACCTGGTGAAGTACGAGGTCGACAAGGCCACCGGCTACCTCAAGGTCGACCGACCGCAGTTGGGCGCGAGCAGCCCACCAACGCTGTACGGGCTCATTCCACAGACCTACTGCGGAGCACGAGTCGCCGCGTTGAGCCCCGGCACCACCGAGGCCGACGGTGACCCGCTCGACATCTGCGTCGTCAGCGAGCGGCCGATCACCAGGGCCGACATCATCTTGACGGCCAACGTGGTGGGTGGCCTGCGCATGATCGACGACGACGAAGCCGACGACAAGATCATCGGCGTGTTGGCCGACGATCCGGTCTGGGGTGATGCCAGTGATCTCGGCGATCTGCCCGACGCGCTCGTCACCCGCCTCGAGCACTATTTCGTCACCTACAAGAATCTGCCGGGCGGCCCACCACGGGCCCGGGTCGAAGAACGCTACGGCGCCGCCCATGCCGGCGCGGTGATCGAAGCGTCGATGGCCGACTACGAGGACACGTTCACCGCCAACTGAGGCCCCAGCGGGTTTCGGTGCTGTGACACACTCGAATCAGTCGATTCGGGAGCGATGATGCAGCCGACGAAGATGCGCCACCTCGTGGCCGCGGCGGTTGTTGTTGTGTTGTCGGCTTCCGCCTGCACCGCCTCCGATGACGAACCGGTGCAGGCCGTGCCGCCGTCCACCGAGTTGTCCGGCACCGCCGCCCCGTCGACCCAGACCACCGTCGCACCACTCACGGCGTCGTTTCGCGGGGTCACCGCCGACACCATCACTCTGGGTGTTCTCACCGCCGACCTCGAAGCCATCCGCGACGTGGTCGACATCGACAATGGTGACGTCGGCCTGGTCTACGAGACGATGATCGACGACCTCAACGCCCGGGGCGGGATCGGCGGGCGCCAGATCGACATGCACCTGGTGAAGTACAGCCCGCTCGAGATGGTCGACGCCGAACGGGCCTGTGTCGACCTCACCGAGGACCATGCCGTGTTCGCTGTGATCGGCGCATTCTTCGGACCGGTGCGAGCCACCAACACCTGCCTCAACGGCGCCAACGAGACGATCATCGTCGGCGGCACGCAGACGCCGGAACTCCTGGCCCAGACCCGAGCCCCGTGGATCTCCGATGGCATGTCGGCCGAGCGCCGATTCCGGGCCACCATCGATCTCTACGCCCGAGAGGGACTGCTCGACGACCACACCATCGCGGTGATCGACACCGCCAGCGAACACGGCATCACCGAACAGGCGCTGCTGCCGGCCTTCGACGACCTCGGCCTGGCCCGGCCGACGGTGCTCACCTCCGACAGCGCCGCGGGTGACGTTGCCGCCCTGGCTTCGGAGATCGCCGTGTTCTCGGAGCGGATCGCATCCCAGGGCGTCGACCTGGTGCTGCTGGCCAACTCGCAGGTACCACTCGGGTTCGGGCTTCTACGCGACAACGGCTATTCGGGCGACATCTACGCCGTCGAGGAGGGCCCGCAGCTGGGAGAGATCGGCGGCTACGACGCGTCCCGCGACCCGGCGATCTACGACGGGGCCATTGGCTCGATGGGATTGACCGACACCGAAGCCTTCGAGCTGGAGTCGACCCAGACGTGCATCGACACCTTCGAGGCGGCCAATCCCGCCATCGATGTGCAACGGTCCGACTTGGTCCCCGACGGCGAAGCCGATTGGCTGTTCACGCTCTATGGCGCCTGCCGGTTGCTGCGCATCTTCGAGCTGGCGGCCGCCGCGGCCGGACCAGAGCTCACCAACGACAGCTTTGCCGCCGGGGCAGCCACCCTCACCAGCTTCGAGACTGCCGGCCGGCCGTACAACAGTCTGAGCGACACCAAGACCGACGCCGGCGACGGTCTGCGGCTGGGGGTGTTCGATTCCACCATTCCGCCGGCCGGCGGATTGGCCCCGCTCACGGAGTTCACCGACATCGGATGAACGCCCGAAGGCTGACCCGCTACTCTGAGATCACGGATGATCACTGGGGGTGTCATCAATGGACGACGCATCACTGAAGCTGCACCTCGACGCCATCGAGGTCGACGGTTTCACCGTCATCGAAGACGTGTTCGACGCGGAGCGGGCCCAGACCATGGCCGATCGGGTCCGCCAGATCGAGGGGGACACCATTCGCCCGCTCGAAGCCGGTGAAGCCGAAGAGGACAGCTCGTTCTACCGAACCGGGGGTCTGCTCCGCCTCGATCCGATGTTCTGGTCGGTGCCTGCCGATCCAACCGTGTGCCAGGTGGTCGAGGGCGTGCTCGGCGCGGACTTCTTGTTGTCGACATTCTCGGGGATCGATCTCAAGCCGAGCGGCCCCACCGTGCAACCCCTGCACCCCGACGACGCCTTGGTCCCCGTCCCCCGACCCCACGAAAGCCCCATCGGCTGCACCGTGATGTGGGTGATCACACCGTTCAATCAGAACACGGGAGGCACGCGACTCCTACCCGGCAGCCACAAAGAGTCGCTCGACCTGTTGTTCACCCAGGATCCCGATCGGCTACGCGACGCCATCCAGCCCGACATGGCGCCGGGAACGGTGCTGGTGTTCGACCACGCCATCTTCCACGGCGCGGCCGACAACCCATCCGATGACTGGCGACTCGGGCTCCAGGTGTCGTATCACGCCGGGTGGATCCGCCCGTACACCAACTGGTTCCGTTCGATTCCGGTGGAAGAAGTACGGGAGATGCCCGAGAAGCTGCGAGATCTGCTCGGGTACAAGACATACAACGGCATCGGCAGTGCCAACGACTCACCGGGCTCGTACCGCGAGAACTACCTGGGTACGGGCAAGACACGCGACCCTCGGTTGTCGTTGACCTGACCTCGGCGGCCCCCAGCCGCGGTGTTCCACAACCGGTCAACTAGCGTGGCGGCATGGAACGGCGGTCGACCGCGACGCCCCAGCTGATCGTCGCTGCCAACCGGCTGCCGGTGCGGCGCGTCGAGGGCCACGACGGGTCGAGCTGGGAGACCAGTCCCGGCGGCCTGGTGTCGGCCCTTGCGCCGGTGCTACGTGAACGCGACGAAGCCGTTTGGGTCGGCTGGGCCGGCGATACGGGACCCGCGCCCGAACCGTTCAGCCTCGACGAACTCGATCTGCATCCGATCGGCCTCAGCGCAGCCAACATGCAGCAGTACTACGAGGGATTCTCCAACGCCTCGCTCTGGCCCCTGTATCACGACGCCATCGCCGCTCCCGAGTATCACCGCACGTGGTGGGAGGCGTACGTTCGCGTCAACCACCGCTTCGCCGATGCCATCCTCGACATCGCCAAACCCGGGGCCACGGTCTGGATCCACGACTACCAGCTGCAGCTGGTACCGGCCATGCTCCGAGAGGTCTTGCCGGACCTACGCATCGGCTTCTTTCTCCACATTCCCTTTCCCGCCCGGGAGCTCTTCCTGCGTCTTCCCTGGCGGACCCAGATCGTCGAAGGTCTGCTGGGCGCCGACCTCATCGGCTTCCAGACCAAGGTCATGGCCCACAACTTCAGGTACGTGGCGCCCCGCGTGTCGTACGCCCTGGTGCAGGGTTCTTCCATCGTGCACGGCGATCACACCACCGTGGCCAAGACGTTCCCCATCGGGATCGAGCACCGTCGGTTCATCGAAGCGGCTCAGCGCCCCGACATCCTGGCCGACATCGAGCGGTTGCGCGACTCCATCGGGCACCCCGAAACGGTGCTGTTGGGAGTCGACCGACTCGACTACACCAAGGGGATCGAGCGGCGGCTGGTGGCCTATCGCGAGCTGTTGGCCGAGGGACGGCTCGACCCTGCGTCCACCGTCATGATCCAGATCGCCGAACCGAGCCGATCGAACGTCAACGGGTACTCCGAGATCCGAGCCACCGTCGAGCAGCTGGTGGGTGAGATCAACGGGCAGTTCGCCACCATGGAGCGCCCGGCCGTGCACTATCTCCACCGCAGCCACAACTTCGACGAACTCATGGCCATGTACCGGTTGGCCGATGTGATGCTTGTGACTCCGTTTCGCGATGGCATGAACCTGGTGGCCAAGGAATTCGTCGCCACCCGAGTCGACGACACCGGAGCCCTGGTGCTGAGCGAGTTCGCCGGCGCCTCCAACGAGCTGAAGGGGGCGCTGCTGGTGAACCCCTACGACGTCGAGGGCCTCAAGAACGCCATCGCCGCTGCGGCCAGCATGTCGCCGGCCGAACAGCAGACCCGGATGAGCAGCATGCGCAAGGTGGTGTCGCGCAACAACGCCCATCGATGGGCAACCTCGTTCCTCGAAGTCCTCGAGGCGACATGAAGACCAACGGCGAGGTCAGCGATGCCCTGCGCGCCCTGGCCCGGACCCCGGTCTTGTTGGTCGCCTGTGACTACGACGGCACCCTCGCCCCCATCGTCGACAATCCTGACGAGGCCTTTCCCCACCGTGAATCCATCGCCGCCCTGCGGGCGCTTGCCGCGTTCCCCGACACACACGTCGCCGTCGTTTCGGGCCGCTCATTGCGTGACCTGGCCGCTCTGTCGCGGCTGCCAGCCGAGATTCACCTGGTCGGGAGCCACGGATCGGAGTTCGACGCCGGTTTCCTGAAGGAGCTCGACCCCACCCAGCTCGAGCTGCGCCAGGTCATCACCCAGGAGCTCGAAACAATCGCGGCCGGCGCGCCTGGCTGTCACGTCGAGAAGAAGCCGGCCAGCGTGGCGTTGCACTATCGGCTGGCCGATCCAGCCGTGGCCGACTCGGTGATCGAAGCAATATTGTCGGGCCCGGGCTCGCGGGCCGGCGTGCAGGTCAAGAACGGCAAGAAGGTCGTCGAACTGGCCGTCATCGAAACCAACAAGGGTGTTGCGCTCGAGACCCTCCGTCGTCAGGTCGGCGCCGAAGCGGTGCTGTTCGTCGGCGACGACGTCACCGACGAAGACGCGTTCGAACGACTGCGCGGCCCCGACGTCGGCATCAAGATCGGTCCGGGTATCACCGCTGCCGAGCTCCGCCTCGACGACACCGAAGATGCCTCACGGGCACTGGCGCTGTTGTGCGAGCGGCGCCGGGCCTGGCTCCAGGGTGACAACTCCCCCGCCATCGAGCGTCACACCTTGCTCTCGGATCAACGCACGGTGGCCCTGTCGACCCCCGATGGCCGCGTCACCTGGATGTGTCACCCGCGGGCCGACTCCCCAGCCGTGTTCGCCGAGCTGGTGGGCGGACCCGGGGCTGGGTATTTCTGCGTCCACCCGGCCGACCACTCCAGTCGTATCTCCCATCGTTACCTGTCCGAGACGATGGTGGTCGAGACACGGTGGTCGAATCTGGTGGTGACCGACTTCCTCGACTGTGCCGAGGGTCGGCCGGCCGAACCCGCGGGCCGAACCGACCTGGTCCGGATCCTCGAAGGATCGGGACCGGTCCACATCGAGTTTGCCCCCCGGCTCGACTACGGGCGAGCGCCCACCCAACTCGAAACCAATCCAGCCGGTTTGGTGGTGCGGGGCGCCCAGGACCTCATCACCCTGCGAGCCCCCGGGGTCAACTGGTCCATCGACAGTGATGGCCTACACGACCTGGGCCACGGCGAAGTGCACCTCACCGAAGGTGAGCCGGTGGTTCTCGAACTTCGCTTCGACACCGACCCCGACGAGCGGCCCCTCCTCGATCATTGGCAGCGTCACAGCGGCACCATCGACTACTGGCGAACCTGGGTCGAGAAGCTCGAAGTGCCCACGCTGGGGGCCGACGAGGTGCGACGCAGCGCCCTCACTCTCAAAGCCCTGGTTCATCAGCCATCGGGGGCCATCCTGGCCGCCGCCACCACCAGCCTGCCCGAAGTCGCGGGCGGCGTTCGCAACTGGGACTACCGATACTGCTGGCCTCGTGACGCGTCGATGACCGCGGCCGCGCTGGTCGAATTGGGCAGCGTGCAGGAGGCCATCGACCTCGTCGAGTGGCTGCTCGACCGCGTGCATCATCTTCACGGCCCAGAACAGCTACGTCCCGTGTACGCCCTCGAAGGCGACGAGTTCCTGCCCGAGGCGGTGCTGCCCACCTTGCACGGCTACCTCGGCAGTCGGCCCGTGCGCATCGGCAATGCCGCCGAGCACCAGGTGCAGCTCGATGTGTTCGGACCGGTGGTCGACCTGGTGTACCGCCTGGCCCTCCATCACGTGGCCATCACGCCCCACATGTGGGAGCTGGTCAGCGACATGGTCATCGCCGTCGCCGCCCGATGGCACGAACCCGACAACGGCATCTGGGAAGAACGCCGCCCCCAGCGTCATCACGTGCACTCCAAGGTGATGTGTTGGATGGCAGTCGACCGGGCGATGAAGATCGCCGAGCTCAGCGGGCACTCGACGCCGCCGGATTGGCCCGAACTGCGCCAGACTATCGCCGACGACGTGATCACCAACGGCTGGAACGAGTCGGTGGGGGCCTACACCATCGCCTACGGCGACGAGGAGCTCGACGCCGCCGTGCTGCTCATCGGCCTCTGCGGCCTGCTGCCGCCCGACGACGACCGATACGTGAAGACGGTGCGCGCCATCGAGCGAGAACTACGCAACGGCCCCATCGTCTACCGGTACCGCCTCGACGACGGGCTCCCGGGTGAGGAGGGCGGGTTCCTCATCTGCACGGCGTGGCTGATCGAGGCCTACGTGGCCGTCGGCCGGTACGACGAAGCCCGCACCCTGTTCGATCGGTACCTGGGTCTGGCCGGCGCCACCGGCCTGCTCAGCGAGCAATACGACCCCGACAACGAACGCATGCTGGGTAATCACCCACAGGCGTACAGCCACATCGGTCTCATCAACGCGGCGCTGGCGCTCGACGGAGGGCGCTGACCCCTGGCCGGGCGGGGCCGATCACGCGGTTGACAGCACGTAGTCTCCCTGGCCCTCGTCCCACTCCACGGTGACCAGTCCACGGGTGGCTGCCGCCTTGGCGAAGGCGAGGAAGCCGCTGTAGCCAAGCCGCTTCTCGTTGAAGTCGCTGTCTTGTTTGCGCATCTGGGCTTTGAGTCCTGACATCGAGGCCGGCTGGCCGGCCGCCACCACCTGCTGCAACAGGGCCATGGCGTCGGAGTCCTTGCCGCCGATGGCCGGCAACGAGACCATGGCGTCGCCCTTGCCCTCCAGCTCGACGATGCCCTCGCCGGCCAGGGACCGCATCAGCTCACCGAAGGCCCGAAAGCCGTGATCGGCCTCGTTGAACGTGGGTTCCTTACGAAGAATCGTCCGCTTCAGCGTCGAAGACCGCACCGTGTCGTCACCCGACGACAACAGGCCGGTGAGGGTGCTGACGACCAGCTCGGCCAGGTCGGTCGAGCGGGCCACGACCATGTCGTCGTCGTCGCCAACCGCGGCCCGCGGCGGGGCATCGCTGCGACGATCGATGAGACGGTCGTAGAAGAGGAACTCGTCACACGCCGGCGGCAACAGATTGGAGGTCGACCCTTCGACACCAACACCGATCACGCGACGATCGAGCTCGCGGAGCTTGTGCACCAGCGGCGTGAAGTCGCTGTCGCCGGTACCGAGCACGAACGTCGTGATGTAGTTCCGTTCGAAGGCCAGCTCGATGGCGTCGACCGTGAGCTTGATGTCGGCCGAGTTCTTGCGGGCTTTGCCCATGCGCTGGGTCATCTCCACCAGTTCGACATGATGGCGCGTGAGCATGCGTCGATCCTCGTCGAACATGGACCAGTCGGCGTAGGCGCGGCGTACCACCACCCGGCCTCGTTCGGCCATGGCCTCGGCCACCGGGCCCAGGTCGAATGGGCGGTGGAGTCGGTCGCGGGCGCCGATGGCCAGGTTCTCGTAGTCCAGGAACAGGGCGATCCGCTCTTCGGTGTCAGACATGGTGGGCGCATCCTGTCACGGATGACCGACCGGCGAGACGACCCCCGTCAGACGAGATCGCGATACTGCGACACCTTCAGCCCGATGGCGCCGGGAATGATCGGCATCCAGTAGCTGATGAGACGGAAGAGCAGCGTCGCCGACCACGCCACCGCCTGGTCGACACCCAGGCCGGTGAGCGTGAGGACCAGCGCGGCCTCGACCGCGCCGATCCCGCCGGGCGTGGGAACGGCCGAGGCGATGGTGGTGCCGACCATGTAGGCCGACGCCAGCTGTGCCCATCCCTCATCGATGCCGAAGGCCCGGCAGGCCAATACGAAGGTGAAGATCGTGAGCATCTTCGACACGAACGCGCCGCCGAAGAGCAGTGACAACTTGTCGGGCCGGCGCAGCAGCGGGCCGAATTCATCGCGGATCTTGGTGGTGAACTGGCGGGCCACCCGCAGCACCGCATGGCGCAGGCGAGGAATGGCGAAGACCACAACCATCGAGGCCAGGAACAGGAGGATGACGATCCCGATGGTGCGGCCGGACGGCGTTTCAGCCTTCACTCCGGTCTCGGACGTACCCGCCCAGGTGACGAAGAACAACAGCAACACCGTCTGCACCACGCCGCTGGCCACCGACGTGAGTCCCACCGCCGCGGTGCCGATGGTGAGGTCGGTCCCTCCCTTCTGCAGGTATCGGATCCGCATGGCCATGCCACCGGCGTTGGCCGGCGTGAACCGGTTGAGGAAGCTCTGACCGAACATCACGATGGTGGTGTCGCCCAGCGGCATTGGTCGGTTCACGGCACCGATGAGCGAGGCCGCGCCGGCCACGTTGGTGAGCAGGATGAACACCACCATCAACGGCACGTCGGTCCAATTGGCCTCCTTGAACACATCGCTGATGTCGGACCAGTTGTCGATGAGACCGAGTACGAAGAGGGCCAGAACGCCGAAGCCGAAGACTCCGACGATGCGCTGGATACCGATCCGTTCCAGCTCGGCCATCTCGACGTCTTGGGTTGCCGTCTGCTCGACGACTTCTTCGCTTATGGCGGCCAACAGCGCCTTGTCGGATCGAGCGATCTTGTTGTTGGCCGTGCTCAGCGCCAGCCGCTGCAGATACGGCAAGGAGCGCACCACGGGTTCGTCGCCGACCACCGACCGGGCAACGGCGGCCGCTCGTTGCGGACCCACCAGGGCGGCGGTGGCGGTGAGGAGATCGGCGACATCGATGGCCAACAGGTCATCGGTGGCGGCAGGAACCGCCCATCGCAGTCGAGCGAGACTCACACCTCCGTCGGTGACGATGACGTGGTCGGCGTCGAGCTGGCGGTGCGCGATGCGGTGGCGGTGCAGTTGGTCGACCTCGTACCAGACGGCCTGCAGCAGGTCATCGTCGATCGCGTCGACCGGGGTGGCCGTGAGGGTGGATCCCGGAGGCAACTCGGTGACCAGGATCGATCCCCGGTCGGTCTCCGCCACGCCCAGGACAGCGGGTGTGGTCACGCCCGAATTGGCGGCCAACATCGTGACCATGGCCTCGTGACTGACGGCGGCACTCGGCGACACTGCGGTACCGGTGTCCTCGATGCCCTTCACGCGGATCGAACGCCAGAGGCGGAACAACAGATCTGCGTCGCGATCGTCGCCGTCGACGTACTTGACGGCCACCGGGCGCTCGTCGCTGGTCACACCCGAGAACCATCGACCTTCGGCGCCCACTCGTCCCAACACGTTCAAACCACTGATGTCGAGGCCGGTGCGATGGGCCGCCTCGGCAATTTCGTCGGAACCCGGTCGCCGAGCCGGCGCGCCGAAGACCACCAAGACGAGCGACCCGGCAGCTGAGCCCACCACGACGGTGAGCAACAGGCTCACCGGCGACTGCGTGGCGGTGAGCAGTCGGACCACGACGGCCGCTCCGATGGCCACCCATCCGAATTGGCGCCATCCCCGCGAGAGCATCGACGAAGCCGCCGTGATGGCCGCCGTCAACCCGGCCAGGTACAGGATCGAAGGAAACGACGAGTCGGTGAACCAGGACTGGAACTCGAATCCTTCGATGGTCTTCTGCGGTTCGGCATCATCGAACAAGCCGCGGATGAAGTACGCCGCGACCCACGCAACCAGCGCGGCGGCGAGGGTCAGCGCCAGCTCACGAAATCGGCGCTGCCACAGGGTCAACAGCACCATGATGGCCGGCACAGTGACGGTCAGGAGCTGAGTGGTTCCGGCGAGAAAGGCCCGGAACCCAGCCGGCACCTCGGCCATGGCCTGCACGATCTCGCTCGATGCCGCTTCCATCGACTCGGGCGCCACCGACACGGCCAGGAACAACACGACCAGAATCAGCAGGTTGAAAACCAGACGCGCCGCGTCGGACGGATGCCGAATCCAGGTGTCTTCGCCGTGCTCCTGAAGGATGTGCGAATCCTAGACAGCCGGATCACCCCGGACGCGCAACTGGGCCAGCTCCGCACGGGAACCGGCCCAGTTGTGGGGAGGATCAGACGTCGAGCGGGATCAGGACTCGATTGAGGGGGGCAATGGTGCCGTTGTTGGCCCGGATCTGGAAGGGCTTCACCACGGCGGGGTTCTTGAGATCGGGGTCGGCATCCACGAGCCGAAGCCCCTCGACGGCGATGGACGGACCGAGCAGGGTGGGCACGCTGTCGAGATCGGCGATCTTGTAGATGGTCTTCTCGCCCGGCGAGACGTGGTACTGCAGGATCTGGGTGAGCAGCGGAATGGGATCACCCGAACCGGCATCGGTCAGGAAGGCGACGATCGCGTCCCAGGCTCCGGCCTCGGAGTCGCCGGTGTAGCCGAGATCCTGGGCCAGGCGCACGAACGCGATGTCCTTGGGTGCGAACACGGTGACATCGAGACCGGCGGTGGCCAGGGTGTCAGCCAGGTCGGCCGCCAGCACGGCGTTCAGCAGGATGTCGAAGTCCTGGTGGTTCTCATCGAACTCGCCACCGCTGGCGGCGACGATCTCGGTGATCGAGTTGTCGCGGTTGTTGTTGCCGTTGCCGGCGGCCAGTGCGGCCGAGCCGACCAGGCCGACCACGACCAGGGCGGCGGTGATGAACGCGAGCAGTTTCTTCATGATGCCTCGTTGCTTGAAGGGATGTTGTCGGGTACTTCGCCGACAAACCCGGACCGGATGCACCCGGCACCGCAACCGCGGTCAGCCGTCGAGGTCGACCAGGTGAGAGCGGTCGTTGAACCCATGGAGTGACGCCCCGCCCGGCCCGACTGCGACTCGCATGACCGAGGCCGGTGTGACGAACGTGCGCCACGACACGTGGTCGTCAACATCGAGCGCCCACGCCAGTGCGGCCTTGATGGGTGAGACATGGGTGACGACCACGACGTCGTGCCGGCGCGCGTCGTCGGCGAGGTCGTCGCACGCGGCGCGCACCCGTCGGCCCAGCGAGGCCAACGACTCTCCCCCCGGCGGGGCGAAGCTGGTGTCGGCCCGCCATCGGGCCCAGGTCTCGGGCGGCACGTCGCGCGTCGGGGTGCCGTCCCACTCGCCGTAGTCGAGCTCGAGCCACCGATCGTCGAGCTCGACGGCGCGCCCGAACGCCTCCGCGGTCTCACGGGTCCGCAGCAGCGGACTGGAGATCACGCGCTCCACCGGCCCCAGAGATGCCGCCACGGCCGCAGCCTGACGCCGGCCGAGGTCGTCGAGCTCGGGGTCGGCCCGGCCCAGCAGCAGGCCCGCCCGGTTGGCCTCGGTTCGCCCGTGACGGACCACGATCAACACCTCAACCCCCGACCAGGGCACGATCGAGGCGTCCCGTGCGCAAGAACACCGATCGCCGGTCCGGGTCGGTGAGATCGAAGCGGCGGATCGCCCACCACAACGCCAGGACACCGACCACTTCCATCACCACCAGCACGGCCATGCTGCGACCGCTCTCTGGTGCTCCCGAGGTGCCGAAGCTCGAACCGAACAACGGCCACCAGAACAACTCCTTCTCGGTCCACGTGCCGTCGAGAACAAGGTGGCAGAACATCCCGATAGGCACAGCGAGCCATCGTCGTTGCAACACCCGTCGACCCCGCCACACCACCATGACCAGGGCCATGGCCACCACGCTGGCCAACAAGGTGTGCAGCAGCCACGGTCCCCACCCCCATTCGACGACGGGAAGGACGGCACCCGCCATCACCAGTCGATAGTCGATGGCGGGGCTGGAGAACACCAGCGCCACTCCGACAAAGGCCAGCCCGGCGAACCAGAAGAACAACGCGGTCAGCGGGCGACGAGGCGCCCACACTCCTGGCACTCGATCACGGTGCCTGGTTCGGCCTTCTTCATCCGATCGAGCTCGACCGCCGGCATCGCGAGTGGGCAACCGACACAGTTCTTGCCGTCGAACTCGACCACACCACTGGGCCCGAAACCGGTGCGGACGGCGTCGTACCGGCTCATCAGATCGGCGTCGATGGCCTCGGCTGCGATGGTGCGTTCGCCTTCGACCACGGCCAGCTCGGCGTCGATGTCGGCTTCGTCGGCCTGCAGCCTGGATTGGGCGTCGTCGTGTTTTTCGTCGATCCCGGCCCGGGCCGCGTCGAATGCTTCGATCGATCCCGTGAGCGGCTCGATCTGCTCCATGAGATCGATGATCCGGTCCTCGAGCGACGTCTGGTGGCGCTTCAGCGAAGCGATCTCGTCCTGGAGCGCCTGCGCCTCCTTGGGTGAGGTGAGTGAACCGCCGTAGAGCTTTCCCTGCTCCTCTTCGGTCTTGGCCTCGAGGCTGGCCACCTCGTCCTCGAGGCGTCGTTGGTCGCGGGCCAACGCGTCTCGCTGAGTGTCGAGATCGGCCGATTCGGCATCGATCTTGCCCCGCTCCTTGCTCAAGTCGTCGAGCAGCGCTCGTTCGGGCAGCGTCAGCCGCCGGTGCGTGAGCTGCTCGATCTTGGTGTCGTGAGCGTGGAGCGCCAGGAGACTCTCGGAAGACATGTCCTCACCCTGGCAGGGATGACCCAGCCGTACCACCTCAGCCGTCGTCCGGCGGCTGGCTGGTAGGTGGCGGCGGCTCGGTGGTGGGCGGCGGCGGCTCGGTGGTGGGCGGCGGCTGGCTGGTAGGTGGCGGAGGCTCGGAGGTGGGCGGCGGCGGTCGCTGGGTGCTCGAGGTCGGCTCAGTCGTCGACGTCGGCGCGACCGACACCGTAGGTGGCGGAGGCGGCGCGACGGCCAAGCAGGTGTCGAGCTCGCCGTCGTTGTCGGTGTCGAAGGGCTGCATGAGCGCCGGGCACTCGCCCAGGTAGGGCAGACCGCCGGCGTCGACACAGATGTCGGCGTTGCCGTCGCCGTTGATGTCGATCTCGAACGGCTCACCGCCACACGGACTGCGCAGGGAGTTGCGCAGGCGGAGCTGCTCCTCCTGGCTGAGGATGCGTTCGCCGGGCCTCGTGGACTCGGGGCCGGCGAATTCGAGGCGCGGCAGGAACGAGTGGTAGCCACGGTTGAGCTGGCCCCAGATGGTCGCGGGCACCGATCCACCGGTGACGGTGGATCGACCGAACACGCCGCGCATGGCCACCTGCTCCTCGGGGTTCCCCATCCACACCGCTGTCGCCAAGTACGGGGTGAACCCCACGAACCAAGCGTCGTAGAACGACTGGCCGGTTCCGGTCTTGCCGGCGGCCGGCTGATCGTCGAGGCCGGCCGCGGTTCCGGTGCCGCCCCGAACGTTGGCTTCGAGCACCGATGTCACCAGGCGAGCCGACTGCACGCTTATGGCGCGGGTCCGCACGGTGCGCTCGTTGGACCGGTCATAGATCACGTTGCCCTCGGCATCGGTCACCCGGTCGATGAGGTACGGGCTGACTCGGATGCCGTCGTTGGCAATGGTGGCGTACGCCGTTGCCATGTCGAGCGGTGTGATGTCGAAGGGCCCCAGCGGCATGGAGATCACCTGGGGATCGAGTTCGGTGGTCACACCGAGGGCGTTGGCCGTCTCGGCCACGTTCTGGAGCCCGACGACCTGTCCCAGGTTGAGGTAGGCACAGTTCGACGACGACAGCGTCTGAGAGCGGACCGTTCCGACGCTGCCCCCCGAACCTCCGAAGTTGGTGGCTCGGTACGGATCGGGGAATCCGCCCGTGTTCTCGAACTCGCACGGGCTGACACCATCGATCTGGTCGTCGGGTACGTACCCGGCCTCCATTGCCGTGGCCAGCACGAACGTCTTGAACGACGACCCGGTGGGCCGGCCCTTCTGGGTGGCGATGTTGAAGCGGAACTCTTCGAATCCTGGGCCGCCGACCATGGAGCGGATGGCACCGGAGCCCGGTTCGACCGAGGCGGTGGCACCCACGATGCCCAGGTCATTGGTGGTGACGTTCTGGTTGACAGCTTCTTCGGCCAGGGCCTGGGCAATGGGATCGAACGTGGTGTACACCCGCAGTCCCCCGCCGAAAACCGCGTCCTTGCGCAGCAGGTAGGACTCGCCCAGGTACTCGGCATCGAGCAGCGCCTGCTTCACCTCTTCCAGGAAGTACGTGTCCTCGAATTCATCGGCGACCACCCGGCGGGTACGAGGAACCGGAATCTGGTCGTAGGCCTGCATCTCCTCCTCGGTGATGACGTCGAGCTCGACCAAGCGCTCGAGCGCTCGTTTGCGGCGTTCGGTGGCCACCTCGGGGTTTCGAGTGGGGTCACCCGAGGTGGGACTGGAGATGAGCGACGCCAGCATGGCGGCCTGTCCGTGGTCGAGCTGAGATGCATCAACACCGAAGTACGTCTCGGCCGCGGCCTGCACCCCGTAGCTGCCCGCACCGAAGTACACCGTGTTGAGGTAGCGCTCGAGGATCTCGTCCTTCTCCATCTGGTTCTCGAGGCGAATGGCCAATGCCGCCTCGGGCACCTTGCGCTCGAGCAGATCCTGGTCGGCGCTCAGCACACCGTTCTTGATGAGCTGTTGGGTGATGGTCGAGCCGCCCTGATCGACCGATCCGGACTCGACGTTGCGGATGAAGGCCCGCACGATGGCTCGGATGTTCACTCCGTTGTGGCGGTAGAACTCCGCGTCCTCGACCGCCAGGATGGTCTCGATGGCCTCGTCGGAGATCTGGGCCAGGGTGACGACCTCGCGATTCTCGGGGCCGGTGAGCTGACCGATCAGCTCGCCGTTCTTGTCGAACACCAGGCTGCGCCGGGCCAACACGTCGAGATCGACTTCGGCCGCCGCGCTGTCGTTGGCGGTGAGGACCGCACCCACCTGCGGCAAGAAGACAGCCAGGGTGAGCGCGAAGGCCACCGCGGCGACGAACAGGGCGACCCCCAACCTCGTCGCGCGGAACAACCACGCCGCCACCAATCGCACGTACTGCACCAGAGCCACCGTACCGGTCTGGAGCGGCGGTGAGAGGTCGGGCGCCGGGCCTCGATGCCGGGTGCGAAAAACGCCCCGGCGCGCCCGTGGTCCTCTCCCCTCCGATCGGACCCTGGGCGCGCCGGCGGGGGTAGCTAAGCAGACCGAGCTTGCGGGTTCGTCGCGGTGAGCGTGATCGTCGTCACATCGTCATCAGCTTGCGCGAAAGCTGTCTCTGGACATCACCGACATCGACGGTGGGTGCGAATCCTGCATCCGAACGTGACCCAGAGCGCTTTTCTGACGCAGTCGTCAGGAAGGGCTGGGTAACGCCTAGTAACCGCCGCTGAGTTTGTGATGATCCCAGCTCACGATCTTGTCGGCCTTCACCACCACTGCGGTGCGTTTGGCCGCCATGTGCTCGGCGGCCTCGGACAACATCTCGGCCGGAATGTCGGGCTGATTACGGGTCATCACCGCCAACGCCAACGGATGAACGGCGGCCTTGTCGGTGATGAGCTCGGCGTGACCGCGGATCATCACCCCTCGCAGCGTCTCGTATGTGGTGCCGTCCTCGAGCAGGACCGTGATGCGGTTGTCTCGCTCGAGGTTCTTGATCTTCTGGGACTTGGTGTAGGTCTCGAACACCAGATCGCCATCAACGATGGCAAACCACAAGGTGGACAGATGGGGAACACCATCGTGACCGTTGACCGCCACCTGGAGACTCTTCTGGGCGGCGATGAAGGACTCGGTCTCATCGTCGGTCATACGAATCTGGTCTCGGCGATTGTCGGCCATGGTGTTCTCCTGGTGGGCGTGGGACCCGACCGTAGCCACGCCGTCGGGCAGGACGAAAACGAGCACGTCCCGCCGATGGGGGGATCGGCGGGACGTGAATTGCTGTCGTACCGTTGGGGGGAACGGTCGCAGCGAGGGGGCCCGTTCACGGACCCACCTCTTGGAACGAAAATGTACCGGCCGGTGTTCCCCCGCGCCGCCGCTTTTCCTGTGACACCAGCCACTCCGGCCCAAGGGTTCCCGCCGGGTGGTGGTGGCAATCACCGGGCGGTCGGGGCACCCTTGTGCCCATGTCTGGATTCGGTGTTCCCGGCGAACGAGACCGCCCTTGGCTGATGCGGACCTACAGCGGGCACTCCACCGCCGAAGCGTCCAACGAGCTGTACCGCACCAACCTCGCCAAGGGGCAGACCGGCCTGTCGATCGCCTTCGATCTACCCACCCAGACCGGGTACGACCCCGACCATCCCCTGGCCCAGGGTGAGGTGGGCAAGGTGGGCGTGCCGGTGGCGCACCTCGGGCACATGCGCACGCTGCTCGACGGCATCCCGGTGGGCGAGATGAACACTTCGATGACGATCAACGCACCGGCTGCCTGGTTGTTGGGGCTCTATGTCGCCCACGCCGACGAGGCCGGGATCGACTCCGGCGCCCTCCGCGGCACCACCCAGAACGACATCGTCAAGGAATACCTGTCCCGGGGTACGTACATCTTCCCGCCCGAACCCAGCCGTCGTCTCACCGTCGACACCGTCGCCTTCTGTATGCGCCACGCCCCGCGGTGGAATCCCATGAACGTGTGCAGTTATCACCTCCAGGAAGCGGGAGCCACGCCGGTTCAGGAGATCGCCTACGCACTGGCCAACGCCATCGATGTGCTCGACGCGGTGCGCCAATCGGGACAGGTGAGCGACGACGAGCTACCGGCGGCGGTGGCATCGATCTCGTTCTTCGTGAACTCGGGGATCCGGTTCGTGGAGGAGATCTGCAAGATGCGGGCCTTCACCGCCATGTGGGACCGCATCTGCGCGGAGCGGTACGGCGTGGCCGACCCCAAGGCTCGACGATTTCGGTACGGCGTGCAGGTGAACTCGTTGGGACTCACCGAGGCCCAACCCGAGAACAACGTGCAACGGATCGTGCTCGAAGCGTTGGGGGTGACGATGTCGAAGGGGGCTCGGGCCCGATCGATTCAGCTGCCGGCCTGGAACGAAGCGCTGGGCCTGCCGCGGCCATGGGACCAGCAATGGTCCCTGCGGGTCCAACAAGTGCTGGCCCACGAGACCGACCTGCTCGAATACGACGACATCTTCGATGGGTCACACGTGATCGAGGCTCGAACCGCCGAGTTGATCGAGGCAGCCCAGGCCGAGCTCGACGAGGTGTTGGAGCTGGGCGGCGCCTTCGCGGCCATCGGCGAACTGAAGCGACGCCTGGTGGCCAGCCACACCGACCGGGTCCGACGCATCGAGTCCGGTGATCAGATCGTGGTCGGTGTCAACGACTACACCGAAACTGCCCCGTCCCCACTCGGCGGCGACGAGGCGATACTGCGGGTCGACCCTGCCGTCGGCCAGCAGATGGCGGCCGATGTCCAACAGTGGCGCTCGCAGCGAGATCAGGCCGAGGTCGACAAGGCCCTGCTCGCCCTGGCCGCGGCCGCCCGGGGCACCGACAACGTGATGGCGGCCACCGTGGCCCTGGCCCGGGCCGGTGGCACCACCGGCGAGTGGGCCGACACCCTGCGAGACGTCTTCGGCGAGTTCAGAGCACCCACGGGCACCGACGCCGGCGGCCGGTCGAGCCCCGGACTGATCGAAGTGGCCCAGCGCGCCAAGGAGCTCCCCGCCGGACCGCCACGGGTGCTGGTGGCCAAACCCGGTCTCGACGGACACAGCAACGGCGCCGAGCAGATCGCCATGGCGGCCCGCGATGCCGGCATGGAGGTCATCTACCAGGGCATTCGCACCACCGCCGAGCACATTGCCGCGGTGGCCCGAGACGAGGACGTCGATCTCGTGGGTCTCAGCATCTTGTCGGGCACCCACCTCGAGCTGGTGAGCGATGTGCTGGCCCAGCTACGGGCCGAAGACGTCGACGTGCCCGTGGTGGTGGGTGGCATCATCCCCGCCGACGATCAGCAACAGCTGCGGGGCGACGGTGTGGCCGCCGTCTACACCCCCGCCGACTACCGCCTCGAAGACATCATGGGTGAGATCCTGGATCTGGTGGTGGCCCACCGCCAGCCGGTCGCCGCCGAGTGACCGGGTTCAGCTCCGCCAGAACCGCAGCAGATGAACGGCCCCGATGAGGCCGCCGACACCCACCAAACCCAGCGCAATGAGACGGGTGCGGTCCGGCTCCTGGTCGGGTTCCCAAGAGATCGTCAGCGGCTCGGCCGCTCGTAGCTGAGTGGCGGACATGACGCCGTAGGTTGGTTCCCAGAGATGCAGGTCACCGTCGAGCCCGTCGGCATTGTGATCGGTGACGTTGCCGGCGACCGACACCACCAGCCGGAGGTTGACCCCGTCGCCGGTGGGCTCATCGGTGCCGAATTCGGCCAACGGACTCAACCAGGCACTGGCGGCGTCGATGCTGAGCGTGATGGTGGTCTCGGTCTCCACCACGTCGATCCCCCACAGGGCGATCATCGACAGTCGTCCGGTCGAGGTATCAACCGGCCCGCCGAGGTCGGCATCGCCCTCGTCTCCGGCGCCGACCACCCGGCCCCAGCTCTCGAGCTCGTCGAGGCTGGCGAACCGCTCGCGATAACGCAGGCCCACCTGATCGTCCATCACGAACGTCTCCAGGGTTGCCCCTTCGGGGGCCTCGTACTGGTCGACACCGGCGGCCAGCGACGCCACCGCTTCCTCGGGCTCGGTCCGCCGCATGAGGTCCTGGAGCTCGCCCCACTCGAGGTCGGCCAGGTCGTTGCCGGCGTCGAGAAATCCGCCTTCCTCGAAGCCGTCGCGGGTGACGAACCAGGTCACCGACAGCTCCCCTGCTCCGGTCTCCTCGATCGTGAGGCGCTCGTCGAGGGTGGGCACACAAGCCGACACGGCGACGGCGATCAGACCAGCAGCGAGGATCCTGCGCGGAATCGCCATCGCCTTGTTCTAGCCCACCGCCGAAGGAGCGGTCGGGGTGGCGACTCAGACCAGCGTGGCCAGAGCTCGTTCGGTGGCTGCTGCGTAACCGCCGCCGAACTTGATGGCATGCACCACCAGCGGGGCCAGTTGGTGGAGGGGTACCCGGTCGCGCCAACCGTCGGCCAGCGGCGTCACCTCCTGGTAGGCGTCGAGACACTCGGGCCCGAACCCACCGAACAACGCCATCATGGCCAGGTCGAACTCACGATGTCCCCCGTGGGCCGCTGGATCGATCAACCAGCTCACCCCACCCGCCCCGACCAGGCGGTTCCCCGCCCACAGATCGCCGTGCAGCGGAGCTGGCGGCTCCACCGGGCCTCCCAGCTGGTCGAGACGACCGGCCACCGATTCCAGCGAACGGACCGTCGATGCAGCCAGGGCCCGTGCGTCGGCAGCCAATCGAGCCAGAGGCAGCAGTCGACAGTCGGCGTAGAACTCGACCCAGGTGGTGCAGGGTGGGTTGGGCAGACGTCGACTTCCGGTGGTTCGGCGGTCCTCGCGGCCGAAGCAGGGTGCACCGCTGGAATGCAGCTCAGCCAGGGCCCGACCCAGGTCGGGGTCGGTGGTACTCGTGGCCGATCCGTGCGGGATCCACTCGAGTACCAGTAGGGCCGGATCGTCGGACACCGCGACCACCTCGGGAACCGCCACCGTGCCCGTCGATCGCAACCATTCCAGGCCGACAGCCTCGGTGGTGAAGAAACCCGGCGGTGCATCGAGATGGCGTTTGGCGAACAGCACCCGCCCGTCGGCCAGCTCGATTTGATAGGAGTCGGCCACGTCGCCGCCGCTCACGGGCGCCATGGCCGCGAGCTCCACGTCGAGCACGTGGGCCAGTTGATCAGCGAAGGAATCCGACGTCACGGGCCCCATTCTCGCGGGTCGGGCCGTAGTTCCCTGTTGTGATCAGCACACGGCAAGTAGTTCTGGACCATGAGCAGTCGCGAGCTCGTCGTGTTGGGCACCGCCGGCCAGTCCCCCACCCGCGGCCGCAGTCAGAGCAGCTACGTACTCCGGTGGCTCGACCAGCTGATGGTGTTCGACCCGGGCGAAGGCACCCAACGGCAATTGCTGTTCACCGATGTGCACACCAGCCGCATCAACCGGGTGTTCATCAGCCATTTCCACGGCGATCATTGCCTGGGGCTCCCGGGCCTGGTGCAGCGTCGCCGCCTGCTGGGAGCCACCAAGGCGCTCCACCTCCACTACGGCGACTGGGGCGAGGACAGCATGGCCCGCCTGTTGTCGGGAGCCGAGATCGACTTCGATCTCGGACTCGAACACCATCCGCACCAACCGGGCTCGACGCTGGAGGTCGACGGTTTGGCCATCACCGGCCTGGCCCTCGACCACACCACCAAGTCGATCGGATGGCGGCTGGAGGAACCCGAGGAGGTCCATCTTCTCCCCCACCGACTGGCCGAGCTGGGCCTCAGCGGACCCGAGGCCGGGTCCATCAAGAGCGACGGCCGAATCGAACACGAGGGGCAGGTGATCGAGCTGAGCGAGGTGAGCGAGGTCAGGGCCGGCCGGTCGTTCGCCTTCGTGATGGACACTCGGCTCTGTGACAACGCCGCCCGTCTGGCACGGGGTGTCGATCTGCTGGTGTGCGAATCGACCTACCTGTCGTCTGACGCCCAGCGGGCCCACGACAACGGCCACCTCACCGTGGCCCAGGCCGCCCAGCTGGCGGCCGATGCCGGGGTGGGACAGCTGGTGTTGTCGCACTTCTCGGAGCGCTACGACGATCTCGAGCCGTTCGAGTCCGAGGCCGGCGAGATCTTCCCGAACGTGGTGGTGGCTCGGGATCTCGATGTGATCGCAGTGAGCGCTCGGTGAGCGACGAATCGGCTCGGGCTCTGGCCCGATGGCGCTGGCCTCTCGGCCTGATCGCGGTCGCGTTGGTTCTGGGAGCGGTGGCCGGTGTGTTGTGGCAGGTCGAGGTGACCGACGACGAGGTGGGTGCCACGCGGGCCTGCGGGTCGGCCTTCGATGTGCTGGCCGACCGGTCGGGGTGGCAGGTGTGGTGGGCGGCCGATCTGGACGAACCCGACGAGGCGGTTCGGGCGGCGCTGCCCCGCACCACCCGCTGCCCCGATGCCGTGAACCAGTACCTGATCGTCAGCGCCACCATGACCCTGGTGGGGCTGTGCCTGAGTGTGGCCGCCGCCGTTGTCGGTCGACGGCCGTATTCGTCGTCGGGTACTCCCGAAGGCCGCAGCCTGCGCCGGGCCGGGGCCGTGACGGCGGTGATCGGAGCGGTTCTCACGGTGGGGGGCCTTATCGGGCTGGTCGTGCTGGTGGCCGACGCCGACTCGACGCTGTTTCTCTACACCGACCGGCTGGTGGTGGCCTTGGTCGGCGTGATCGTGTTGATCCCGGCCCTGGCCCTGACCCTCGGCGGTTACGCCGTTCATGTGGCCGGGCGCCGCTTGGACGGGTCCATGGACGGACCTGTCGACGATGAGTGACCGCCGATGCCGCTGGGCGGGGGCACTGATCGTGCTCCTGCCGTTGATGGCCGGTTGTGCATCGTCGGCGCCACCCGAGGTGCTGGACCAGACCAACCGGTTCGACGAGGTCGTCGAGCTGCCCGAGCCGATCCTCGACGGCGACGTATCCCTGGAGGAGGCGTTGACCGGGCGGCGGTCGGCCCGCACCTTCGGAGCCGCTGACGTGCCCCTCGATGTGGTGGGCCAGCTGCTGTGGGCCGGCCAGGGCGTGACCGACAACGGGGGCCATCGCACCGCACCGTCGGCCGGGGCCCGCTACCCCATCGACTTGTACGCCATCACC
>JBPCTQ010000184.1:0-15257 GCA_051011595.1 Acidimicrobiales bacterium
ATCGAGACCATGGCCGCCCCACGGATGACAGCGGCAGATCCGCCGGACTCCGAGCCAACTTCCGCGAACTGCTCCGTGTGTTTCCACCGCTTCCAGTGCATAACTGGAACATGTCGGTATATACCGGCACGGCGACGGGCGGTGGGCGAACAACGATTGATAACCGCGGATGAGCCCGGTGATGAGACGACTCATCACGACGTGGCCCGCGCGAGCGCCCGTAAGTCGGTCATCAGCGATTCGACCTGTTTTCCCAGGTCATCGTAGGTGTACTGGGCCGCACCCGGCTTGGCGATGAACAGGTAGGCACCCGGTTCGATGGGACCGTCGGCACCACGGTGATAACCCGCGACGATGGCTCGGAGACGTCGGCGCAGCCGATTCCTGACCACGGCGTTGCCCACCCGCCGGCTGATGGCGTAACCGACCCGGACCCGGCCGGCCATGGGGTGTAGCCCATTACTGACGTCTTCGTCAGAAACGGTGGCCGGGCCGGTGTTTCCCGGGATGTCGACCGGGGTATCGGCATCAATGATGGCGCGCCCGATGAGGCCGCTGGCAACCGCGTGGAATCCCCGACGGGAGAGCGCACGAAAAGTAGCTCGATCGGTGATCGGCGCAATCAAGCGCTGAGTCGAGCTCGACCTCTGGCCCGGCGGGTTCGAACGATGGCCCGCCCCCCACGCGTCCGCATCCGGTGCCGGAACCCGTGTTTGCGGGCTCGCTTGCGGACGTTGGGCTGATACGTACGTTTCATCGTGCACTCCTTCGGGGCCAGACCGGTGGGTGGCCTCACAGCCGATACCGAAGCCGGGTATCGAGTCATCGAACACGGCAACCGCGGGTCCGGCGCCGACGACAACCGTCCCAAGCTAGTCCTCCGACCACAAAATCACTACGCCGATCAGGTGGTCTCGTCGGGGTGCCGATCGGGCATCATGACCGTGTGGTGAACAACCCACTTCCGTCAAATTCCATGCATGTCATTCACCCCGTCTGAACAGGCTCGATGAACAAACTTTCGTTCCGATTTGCACACATCCAACGTGATGGTACGGTCCGGCGCCCGCCGGGCAGCCTTCCCCGCGACCCGGCATTTCCCTTGAAATTTCACGACATCTCCCCGCCCTCGACCGCACTAAGCTGCGACCGGAGACGGGGCGAGACCGTAATCCCCACATTGTGGAGCGGTCTGTGGATAAGGCGCTGAGTGGAGCCCGAGTTGTTGGATGTGGATGACCTGTGGACGACTTGCGCCGGAGCCATCCGCGCCCAGGTGTCCGAGGTGGTGTGGCAGACCACATTCCTCGATCTGGCCCCTCGCTCCATCGACGGTGACCAGTTGATCCTGGCGGTGCCGTCCAAGGTCGTGAAGGACCGCATCGAAGCCCGGTACCTCCCCATTCTCAATGCGGCGGTAGCCGAGGCATCCGACGACGACCTGCACGTCACCATCGACGTCGAAGCGCCCGACGCCCCCGAACCCGAACAGTTGGTGTTCACCGACGACGACCTGGCCGCGGTGGTCGACCTGCGTGACCATGTGCCGTTCACGGCCAGCACCCCGCTCGAGGGACGCACCACCGGCGACCGCGACACCCAGATCCAGAGCCAGGCCCTCAACGACCGCCTCACCTTCGAGAACTTCGTTGCCGGTACGTCGAACCGTTTCGCCCACGCCGCGGCCATGGCCGTGGCCGAGACCCCGGCCCGCTCCTACAACCCGTTGTTCATCTACGGCGACGCCGGACTGGGCAAGACCCACCTGCTCCAGGGCATCGCCCACTACGTCAACTCGCACTACGCGTCCTACACCGTTCGGTACGTGTCGTGTGAAACCTTCCTCAACCAGTTCGTCGAGGCCATCCGCACCAGCCGGCAGATGGAGTTCAAGCGGCACTATCGAGAGGTGGATGTGCTGCTCGTCGACGACATCCAGTTCCTCGAGGGCAAAGAAGGACTCCAGGAGGAGTTCTTCCACAACTTCAACCATCTGCACCAGGCCAACAAACAGATCGTGTTGTCGTCGGATCGACCACCCGACGCCATCTCCACCCTCGAGGACCGTCTCAAGAGCCGCTTCAAGATGGGTCTCACCACCGACATCCAGCCACCCGACCTCGAAACCCGGCTGGCCATTCTCCGCAAACACTCCGAGAACGAGATCCCACCGGTACCGGCCGACGTGCTGGAGTTCATCGCCACCAACGTCACCGACAACATCCGCGAGCTCGAGGGTGCCCTCACCCGGGTCACGGCCTACGCCAGCCTCACCCAGGAACCACTGTCGGTGGAACTGGCCGAACACGTGCTGGCCGACATCATCGCCAACACCGGCCCCCGACAGATCACCGTCGCGGTCATCCTCGACGAGACCTCCGACATGTTCGGTTTCCCGATCGAGGACATCATCGGTGCCAGTCGACGACGACCACTCGTGACCGCCCGCCAGGTGGGTATGTACGTCTGCCGCCAGCTCACCGACATGAGCTACCCGGCCATCGCCCGCGAGTTCGGCAACCGCGACCACACCACCGTCATCCACGCCGTCGAGAAGATCGACAATCTCATGCGCGAACGACGCCAGATCTACGATCAGGTGACGGCGCTGATCCAGCGCATCAAGTCGTCGTGACCCGCTCCATCCACCCTCGCCCACCAGCCCGTGGCGATTGTCGTGTGGATGATGTTGTGTACCAACAGGGGATGAACCACTCGTCGTCGGTGGACGACGCTACGGTCATCCACCGAGGCCTCGTCACCTCGGTTGTCCGCTGTGCAGGACCATCCGAAGGCAGGGGACGACCACAACCGGCTGACCTGGTGTTATGACCGCTCATCCACAATCCACACCCCCTACTACCAACACGTTGTTGTTCAACCCTCTGGATCAGAAAGAAGTCGCGATCCGATGAAGTTCCGCTGTGAACGTGAAGCACTCGAACGAGCACTGGGTCTGGCCAGCCGGGCCGTCAGCACCCGGGGCGGCTCGTTGCCGGTCCTGTCCGGTGTGCACTTGGTCCTGTCCGGCGACGAGCTCCGCATCACCGGCAGCGACCTCGACCTCACCATCTCGGTGGGTGTCGATGTGGCCGGCGAGACCGATGGGGTCACGGTGTTGCCGGCCAAGCTGGCCTCCGACATCGTGCGGGCCGTTGCCGACGGAAAGGTCGAATTCGCCGTCGAAGGCGAAGAGGCCCACATCTCTGCCGGCCGATCCGAGTTCTCGTTGCGGGTGATTCCCGCCGACGAGTTCCCGCAGCTTCCCGAGCCGGCCGAGAACGAGGTGCAACTCGACGCCGAGGCATTCCGCGACGCGCTGCGTCAGGTCACCCCGGCGGCATCGGCCGACGACAGCCGCCCCATCCTCACCGGTGTACTCATGGCCGCCGAGAGCGAGGGCCTGCGCCTGGTGGCCACCGATTCCTACCGGCTGGCCGTGCGCGATCTGCCTGGCACCTCGGTGCTCAGTGGTGACGAGTCGGTGCTCGTCCCGTCTCGTTCGCTCAACGAGCTGGCCCGGGTGCTCGACGCCGAGGCCGAGTTGACGCTGCGACTGGGTGAACACGATGCCACCTTCGAGATGGCGGGTGTGCGGGTCACCACCCGGCTGATCGAAGGAGAGTTCCCCAACTACCGGGGTCTGATCCCGGCCAGTCATCCCAACACCCTCACGGTCAACCGTGAGGTGCTGCTCGACGCGGTGCGTCGGGTGCGGCTGTTGGCCCAGGAAGCCACACCCGTGCGGATGATCATGAAACCCGATCTGCTCGAGTTGGTGGCGGTCACCCAAGATGTCGGACAGGCCCACGAGGCCGTCGACGCCAAGTACGACGGCACCGAGCTCACCGTGGCGTTCAATCCCGACTATCTCCTGGCCGGCATCGATGTCACCGGCGGTGATGAGGTCACCCTCGAGACCGTCGACGAACTCAAGCCGGCGTTGTTGCGTACGGTGGGGAGTGAGGAGTTCCTCTACCTCCTCATGCCGGTGCGGGTGTCCTGACCGGCCTGGCGTGGCCCGACTCAAACAGCTGTGGCTCACCGACTTTCGGGGGTACACCGAGCTCGAGGTGTCCTTCAGCGACGGTCTGACCGCGGTGCTGGGGGCCAACGGGCAGGGTAAGACCAACCTGGTGGAGGCCATTGCCTGGTTGGCCACCATGGCGTCGTTTCGTGGGGCACCCACCGATGCGCTGATTCGTGACGGTGCCGAGCAGGCAGTGGTTCGGGCCGAGCTCGACAGTGATGGCCGCTCGGTGCTGATCGAAGCCGAGATCCCACGCCAGGGACGCACCCGGGTGCAACTCAATCGACAACGGCTGACCCGGAGCCGCGACCTCCACGGTGTGGTTCGCACCACCGTCTTCTCACCCGACGATCTGGGGCTCATCAAGGAGGGGCCGGGGGGACGCCGGCGATTCCTCGACGAACTGCTCACCGGCCGGCACGCCAAGTTCGACAAGCTGCGAGCCGACGTCGACAAGATCTTGCGTCAGCGCAACACCTTGTTGAAACAATCGGGCGGTCGCCTCACCGACGAGGTTGCCATCACGCTCGATGTGTGGGACACCAAGCTGGTGGCTGCCGGGACAGAGTTGGCCGATCGTCGCCAGGAGACCCTGGCCCTGCTCGAGCCGCACCTGTCGACGGCTTACGACCAACTGGCCGGTCACCCGGCCGCGGTCACTGTCGATTACGACGCGCCATGGCAGGCCGCCGGCCTCGCGCAGGCGTTGGCCGAGGTTCGACGCGACGATCTGCGCCGGGGGGTCACCACAGTGGGACCGCACCGTGACGATGTGGTGCTCGCCATCGGTGGACTGCCGGCGCGGACCCACGCCAGCCAGGGTGAACAGCGGTCACTGGCCCTGGCGTTGCGCCTGGCCGCCCATCGCCTCACCACCACCGAGACCGGGCAGGCCCCCGTGCTGATCCTCGACGACGTGTTCTCCGAGCTCGACCCGGAACGAGGTGATGCCCTGTTGGCGCAGCTTCCCACCGGCCAGGCGTTGCTGACGTCGGCCGCCGGCCTGCCGCCCCGTGCCGTGCCCGATCGGGTGTGGTCGATCTCCGATCACCAGCTCACGGAATTGGCCCGATGAACGACCCGGTGCCCATTCGTGAGGGAGTCGAACGTCTGCTGCGTCATCTCGACGCACCCCGGGCCGACACCGTGCAGTCCATCTTCGAACACTGGGCGACGCTGGTGGGCCCCGGTATCGCCGAGCACACCCGACCGGTGTCGGTCGATGAGGGCTGCCTGGTGATCGCGGTCGACGATCCGGCCTGGGCCAGTCACCTCCAGTGGTCCCAGGACGACCTGGTGACCGGGCTCAACGAGGTGCTGGGCGCCGACCAGATCACCCGGATTCGCGCCGTGGTTCGCCGGGGTCGCTGAGCCCCCGTGGGGGCCGAGTCGACGAACCCCGAACTCGCAGCCGCGCCCCGCACGGAAGCCGGATGTGACCTGTCCTGACGTCACTGTCAGAGTCGGCCTCGGAACCCTCCGGGGATACCCGGAATCGGCCCCTTCCGCTGGTAAACTGACAACATCGTGATTTGCCGCTCGAACCCTTGTTTTTCAAAGGGATTCGGTGGCCTCTACCGCAATGTGCCGCTGGCCGACTGGGCCGCCGGAGAAGGGTCCGATCTTGGCTGACGAAGCCACCTCCGATTCACCTGCCGATCCTGTCGACGCCACCACCGAGGCCGACACCGATTCCTCCTACGGCGCGGCCGACATCACGGTGCTGGAGGGTCTCGAAGCGGTCCGGAAACGGCCCGGGATGTACATCGGCTCCACCGGTCCCAGCGGACTGCACCACCTCGTGTACGAGGTGGTCGACAACTCCGTCGACGAGGCCATGGCCGGTCACTGCACCCGTATCGACATCACCGTGTTGCCCGACGGCGGTTGTGAGGTCATCGACAACGGTCGTGGCATACCGGTCGGCCCGCATCCCAAGTACGACGATCTGACCGCGGCCGAGGTAGTGCTCACCGTGTTGCACGCCGGCGGCAAGTTCGGCGGCGATGGCTACAAGGTGTCGGGCGGACTGCACGGAGTCGGGGTCTCGGTGGTCAACGCACTGTCGGACCGGGTCGAGGTCGAGATCGATCGCGACGGCACCCGGCACTACATGGACTTCATCCAGGGCGGCACACCCAAGACACCACTCGAGGCTCGTGGCGAGGCCGAGCCCGACCGCACCGGTACCACGGTGCGGTTCTGGCCCGACCCCGCGATCTTCGACGAGATCTCGTTCCGATCCCAGACCCTGCTCGAACGTTTCCAGATGATGGCGTTCCTCAATCGCAGCCTCGAGATCCGATTCCGCGACCAGCGGCCGGGCACCGAACACACCGAGTGGACAAGCTTCAAGTACGACGGCGGCATCATCGACTTCGTCAGCCACGTCAACCAGTCCAAAGAGGCCTTGTTCGAAACCGTCGGCTACTTCGAATCGGCCGAGGAGGACCAAGAGGTCGAGGTCGCGTTCCAGTGGAACACCGCCTTCAACAGCGATGGTGTGCACAGTTTCGCCAACGGCATCACCACCATCGAGGGCGGTATGCACGAGGAGGGGTTCCGCAAGGCCCTCACCAACGTGATCAACCGGTATGCCTTCGATCGTGGTCTGCTCAAGACCGACAAGGACGAACGTCTCCAGGGTGAAGACATCCGCGAGGGTCTCACCGCCATCATCAGCGTGCGCCTGGCCGATCCGCAGTTCGAGGGCCAGACCAAGGGCAAACTCGGCAACGTGAGCATCCGGTCGCTGGTCGAGCGGGCCACCAACGAGAAGCTGGCCGAATGGCTCGAGGAACACCCCTCCGAAGCCAAGGTCCTCATCAACAAGGCCGTGGCCGCGTCGCGTGCCCGGTTGGCCGCCCGCCAGGCCCGTGATCAGGCTCGACGCAAGTCGGCCCTCGACGGTGCCGGTATGCCCGACAAGCTCAAGGACTGTTCGTCGCGCAACCCCGACGAGTGTGAGCTGTTCATCGTGGAGGGCGACTCAGCCGGCGGGTCCGCCGTGCAGGCCCGCGATCCTCGCACCATGGCGATTCTGCCCATCCGGGGCAAGATCTTGAACGTCGAGCGGGCCCGCATCGATCGCATGTTGAAGAACGCCGAGATCCAGACCCTCATCTCGGCCATCGGGGCCGGCCTGGGCGACGAGTTCGACGTCGAGAAGATCCGCTACGACAAGGTCATCCTGTTGTGTGATGCCGATGTCGACGGCAGCCACATCCGCACCCTGTTGTTGACCTTCTTCTTCCGCCAGATGAAAGAACTGGTCGAGCACGGCCACGTGTACATCGCCCAACCACCGCTGTACTCGACGTTGGTCGGCAAGGAGAAGATCTACCTCAAGGACGATCCGGCCAAAGACAGCTTCATGGCCGACAATCCCGATCACAGCAACGAGTTCCAGCGCCTCAAGGGCCTGGGCGAGATGGATTTCGAAGAGCTGGCCGAGACCACCATGGATCGTGACAAGCGCACCTTGTTGCAGGTCTCGGTGGAGACCGCCGCCATCGCCGACGAGGTGTTCTCCATCTTGATGGGTGAAGACGTCGAGAGTCGCAAGCACTTCATCCAGACCAACGCCAAAGACGTCCGCTTCCTCGACATCTGATCGCCTGATCAGATCTCCCCGAAAGGTCCCATGAGCGACACCGTTCCGCCCGACGACAACGGCGACGAAGGCACCGGACTCGAGTTCGGTGCGATCGAACCGATCGAGATCCAGGAGGAGATGGAACGCTCCTTCCTCGACTACGCGATGTCGGTCATCGTGTCGCGCGCCCTGCCCGATGCCCGCGACGGCCTCAAGCCGGTGCACCGCCGCATCCTCTGGGGTATGTACGACCTGCGGGCCCTGCCCACTCGGCCCACCATCAAGTGCGCTCGGGTCACGGGTGAGGTCATGGGCAAGTACCACCCGCACGGCAACCTGGCCATCTACGCGGCCATGGTGCGGATGGGCCAGAGCTTCAGCCTGCGCCATCCCCTGATCCACCCCAAGGGAAACTTCGGCTACAGCCCCGACGACAGCCCGGCCGCCGAGCGCTACACCGAGTGTCGACTCAGTGCCATCGCCATGACGATGCTGGCCGACATCGACGAGGACACCGTCGACTTCGCCGACAACTACTCGGGTGAGTTCCAGGAGCCGGTGGTGCTACCGGCCCGGTTCCCCAACCTGCTGGTGAACGGCAGCCAGGGCATCGCCGTGGGTATGGCCACCAACATCCCGCCCCACAACCTGGGCGAGTCCATCGACGCCGTCACCCACCTGCTCGACAATCCCGACGCCACCCCCGACGATCTGATGGAATTCGTGAAGGGTCCCGACTTCCCCACCGGGGGTTTCATCCTGGGTCGAGCCGGCATGCTCGACGCCTACCGAACCGGCCGCGGGTCGATCAAACTGCGGGCCAAGGCCGAGATCGACGAAGAGGGCACCACGCCGAAGATCGTCATCACCCAGCTGCCCTATCAGGTCAGCCCCAACCAGGTGCTGGTGAAGGTCAAGGAACTGGTCGAGAGCCGTGAGATCGAAGGCATCTCCGGTGCCGACGACTTCTCGGCCAAAGGCAAGACACACCTCGAGATCCGGCTGAAGCGTGATGCTCCGGCGCTGGTCATTCTTAACAACCTGTACAAGCGCACGCCGTTGCAGACGTCGTTCTCGGTGAACGCGGTGGCCCTCGTCGACGGTGTCCCCCGCACCCTGAACCTGCGCGACATGTTGGTCGCGTACGTCGATCACCAGCGTGAGGTCATCCGCCGGCGCTCCGAATACCGGCTGGCCAAGGCCGAGGCCCGTCTGCACATCGTCGACGGCCTGCTGCGGGCCCTCGATCTGATCGACGAGATCATCACGCTCATCCGGGGCAGCGACGACCGGTCGGTGGCCCGCGACGGGTTGATGGCCGAACCGTTCTCGTTCTCGGAAGTGCAGGCCAATCACATCCTCGACATGACGCTGGGGCGGCTCACCCGCCTGGGCCGCAGCGATCTCGAAGAGGAGCAGGCCACGCTGGCCGAGACCATCACCGAGCTCGAAGCGATCCTCGGTGACGATGCCAAGCTGCGGGCGGTGATCAAGGATGAGCTGACCGCGGTGCGAGAAGAGTTCGCCACCCCCCGGCTCTCCGAAGTCACCTTCGACCCCGGCGATCTCGACATCGAAGACCTCATCGATGACGAGGATCTGGTGTTCACCATGAGCCGCAACGGATACGTGAAGACCGTCTCCATCGACGAGTTCCGAACCCAGTCCCGCGGTGGTCGCGGCGTGGCCGGCGCCAACCTCAAGGACGAGGACGTGGTGATCCACATGATCCACACCACGGCCCACGCCTACTTGTTGTTCTTCAGCAATCGGGGTCGGGTGTACCGACTCAAGGCCCACCAGGTACCGATGACCACCCGCACCGCTCGCGGCACCCACATGGCCAACCTGTTGCCGTTGCAGGAAGACGAACACGTGCAGGCCATCGTCGACACCCGCGACTACGAGACCAATCGTTACCTCGTGTTCGCCACTCGGCTGGGCCGGGTGAAGAAGACCTTGTTCACCGCCTATGACTCGTCGCTCAAGGCCGGACTCATCGCCATCAAACTCAAGGACGAGGACGAACTGGTGGAGGTCATACCGGTCAACGAGGGCGACGATGTCTTCCTCGTGTCGCGGTTGGGCCAGACCATCCGTTTCCAGGAAGACGCTGTTCGGGCCATGGGCCGCACCGCGGCGGGCGTGAAGGGTATGCGCTTCCGCGACGACGATCACCTCGTGGCCTGCGACGTGGCTCGGCCCGACGCCCACTTCCTCACCGTCACCTCCGAGGGGTACGGCAAACGATCCGAGCTCGAGCAGTATCCCCGAAAGGGCCGAGGTGGCCTCGGTGTCCGGGGAATCAAGATCACCGAAGGCAAAGGCGAGGTCGTGTCGGCGTTCATGGTGGGCGACGACGACGAGGTCTTCGTCATCGGCGACGGTGGCACGATCATCCGCATGCCGGTGGCCGACATCTCCGTGCAGGGCCGCTCAGCCAGCGGTGTCAGGGTCATGAATGTGGCCGAGGGGCATCAGGTGGCGGCGGTGGCTCCGGTCCTGTCGTCGCTGGAAGACGACGAGGCGTCGGGTGACGAAGTCGATGATGACGAACTCGGTGACGACGACACCGTTGATCCCGAGATGGGGTCGGACTCGACCGACCCTGCCGCCGACGGCGACTGAACCACCTCCCCCACACAATCGAGTGGAGGAGTAACGGGTGTCTAAGACAATCCCGTCCGACAACATCGCGTCCGCCCGCGGGGCGACCTTGCTGATCACCCTGTGCCTGCTGGCGGTGGTGGCGCTCGGGGCCTCGGTCATCGCCACCAGTACCCACGGTGCCCGGGACCGAGCCCGGGCCCAGACCGCCGCCGACGCCGCCGCCCTGGCCGGCGCCGCGTCGGACCGCGATGCCGCCGCTGACTTCGCGGGCCGCAACGGGGCCGCACTACGTGGCTTCCGACGAGTCGGCGACCGGGTTCGGGTGGAAGTGACACTCGGTTCGGCCCGGGCCGCAGCCGAGGCCGAAGTGTCGTGGCAATGGATACCGATCGGCTGACCCGTGCCGGTGAGCCATTTGACCGTAGACTCGTCCTCCGTGGCGAGCGACTCAGATCTGAGCAGCGAGGCAGCGGGACCTCCGGACACCCTCGGCGATCAGCTGGAGGACTTCTTCCGCGCCACCCCCGAGGTCGACTCCGACCTCGACGCCGATCCCACCACAGCGGTGACGTCGGTCGCCGATCCCGACGACGTTCCCCGGCCCACCTGGCGTGATCGGCGGGTGGCCGGCCGGCTCCGCGCCCGCAAGGTGCGGCGCCTCATCCGCCACATCGAACCGTGGTCGGTGCTCAAGATCGCCCTGCTGTTCAACTTCTGCCTGTGGATCATCTTCATGATCGCCGGGGTGTTGATGTGGAACTTCGCCGAGCAGAGCGACACCCTCGACAACATCGAGAAGTTCATCAAGGAACTGTTCGCCCTCGAGGAGTTCGAATTCGACGGCGACAAGATCTTCGAGGCCTCGGCCATCGGCGGTTTGGTGTTGGTGGTGGCGCTCACCGGCTTCGCCGTTCTCATGGCGGTGTTGTTCAACCTGATCTCCGATCTCACCGGAGGCCTGCGCGCCACGGTCATCGAGGAAGAGACGGCTCGGGTGTTCGTCCCGCCGGGCAAGACCGCCGGCGAGCTCGACCAGCCGAGCGATCCCGAGCTTCCGGTCGGTTCTCCAGCCGGTCCTGAACCCCCTGCCATCGAGTAGCGAATCGGCCACGGCCACCGGTACCGTGCAACCGCCTCGGGGCTATAGCTCAGTCGGTTAGAGCGCACCCCTGATAAGGGTGAGGTCGCAAGTTCGATTCTTGCTAGCCCCACATCACCTGGTTGCCGAGACCGGGTACCCGGTCCGAGACCGGCGGAACGGTCCTCGGACCAGCGTGGTCCGCCAGTGGTGGGAGGAAGTCCGATGATCCAGGCCATCCGGCGAGCAGCCGTAGCCCTCGGTGTGGGCGCAGCCATCGCGGCGTTCCTCCGGTTGCGCGGATCAGGGGGTACTCCTCCCCAGAGCGGCGGGTGGCGTCAGCTCTCCGGACCGGACATGGACTGACCATGGTGCGGGTGGCCATCGTCGGGGCCGGCGCCGTCGGAGCCCGGGCGGCCCGCCAATTGCTGGCCACCGCCAGCGTGGCCGAGGTGGTCATCCGGGACCAGAAACGGGCGGTTGCCGATGCGGTGGCTCGTTCGCTGGGGAGTGGTGCCCGGGTCGATCGGGCCCGCGACCACGATCTCCCCGATGTCGACGTGTTGTTGTTGGCCACCCCGGCCGGACACCACGTCGACTGGGCCCGCCAGGCCCTGATCGCCGAGATACCCGTGGTGTCGGTGTCCGATGACGTCGACGACGTGGCCGCCCTGCTGCGGCTCGATTCGCGGGCCCGGGCGTGTGGTGTGCCCTTGGTTGCCGGTGCTGGTTTCATGCCCGGTCTCACCGGTCTTTTGGCCGCCCACGGAGCCGCCGGCTTCGACGAGGTGCACGAGATCCACGTGGCCAAGATGGGAACCGGCGGACCAGCGTGTGCCCGCCAGCACCACCGCGCCCTGCGGGCCGCAGCCGAGGACTGGCGCGCCGGTGAATGGGTGAAGCGGGCGGGTGGCTCGGGTCGAGAGCTGTCGTGGTTTCCCAGTCCCGTTGACGCCCACGACTGCTACCGAGCGGCCCTGCCCGACACTCGGCTGCTCCAGGCCAGCTTTCCCACCGCCGAACGCATCACTAGCCGGGTGGCGGCCACCCGTCGGGATCGGCTGACGATGCACCTCCCGATGATGCGCCAGCCCCACCCCGAGGGACTCGAGGGTGCCGTGCGAGTCGAGCTTCGGGGTTTGTGCGGCGGAACCAGTGTCACCAAGGTGTTCGGGGCGGTCCATCCTCCGGCGGTTGCGGCCGGAACGGTGGCGGCTCTGACCGTCAGCTGGATTCTCCAGAATCGGGTCACCGCGGCCGGCTCCAGCCCATTGAGCGGCGCCGTCGATGCCGGCGAGTTTCTGATCGAGCTGGGGGCCCGGGGCCTCACCACCGTGGTCTTCGAAGGCCTCGACACCACTAGCTGAAATCAGCCCAAAAACCCGGCTGTGGCCCGGTTTTGACGTGGTTCGGTGGGCCCACAAGACCCGCCCGAAATTGGTTCGAAAGCCTGCTCAAGGTCACGAACCGACTGGTCGAAGACCGGGGTGAGGGTTGGGGTGAAAAGAAATTCCTAAAGGTTCTCCCGCGTCGGGTCGAAACATCTGAACGTTGCATAAACACGTCGGCCCCAACAGCTGACACGAACTTGGGTGAGGGCGATCCACCATGGGTGAACAGACCGAAGATCTACAGACGCTGAATGCGCTGATCGAAGAGCATCTGCCGCTGGTGAAACACATCGTGTTTCAGGTAGCGGTGCACTTCCCTCGGCACGTCGAGCGTGACGAGTTGGCTCGAGCCGGTGCGCTCGGCCTGGTCGAGGCGGCTCGCCGCTACGACGAGGACCGGGGAGTGCCGTTCGATCGATTCGCCGCTCAGCGTATTCGCGGTGCGATCCTCGACGCCGTACGAGCCGCCGACTGGGCGCCCCGTTCGGTCCGAACCCTGGGCCGCAAGCTCGAGGCCACCGAACAGCGTCTGGCCACCAAGCTCGGTCGTGTCCCGAACATGGACGAGATGGCCAAGGAGCTCGGGATGGAGCGGTCTGAGATCGACCGGCTCCAGGCCCGAATGTTCAAGTCCGTCGTGCTCGCCCTCGAACACGAGGTGAACGACGACCAGGACGAGGACCTCACCCTGGTCGACGTGTTGATCGACCACAGCTGTCCCGAACCCTCCGACGAGCTCGAGGCCCGAGAGCTGCACGCCTTCCTGCGTGACGCCATCTCGCTGTTGCCCGAGCGCCAGCGACTGGTCGTGGTCGGCTACTTCCTCGAAGGCCGCACCAGTCGTGATCTGGCCGACTTCCTCGGGGTGACCGAATCGCGGATCTCGCAGTTGCGGTCCGAGGCGCTGCTGATGTTGAAGGAAGGCATCGAGGCCCAGTACGAATCCGATCGGCTGCCGATGCCCGAAGACGCCACCGGCCGGGTCGCCCGTCGGAAGGCGACCTACGCCCGCAGTGTGGGAACCAACAGTGGATGGAAGACCCGCATCGAACGCGTCAACCTGATCGAAAGCGACGCCCGAGGGGTTCCGACCGGCGTGCCCCTCAGCTGACGCCACCCTGCGCCGCCTACTCGACCCGGAGCCTTTGGTTCCGGGTCGAGTGGCGTTCGGGGTGCGTCAGCCGGTGGCCGCACAGCCGGTCAGCAGGGCCAGCAACTCGGTGTGGATGCCGCCCGCAGTGGCCACACCACTGCCGGTGTCGGCTCGAGCGGCGCCGGTGAGATCGGTGAACGTGCCACCGGCTTCGGAGACGATCACGGCCGGCGCGGCCAGGTCCCAGTAGTTCGCCACCGGGTCCACCATGGCGTCGACTCGGCCAGTGGCCACCAACAGGTAGCCATAGGCGTCGGCCCAGGTTCGGAGGTGTAGACCGGCCTCGACGAGGCGATCGATGGCCCCCGGAGCCCACACTCGTAGCCCGCTGGTCATCAACCAGGCTCCCTCGATCTCGCGACGGGCCGACACCGTGGTCGGGTCTCCATTGTGGTGACATCCCAGCCCGCGGCCCGCCCACACCGTTTCGTCGAGGGCGGGCATGTCGATGACCCCGACGGCCGGCCCGTCTGCGTCGACCATCGCCACCAGCGTGGCGTAGAGCGGAACCCCGTGGGTGAACGACTTGGTGCCGTCGATCGGGTCGAGCACCCACGTCCGGCCCGACGTTCCCGGGAGGTCGTCGTGTTCTTCGCCCACGATGGCATCGTTCGGGAACCGGTCCCGAATGCGCGTCCGCAACAGGTCTTCGGCCACCCGATCGGCCTCGGTGACCGGTGAGCCGTCGCCTTTGTGTTCGACCACCAGTTCGGCCCGATCGAACCACTGGCGGGTGAGCGCACCGGCCTCACGAGCGATCGTCACGGCGAAGTCCAGATCGTCGGCGTCAACCATGGTGTGATCGTGTCACGAACGCTCCGCGGTGCGGTGCACGCCGGCGGTCAGAGTTGGCGGGGTGGGCGGGGGAAGAACGCCGAGGTGGTGGCGACGTACTGCGCGTAACCCGGTCGCCGCTTGTTGAGTGATCGTTCGAGCATGGGGACACCCGAGACCCGGATCAGCAGGATCGACATCACGACGGGACCGATGATGCTGCGCCAGCCGCCGGCGGCCTCGAGGGCGATGAGGAACAAACCCCACCACACGCAGAAGTCGCCGAAGTAGTTGGGATGGCGGGTGTACCGCCACAGACCGCGGTCCATCACCTGGCCCGCCGACGCCGAGTCGGCTTTGAAACGAGCCAGCTGGTAGTCGCCGATGGCCTCGAAGCAGAACCCCACCAACCAGATCGTGGCGCCGATGATGGCCAGAACACCGATGTCGGGGCTGGTGGCGACCGAACCGAGCTGCACCGGCAGCGACACGACCCAGGCCAGAACCCCCTGTAGGGCGAACACGGTGATGAGACTGCGGAGCGGAAAGTTCGGTCCTTGCCGGCGCCGCATGGACTGGTAGCGGAAGTCCTCGCCCTTGCCGGCGTTGCGCCACAACAGGTAGCC
>JBPCTQ010000185.1:0-24594 GCA_051011595.1 Acidimicrobiales bacterium
TGCCGTGTTTGAGGGGGGTGTCGGCATCGTCGGTGTTGAAGATGGCGACGCCGTCGCCCTCCTTGACCAACCAGGTCCACCCCGACCCGAAATTGCCCTTGGCGCTGGCCGCGAACTGCTCCTTGAAGGCGTCGGCCCCGCCGAAGGCGGCGTCGATGGCGGTCGCCAGGTCGCCGGAGGGATCGCCACCACCCGACGGGCTCATGCTGTTCCAGTAGAACGTGTGGTTCCACACCTGGGCCGCGTTGTTGAACAGACCGCCTGGTTCGGCGGCGGCGATGATCTCCTCGAGCGAGCTGTCGGCGTGCGCCGTCCCGTCGATGAGGCCGTTCAGGTTGTTGACGTAGGCAGCATGATGTTTGCCGTAGTGAAAGCTGATGGTGCGATCCGAGATGTGGGGATCGAGGGCGTTGTCCGCATACGGAAGGGCGGGCAGTTCGATGGCCATGGTTCTCCTTGAGGCGAGTACGGATGGCAGCGTAGCCGCGACGCGCGAACCACTCGGGATCGAGGCTGCGCTGGCTGTCGGTGGAGCCCGGAGAGGGCCCGGGTCAGATCTTCTGACCCTCGCGGCGCATCTCGGCCACCACACTCTCGATGCCGCGCTTGTCGATGGTCTTGATGCCACGAGCGCTGACCGTGAGGGTGACCCACCGCTTCTCGCTGGGCAGGAAGAAGCGCTTCTTCTGGATGTTCGGATCCCAGCGCCGGTTGGTGCGGCGGTGGGAGTGCGAGAGCTGCTTTCCGAACCAGGGCTTCTTGCCGGTGACCTGGCAGACGCGAGACATGATTTCCTCGAATGATGGGGCGGTTGGACCGACGGAGCATCGTAGCAGTGCACCCCGTGGTTTCCTCGACCGCCATACTGGGGTCAGGCCCGCTCGATGGCCTGCCGATACCCGTCGGGCAGGGCGATCTCGTGCAACTGGTCCACGTCGAAGAGGCCCACCCGATCGTGTTCGTTGCTGTGCCAGAGCACATCGGGCCGCTCGGCATCACAGCGGTAGGCGACGATCAGCACCGGACGGTCGGGTAACGGGTCGTAGCGATAGGCGCACAGCAGTTCGCCCACCTCGGCTCGAATACCCAGCTCCTCGGCCAGCTCGCGGGCGAGCGCAGCCTCGGGAGTGGGGTCGGTCGGTTCGACCTGACCACCGGGGAGCTCCCACTCGCCGCGTTCGTTGTGCAACAGCACCACCTGGCCACCCCACTGGAGCACACCCTTCACGGAGATCGTCCAACTCATGGGCTGACTTGCTGCTCAGCGGGCCGGTTCGGGGCGATACCGGTGGCGATGAACAGCGGCAGCCACCAGACCGGTCGGTATGGGCAACCAGAACGATGCCAACCGGTACAGCAGGGCGACACTGGCTGCGGTGGTGGGCGGAACACCGGCCAAGATGAGGGTGGCGCTCAGGCCCGCCTCCACGAACCCGAGACCTCCCGGGGTCAACGGCACCATGGTGAGCAGCGCAGAGGTGGCGTAGGCCAACAGCACGAGCGACGCTCGGGCGTTGACGTCGAAGGCAGCCAGCGCGGTCAACAAGGTGAGGTAGTCGAAGGCAGCCCGGCCGATGGCCAAAGTGAGGGTGGTACCCCACTGGGAACCGAGCTCGGTGCGGATCAGGTTGCGCTCGACCAGCAGGCGGTCGGCCAGATCGTCGTCGTGGCTGCGGCCCAGTCGGGTACGGATGCGATCGATCGCCGTCCCGATCACCCGCAATGGCCGCTCGTCGCGTATCACCCACGCGGCCAGCAGTGCCACCAGCACGAACAGCGCCGCCCCCAGCCAGGTGGCGTTGAGCAAGGCCTGGGGCGCAGGGGCCCCCAGCAGTACCCCTGGCAGCGCCACCAGGGGAATGGCGCAGATGATGCCGATCTGGAGGAACCCGGTGGCGGCCAGTCCCGACGCGGCGTTGGCCGTGCCGATGCCGGCGGTGCGCAACATGCGGTACTGCACCGCCGTACCCGTGGCGGCTCCCCCCGGAATGACCCGGCTGGCGGCGTTTCCGGCCAGCTGGCTGGTGATGACCGGCAACCATGCCGTGGTGCGCAGCGCCAGACGTTGCAGCGCCCACAAGCAAGCGAAGCTGGCCACTTGGCAGCCCAGTACGACCACCAGCCACAGCGGCTCCAGATCGGCGACCTCGTCCCAGGACGACAACACCTCCACCAGGCTGGGGAACACCAGATACAGGGCAATGGCGGTCACCAGCAGACCCAGGATGCGGCGCACGATACGCGATCGCCGGTTGGGGCCGGGGGGCACGATGGTCGTCGTCGGCTCGGTCACGACCACTGCCGATCATGCCGATCGGGGACGGACGGCACCGCCCGTTCACCGGAGGACATCGGCCCCAGCGTACTCGCCGACCCTCCCCCGAAGGCCGACCATCGGGGTTCTTGGATCGTGACGACGGTGGCCGATGGGACAACCACGGCCATGGACCTGACGACGAACAAATCGACTCCACGCGTGCGCCGAGTCGATTTCTCCTACCCCGACGATTTCGATCCTCGCTGGCATCCCCGCCTGCCCGAGTTCTCGTGCGGAGCCAACGCAGTTTCCCTCCTGATGCCCCATGTCGAGCCTTTCGTGGCCCGGGTGGTCCGCGATGGCCTCGAGGCGGCCGGCCCGGAACAGCTGGAGACGGGCACTGCCTATGTTCGCCAGGAGACCCAACACCACCGCCAACATCGACGCTTCAACCAGATCCTGCTCGAGCACTACCGGGGACTGACCCCGATCGATCGGGCCATGGGCTGGGCGTGTCGAACGCTCGATCGTTGGACGTCTCCGGCCATGGGGCTGGCGTTCGCCGCCGGTTTCGAGACGGTGGCCTATTCGTCGGCCCGCTGGGTGGCCGGTCGGCGGACCGAACTGCTCGGGGGCGCCGATCCGGCGGCGGCTTCGCTCTTCTTGTGGCACCTGGCCGAGGAAGTCGAACACAAGTCCGTGGCCCACGACGTCTGGCGAGCCGGTGACGGCCATCGCTGGCGCCTGATGGTGGGAACGCTGCTGGCCATGGTGTTGCTGGCCGTGTCGACGGTGGCCGCCACCTTGGTGATGCTGGTCAACGAACGGCGCATCCTGCACCCCCTGGCCCACCTCCGCCTGGCTCGCTGGACGTTCGGGCTCACCTTCACCGTTCTGCCCGACGTGGCCGTTGCGTTGTCTCCCCGACACCATCCCGACGACTTCGTCGACCCCAGCTGGTACAAGACGTGGTTGGCCGAATTCGATGCCGAATCGGGCACGATGCCGCTCTGGGAGGCGTCGATCGATCAGTGACTCATCGGGCCTTCTACACTTCGTCCGAGAGGAGGGCAGATGCCGGGGCTGACCGAGGACAAGATCGTGCTGGTGACCGGGGCGAGCAGCGGAATCGGCAGAGCCGCCGCGCTGCTCTTCGCCGCGGAAGGAGCCACCGTGGTGGCGGCCGATGTCAACGAGCAGGCCGGCGAGGAAACGGTGGCGGCCATCAGCGACGCCGGGGGTTCGGCGTCGTTCAGCAGCGCCGACCTGACCGACGAGTCGCAGGTGGAGTCACTCATCGGTCAGATCGTGCACCAACACGGCCGACTCGATGCCGCCTTCAACAATGCCGGCATCACCGATGAATCGCGGCCGTTCACCGAGCTGACTCTCGACCAGTGGAATCGCATGATCGAAGTCAACCTGACCTCGGTCTTCTTGTGTATGAAGCACGAGCTGATCCACATGGAGCAGCAGGGCGCCGGTGCCATCGTCAATACCTCGTCGGGAGCCGGACTCACGCCCGCACCCGGCCAACCCCACTACACCGCGGCCAAACACGGCGTGCTCGGGCTCACCAAGGCGGCGTCGGCCGACTTCGCCGGCAAAGGAATCCGCGTCAACGCCGTGCTGCCCGGGATGACCCGCACCCCGATGATCGAGGGATGGTTCGAGTCGAATCCCGACATCGCCAAGTACGTCCTACGGTCGCTGCCCGGACAGAAACTCGGTGAACCCGAGCAGGTGGCCCGGGTGGCCGTGTGGCTGTGCAGCGATCAAGCCGACTGGGTCGGTGGGGTCTCGCTGGTGGTCGACGGTGGTGGGCTCAACCGCTGAGCCGTTACTCGAGAACCACTGCAGTGCCGTAGGCGTACACCTCTGCCGCGGCGGCGGCGATCTGACTGGTGGTGAAACGAACGGCCACGATGGTGTCGGCCCCGAGCCCGGCGGCCTGGGTGAGCATCCGAACGATGGATTCGTCGCGGGCCTCGGCCATCAGGGACTGGTACGCCTTCAGCTCACCACCGACGAGGTTCTTGAAGCTGGCGCCGATGTCCTTGCCCACGTGCTTGGCTCGCACCGAGGATCCCGACACCAGCCCCAGCACGCTGGCGATGGTGCGGCCCGGCACCAGATCCGATGTGACCATCAACAGTTGCGGAACCGGCGCGGCCACTGGCGGCGCGGCGCCCGGCGGCGCGGTCTCGGGCGGATACCACTTGCCATCGGAGGCCTGCCACCAGCCCGGCCCTTGCGACACGTCACTCATGACCGTACGCCTTTCGTTCGTCGGGGTCCTCGCCAACGGCGCAGCGTAGTTGTCGGCGTCTCACCAGGCGTCGACCGGTTTGCCACCCTTGCCGGCCAACGTCTGAGCGGGTTTCAGTTGGCTCGACGCTGCACCGAGCCCCGCGACGACCCGCTCCCGGCTGCTACCGGCCGGTGATGGCGACGGACGTCAGTTGGTCCGATATTCCGGCGGGATCGGCTGGTCGGAGATCAGCTCCAACACCACCACCGACCGAGACTCGCCGGGAACAGCCCCGTCGCCGTCGTTGATGCCGGTGAACACCAGGTTGGCCCAGTCGTCGTGGTCGGAGAGGACCGTGAACGAACCATCGGCATCGTTGATGTCGGCCACCACGCCGGTGTCGAAGACGGTGTCACCGTTCCAGTCCCACGGCACGCCACCACAGATCCCGATCGTCTCGTCGAGGTTGTTCTCGTCGAGATCGGCCCGGCCGCCCGATGAGAAGTCGATGACACCGTCGCCGGGAGGTGTGCAGTTGTTGTCCACGCCGGGGAATTGATAGGCGTAGTTCATCACCGAGTTGTAGTTGGGTTTGTGGTTGCGGCTCTCGAATCCGCCGTGATGCAGGCCCAGGTTGTGACCGAGTTCGTGCAGGGTCGTGGTGCCGACGTTGTAGTCGCTGCCGAAGCAGTACAACGACACGATCATGTCGTCGCCGTTCAACTCGGCCTGGCCCGAACTGCCACTCGACGTGTTGTACCGATGGGGCAACAAGACGTAATGGAAGTAGCCGTTGCGCTCGGGGGCGAAGTTGGCCGACTTGTACCCGAGGAACTCACCGCCGCTCACCCCGCCGGCGATCACTCCGTTGGGATCGGCGATGAGGTTGCCTCCGACGAACAGGCCACCCTGGCCGTAGTCGCTGATCACGTTGATCCCGGTGCTGCCGTCGGGGTTGGCGACCGGCGCGTTCTCCAGCGGTGTCTCATAGATCGAGATGGCCGTCGCGGTGGGCTGGTGCGAGTGCGCCCCGCAGCCGTCGAGTGAATCGTCGAACCAATCGAACTCGAGCAGCAGGTCCTTTCGCAGCGGCGACACTCCCAGCGCCGGCAGATCGAGTTGATCGATGGTGCCGAGCACCTCGTCACCATCGAGGATGCTGTCGCCGTCGGTGTCGGCCAGCGTCGGGCTGGTGCCGGTGTCGGCCGTGCTCACGAAGACGTTGGTGCCGGTCTCGACCACGTCGGGAAGGCGGTCACCGTCGGTATCGGTGCCTGTCTCACACACGATCGTGCCGCCCACCAGTCCAGACGAGGTGGTGATCGTGCCCGACGGATGGAAGATGTCCTGATAGTCGGGTGCCGTCACCGAAGAGCTGAAGTCACCGACCGTGTCGTACGCCGATACGGCCACCTCGTAGGTGGTGTTGGCGTCCAAACCGGAGAGGACACACATGTTGGTGGAGCCGTCGACCGTGCCGACAACCACACCGTCGACTTCGATCTCGTAGTAGTCGACGGCCTGGTTCTCGTCGACCTCGAGGGCGACCGGCCACTGCACGGCCACCACCCCCGACGACTCCTCGATGGTCACCGCGGATCCGGGTGGGAAGAACGGGACACAGGCGGCCGCCACGACGAGCAGAGCCATGCCCAACCACAGGGAACGTCGAGAGTTCATGCGCCAGTATCGGCCATCCCGGGCCGGAACTGTATGGGTCATTCGGTTTCGGATCGCCGCCTGTCTGCCCGACAGAGCGAGCCGGCCCGATCACATGGCGGCATCGGCTCGATCGGCGGCGACCGCGTCGTAGGTCTCGTAGTCCGAGCCGGTGTCGTCGGCGAACTCGTACTCGAGCAGTCCGGCCTCACCCCATTGGGAACGAAGGTGGCCGTCGTTGGCGTCGAGTAGACCCAGCTTGGCGACGTTGGGCACCAGTTTGGCGTAGAAGGCCTTCTGGAAGGCGTTGAATCGGTCGAAACCGACCCGAGGGGCGGCAGCCATCAGTGCGGGTACCACGGCATCAACGGAGACTCCCATCCGTTCCCAGATCTCCGGAGTGGTGGAGCGGGTTCGGTTGCGCAGGGTGTTCTCCAGCAGGAACTCCTGACGGTCGAACAGCTCGGCTTCGGTGAGCTCCTGGTAGTACTCCTTGAGCGTGAGCACCCCGAAGGCGACATGGCGGGCCTCGTCGCTCATCACGTAGCGCAGCAGTTTGCGCAGCAGCGGTTCGTCGGTGCGACGCAACATGTCACCGAACGCGGCCAGGGCCAGGCTCTCGATCACGATCTGCATACCCAGATACGCGATGTCCCAACGATCGTCCTCGACCAGGGCGGTGATCTGCGCCTCGAGGAAAGGACTCATCGGGTAGGCGTCACCCAGTTTGGTGTGCAGGTACTTGGCGAACACCTCGGTGTGGCGGGCCTCGTCCATGGTCTGGGTCGAGGCGTAGTACTTGGCGTCGATCCACGGAACGGTCTCCACGATCTTGGCCGCCACCATCATGGCGCCCTGCTCGCCGTGCATGAACTGGCTGAGTGACGCCTTGAGCTGCTCGACGCCCAGGGCGGTGAACTCACGGTCCGACCACGAGGAAATGGGCGAACCCGGTTCGTCGGCCGCCGCCCGGGCCAGCGTCATGAACGCACCGTCGTGGTCGACCAGGGCCTCCGGGTCGACGTCGATCGACCAATCGAGGTCGGTCACGCTGTTCCACTGCGACCCCATGGCCTTGTTGTAGAGCGTCACCAACTGATCACGGCAGCGGTCGTAGTCCCACAAGAAGATGCGGTCGGCGTGATCATGAATGACCTTGATCGAAGCCTCCATCTCGGTCCGATCCGGTGCTGCTTCGCCGGTGGCGCTCATCTTGCTCGCCTTCCTCCCGTGGGTTGTGCCCTCATGGTACGCATCGACGCTCAACCGTCGGGATTCGACGCGGCCAGCGCCAACGTGGCGGCATGGGTCATGGCCGAGATGCTCTCCTCCAGGGCGCCGACCGCCGCGGGGTCGAACAGTGCGGCGAAACGGCCGGCGGGCATGGCCGTCCCCACCACCCCGGGCTCCACCCGATCCCACGACGCACCCACCTCGTCGAGCAGGGCGCGCATGGCCGTGTTCGACGACAACACGTTGGCCGTGAGCGTTTCGACACCGCTGGCCAGCGCGGTCACTCCCAGTGCCCCCAACAGCAGGCTGGCAATGCCTCGCCGGCGATGGGTCTCGGCCACTGCGACGGCCCACTCCGCCGTGGCCGGGTCGTCCCGGTCACGGATGTAGCGGGCCACACCGATGCCCTGGCCGTCGGGCCCGGGCCCGGTCGGGTCGACCGCGACCCAGGCGAAATGGCGAACGCAGTCGACATCGAGCAGGTAGTCGATGATGGCGCGACTGGGGGCGGCCCCACTGAAGAAGCGGTTGACCAGCGTCTGGCGTGACGCACTCGACAACGCCTCCTGGTAGGCGTCGCGGTCGGTGGGCAGCAGGGGCCGAACCAGGATCTCGTTCCCGGTCTGATCGGTGGTCGGGACGGCTCGAGCAGACGCAGCCAGTCGTTGGGCGGCGCAGCCGGCGACGTGCGTGCGGAAGGCGTCGACACCCATGGCTTGATCGAACGCGTCGGCATCACCCACCAGGCCGTTCATGGCCTTGGTCACGGTGACGTTCTTGGTGCGGGGGCCATCGGTCAACAGGGCCAGCTCACCCACGATCGATCCGGGCCCCACTTCGGCGATGACCTGCCCAGTCTCGGGGTCGGCGACCGATGCGGTTCCTTCCAGCACGACGAGGAAGTGCCGACCGGGTTCGCCGGCCCGGGCCACGGTGGTACCCGGCTCGAACGACACCGACTGCAGACGAGCACCCACTGGCGATTGCCGCAGCGTGTCGATCCACGCCTCGTCGTTGGTGTCGGCGCTGCCGGAGTCTGCCATCTCGGGCATGCTACGCCTCCCCTGACCCTTGGCCGGACTGATCGGGCGACCTCGGGGCCAGCCACAACACCTGGGCCAGCTCCGTCCGACCCCTGACGCGCCGCACCGCCGGAACCGATATGGCTCCGGCGGTGCGGAAGATCAACCTGGGTCAGAGACCCGGGCAAGGATCAGGGGCAGTTGAACACCGTGTCGATTCCTTCTGTGGTGCAGTTGTCGACGTCGGGCCCACCGTTGACCGTGTCGGGGAATCCGTCCACGGAGTTGATGGTGTCGGCCCCGGCAAAGCCGTTCAACAGGTCCGATCCCCCTCCACCGACCAGTGTGTCGTTGCCGGCCTGCAACAGATCACCATCTCCGAAGATCTGGTCGTTGCCCGACCCTCCGGTGATGTTGTCGTCGTCGGGGCCACCGTTGATGACGTTGACTCCCGACGGATCGGTGATCGTGTCATTCTGCTCGTTGCCCCACAGGTTGTCGTTGCCGGCCCCGCCATCGACGGTGTCGTTGCCGACCTGGCCGAAGACGAAGTCGTTGCCCGACCCACCATTCAGGGAAGGATCGTTGCCGCCCAGCCCGTAGATGGTGTCGTTGTTGGCGCCACCGTCGACGGTGTCGTTGCCGGGACCGCCGTTGATGACATCGTCGCCGGTACCACCCGACAGGTTGTCGGTGCCGTCGACCCCGATGATGAAGTCGTTGCCGTTGCCACCGTCGACGGTGTCGTTGCCTCCCTGGGCGAAGATCTGATCGTTCTGATCTCCACCAATCAGGAGGTCGTTACCGCTACCACCGTTGATGACGTCGGCGCCGGTACCACCGTTGATGGTGTCGTCGTTGCCGAAGCCCAACAGGGTGTCGTTGCCCGAGCCACCGACAATGGTGTCATCGCCGTCTTGACCGAAGGCCAGGTCGGCCCCGGACGAACCATCGATGTAGTCGTTGCCGGTACCACCGTTGAGGACGTCGTTGCCGCCACCCCCGCAGAGATTGTCGTTCCCTCCGAGTGATGACACCGTGTCGTTGCCGTTGAGGGCGACGATGCTGTCGGCAAGACCTGTTCCGGTCAGGTTGTCGGGTCCATTTGTCCCGACCATCGTGGCCTGCACACCGTTGCAGAAGAAGCCCTGACCAGTCGGGGTCTCGACCGCACCCATGTCGTATTCGGTGGCCGACGCGATGCCGTCACCGTTGAGCGCCGGTTGGTCGAAGATGTCCTGAGTCTGACCTTCGGATGCGCAGGCATCGACCGCCACCTGATCGGCCCGGGGCGTGAAACTCGACTCCGGACCGGTCACGAAGAACGTGGTCGAGGAGACGGCCGCCGGCATGCCACCGAAGCCCACATCCTGCACGTTGCACGCACCGCTGAACTGTCCTGGAGTGCTCACCAAACCGTCACCGATCGTGCGGCGGACATCCCATACCGAGGTTCCGTCGGCGTCCATGATGCAGCCGGTGCTGTTCGCGAAGGTGGCAGCGACAACTCCGACAGTGGACGTCCCCGAGGCCGTGATCGAGCAGTTGGCCCCAGTCGAGGTGTGACCAGAGAACAGCACTGCTTCGAGGTCGACGATCGACGAACCGGTCGCCTCCAGGATGCTCGTGTCGTTTACTGCCGTGTTGTCGAAGAACGCGGTCTGGTCGGCGAGGAAATCGCCACCGCTGATGAACACCGCACCACCGGCATTGGTGGCGTCGTTGTCACGGAACTCGTTGCAGTGTTCGTTCAGCGCCAGGTTGGCCGCACCACACCCACCGTTCTCGACCACGTTTGCGGTCGCATCGGCGTACAGACCGCCGCCCCTGGCAGCGGTGTTGTTGTCGACATGGACGCCGTCGAGGTTCGCGACCGAAGAACTGGTGATCCGCACACCACCACCGTCGCCGGTAGCCACGTTGTCGGCGATCCGCACGGGGTTGTGGGAGCCGCCCACCACTGTGCCGTCGGCATCGAGGACGGAGGTAGTGGCGGCGAACACCCCGGCCCCGAGGCCGCCAGTGTTGCGGGCGATCAGGGCGCCTCCATTGAGATCGATCAAGAAGTTGTCGAACCCGGCACCGAGGATGCCGGCACCGTTGCCGCCGACGTTGTCGATGATCTGGGCTCCGTCGTTGACCTCGACCTCGCCTTGGAGACCGTAGACGCCGGCGCCGAAGCTGGCCTCGTTGTCGTCGACAGCACCTCCGGTGCTGATGCGGGCGATCGAGCCGGCGCCGTTGACGAACACACCGCCGCCACGGTTGGCCTCGTTGGCCTGCCCACCCAAGCCGATGTCGCTGCCGCCGTCCTGCACCAGCAGGTCGGCCCCGCTGGTGAGGTGCACGCCGCCGCCGTCGCTGGAGGCGATGTTGTCGAGCACGTCGCCGTTGTTGCGGATGTTGTTCTGCCCGTTGTTCAGCGAGTAGATGCCGGCTCCGCTGGTGGCCGTGTTGTCCTCGATGTCGCCGGTACTGTTGTTGGTGAATGTGCCACCGTCGTTGAAGACACCACCGCCCCGGATGGCGGAGCTGTTGTCGACGTTGGCACCGTTGATCATCGTCACGTCCGAACGATCCATGCGGATGGCGCCACCACCGATTGTGGTGGAGTTCGCCGGGTTGTCACCGTTGTCGACATCGGCATCGTCGAGCGTCACCGACACGTCGGGCCCATCGGCGTAGAGCGTGCCCTCGGACGAGTTGCCGCCCCGGATGGTGATGTGCTCGAAACGCACATTGACGGCCCCGGACACCTCCATCACCGCGTCGGAGGTCGATCCAGCGGCGAGGGTCAGCACCACCGAGATACTTGTTGCCGTGGTGCTGTTCTGGCACGTTGCCGTGCCCGCCTCGACGTCGAGGTTTTTGCTGATGTTGTAGTTGAAGATGTTGCTCTGGGCCGGATAGGTGCCCGGAGCAATGAACACGGTGCCGCCCGGTGCGGCGGCGGCGATGGCGGCCTCGACGGTGGCGTACTCACAGCTCACACCGTTGATGCCGGCTACGTCGCCGGGGCCCGGAGGCGGCGGTGCCGCGTCGTCGGCCTCTTCGTCGTTGTTGTCCTCCACCCCGGTTTCGATGACCGGTTCGGACTGAGGCACCAGCGGCGCCCCGCCGGGGGCCGGCGCCGGATCGGCGAACTCGATTGCGTTGTTGGCGATGGCCGCTTGCTCATCGGCATCGGGCCCCGCCGGCGCGGCCGGCGGCGCTTCTTGTTCACCGGCGTCAGCGGGATCACCTACCACATCGCCGATACCAGCAGCATTGTCATCGGCCGCGGCCTGGCTACCGTCGTCTTCTTGGGCGGTTGCCGCTGGTACCACGCCGAGCAATGCAATCAGCATCGCCAAGACAGCGAACACCGCACCGAGGTGCGTCTTCTTCCCGCTCATGTAACTCTCCGCTTTCTGATGTTGGTGGTCTGACATCGGCGGGGAAGTGTGCCGAACAGGGTCCGGCCGCCGACCAGCCCCCAGACGTATCGCCCGCTCTTGCCTCGCCTGACCATTCCACACGATTCCAGACAGCGTCAACCCTCGCGCACCGAGAATTCACAAGGTGTCGCAGGCCCCGCACCGCCGTGTAGCCAATCGGCAACCTACGCGACGTCAGTTACTATCTGTCCACCACAGTGCCTTTCAATCCCACGCTGCGTGGTCAGCTCGACGCTCCGCCCACCCATCGCGCCTGATGGTGGCGACACCGGATGCTCACCGAAGCCCGAACCCCTCCTACACTCGCTCGTGCCATGGGTCTTCGTACCGCCACCGCAGCAGTCACCGGGTCGCTCCGCCAGCGTCTCCGGGGCGGCGACTACACGGTGCTGGCCATTCCGGTCTTCTTCGCCACCATGGGCATCGAGTACCTGGCGCTGCGCCGCGCCGCCCGCCAGGGTCGGGTGCCGGCGCCGGACACCACCGCACCCAACGTCGACGAGCCCGTCGGCTACGAACCCAACGACACCCTGGCCAGCCTGGCCATGGGTACAGGGTCGCTGGTGGTCAATGCGTTCTACGAGCAACTCACCGCCCCGGTCGACCGGGCCATCTACCGTCATCGCATCGCCGACCTGGGCCGGGCCCGATGGGCCTTCCTGGGAGCCATCGTGGCCTGGGACTTCCTCTACTACTGGGACCACCGCCTCCAGCACCGCTCCCGCGTGTTCTGGGGCAATCACGTGGTCCACCACTCGAGCCAGCGGTACAACCTGTCGACCGCCCTGCGTCAACCGTGGTCCGGCATCTTGTTGCACTGGGTGTTCTTCCCCATGCTGGCGCTGGGCTACACCCCCACCCAGGTGGCCAGGGCCGGTCAACTGAACCTGCTGTACCAGTACTGGGTACACACCGAAGCCGTCGACCGGCTGCCCGCCGCCGCCGAATCGGTCATGAACACGGCTTCTCATCACCGAGTGCACCACGGCGCCGACCAGCAGTACCTCGACCGCAACTACGCCGGGATCTTCATCATCTGGGACCGGCTCTTCTCGAGCTTCGAACCCGAGGGTGACCGCATCCACTACGGCCTCACCAAGAACATCGACACCTTCAACCCGCTGCGCATCGCCACCCACGAGCACCACGACATGGTGCGCGACGTGCGCCGCAGCGGGCGGTGGCGCGATCGTGTGGGGCACGTGTTCGGGCCGCCCGGCTGGGCTCCCGTTCCTCCGCAGCAGCTCGACGAACCATCGCCGACCCCACCCCTTGCCCGAGAGGCCAGCACCCCATGACCGTCACCGATCGACCCGCCGACACCTCCGCCGCCGTGGTGGACGAGATCCGCAGTTGGCTGAACGACAACTGGGATCCCGATCTCACCGTCGGTCAGTGGTGGGAACGACTGGGACTCGCCGGCTGGTCACACCCGGCGCTGCCCACCAATGCCTACGGTCGCGACCTGTCACGCAGCGACGCCATCGTGGTGTCTCGTGAGATCGCATCCCACGGCGCGCTCGGTGCCCCCGGTGGGCTGGGCCTGATGTTGGCCGCGCCCACCATCGCCACCCACGGCACGCAGGAACAGATCGACACCTATGTCCGCGACATCGTGACCGGCCAGCGAGCATGGTGTCAGCTGTTCAGCGAACCCGGAGCCGGTTCCGACCTGGCCGGCCTGGGCACCAAGGCCGAGCTCGATGGCGACGAGTGGGTGGTCAATGGTCAGAAGGTGTGGACATCGTTGGGGCAGACGGCCGACCTGGGCATGTTGATAGCCCGCACCGCCCCCGACTCCCCCAAACACCAGGGCATCACCTGGTTCGCCATCGACATGCACCAACCCGGTGTCGAGGTGGTGCCGCTCATCGAGCTCACCGGGCACGCCATGTTCAACGAGGTGTTCCTCACCGACGCCCGGGTGCCGGCCGGCAACAACATCGGTGATGTCAACAACGGGTGGGCGGTCACCAACACCACCCTCATGCACGAACGGGCCGGCCTCGGTGCCGGTGGCGGCAGTGCGGCCGTCGGTGCCACCCCCGGAACCATCGCCAAGCAGCTCGACACCCGCGTCGGCGACCTCGCCCAGCCCACGAAGAAGAAGGCCGGGGCCCGGCCCAACCCGGCCGAAGCCCGCCGCAAGGGGCTGCTCCAGTCCTATGCCGAACAACACGGCAAGGCCGACGACCCGCTGGTCCGTCAGGATCTCGCTCGGCTGCACACCCTGACCGAGATCGGCCGCTTCAACACCGAGCGCTCAAAGGCGGCCCGCGCCGCCGGTCACGACATTCCCGGCATGGCCAACATCGGCAAGTTGTCGATGAGCAACATCGTGCGCCTCACCCGTGACCTGGGCCTGCGACTGGCCGGGCCGGCCGGCACCCTGCACGCCTACGACGACAGTGATCGCGCGTCCCTCGATGAGGCCACCGGCGACCCGCTGCTGGGCATGATCACCTTCCAGGCCCTGTACGCCCAGGCCCCACCCATCTACGGGGGCACCGATCAGATCCAGCGCAACATCATCTCCGAACGGGTGCTGGGCCTGCCCAAGGAACCCGGCGACATGAAGAACGTGCCGTTCTCGGAACTGCCGAAGAACGCCTGAGGGCTCCGCCGATCACATCGATCCCATCACCGTTCGGCGGCGTCCGGGCGTTGTTACGCTGGCTCCACGATGCGTGTTGATCCAATGGCGCGAACTCAGGGCCAGTCGCGCCCCATAGCCGTGGAGGGCATCACCAAACGGTTCGGCGACGAGGCCGCCCTCGACGCGGTGTCGCTGAGCGTTTCGGCGGGTGAGATCGTGGCCCTGCTCGGCCCCAGTGGCTGCGGGAAGACCACTCTTCTCCGGGCCATCGCCGGCCTCGACCGCCCCGACGCCGGTTCGGTGGTGATCGGCGACAGCACCGTGGTCGCAGCCGACACCTGGGTGGCCCCCGAGAAGCGCCAGGTGGGCATGGTCTTCCAGGACTGGGCCCTGTTCCCTCACATGAGTGTGGCCGACAACGTGGGCTACGGCCTCGACCGCAAGACCCGCGCCGATCGCCGCATCGAGGAGGTGCTCGACATGGTCGGGCTGCCCGGTTTCGCCGCCCGAGCACCATCCACGCTGTCCGGGGGCCAGCAGCAACGGGTGGCGCTGGCCCGGGCCCTGGCGCCTCGTCCCGCGGTGCTGTTGCTCGACGAACCGTTCTCCAACCTCGACACCAGCCTCCGGGTCGACATCCGGACCGAGGTCTATCGACTGTTGGTCGAACTGGCCATCACCACCGTGTTCGTCACCCACGACCAGGACGAAGCGTTCGTGCTGGGCGACCGCATCGCCGTGATGAACCAGGGCCACATCGTCCAAGTCGATCGACCCCTCGAGCTGTACACCCACCCCGTCGACCGGTGGACCGCCTCGTTCGTGGGCACGGTCAACCTCCTGCCCGGCGAAGCCGACGGCGACTCGGCAACCACGTCGGTGGGCACCATCCCGCTGCGCGAGGAACGGCACGGCGCCATCGAGGTGGCCGTGCGACCCGAAGACCTGCAATTGGCACGGGGCGGACCCAGTACCGTCGAGCTCGTCGAGTACTACGGTCACGACGCCATGGTCATCGTCGACGTCGGGATGCCGACCACCCTGCAGGTGCGTCTGTCCCCGGATCATGGTTTCGTGCGGGGCGACCAGGTCGACGTGCACTACCGCGGCACCTCGGCCACCAGCTTCGCCCTCTGACCCGATCTGGCGCCCTCGGCCCACAACCGCGGGGCCGAAACGCCCATCTCCCCCGCTTCTGGTAGTGCAGCGACACGTGGAGCCTGACGCGGCACTACCAGAACGCCGGCGGTGCGGGCGGCGTCTGTTGCATCGGTCACATTCGGGCAAAAAGAGTTAGGCGCGCTTTACATCGGGCGGCAACCAGTGCATACACTGCGGCGCCATGAAGAACCGATTCCTGAAATCGATGATCGTGTTCGTCGCCTCGCTGGTGTTCGTCGCCGGCTGCGGATCAGACGACGACTCCGGAGCCACCGACGACGCGATGGCCACCACCACAGCCGACAGCACCGATGACTCAGCGGCCACCACGACGGGTGAGAGCACCGAGTGTGTCGAGAACACCGGCGAACAGCTCACCGTGTACTCGGGGCGGTCCGAAGACCTGATCAGCCCCCTGTTCGACTCGTTCACCTGTGCGACCGGTGTCGACCTCCGCGTCCGGTGGGAGAGCTCCACCGATCTGGCCGTGCTCATCAACGAAGAGGGTTCGGCCACCGAGGCCGACGTCTTCTTGTCCCGCTCCCCCGGCCCGGTCGGGTTCCTCGAAGCCGAAGGGCACCTGGCCGTTCTCGACGACGAGGTACTCGAACTGGTCGAACCCGAATTCCGATCGGCGGCCGGCACGTGGGTGGGCTTCTCGGGCCGCAAACGGGTCCTGGTGAGCAACCTCGACACGGTCGCCGACGACGAGTTGCCGGCCTCGGTCTTCGACCTCACCGGCGACACCTATGAGGGGCGGGTGGCCATCCCGGCCACCAACGGCTCGTTCGAGGACTGGTTCACCGTGTTGCGTTCCGAGGTCGGCGACGAAGCCGCCACCCAGTGGCTCGCCGACATGGTGGCCAACAACGCCCGCTACTACCCCGACAACCGTTCGATCGTCGACGCCGTGGCTCGCGGCGAGATCGACATGGGGTTGGTCAACCACTACTACAACTACCAAGAGGTGGCCGTGCGGGGCGACGAGCACCGAGCCCAGAACGTCGACTTCGAGGGCGGCGACGTCGGCTCGGTTGTCATCATCACCGCCGCCACGGCCCTGGAGTCGAGCGAGAAGCAGGATCTGGCCAACCAGTTCATCGCCCACCTGCTGACCCCCGAGTCCCAGCAGTTCTTCACCGACGAGACCTTCGAGTACCCACTGGTCGAGGGGGTCACCCCCAACACCGCGCTGCCGCCCCTCGAGTTCGGCGGCGTCGGGAGCGTCGACTTCGATGCCCTCGGCGGCGGATTCACCGAGACCGAACAGATCATTCAAGAGAGTGGCATCCTCAATCAGTGACGCCGGTCGGCGCGAACGAGCCCCGAGATGGCTGATGGCGGTGGCGATTCTGATCGCCGCCGCCTTCGCCTTTCCCGGGCTGTACCTGCTGTGGCGCAACATCACCACCGGTGCCGACCCGCTGGGAGTGCTGTTCTCGGATCGCACCCTCCCGCCGCTGTGGCGCTCGCTCCGCCTGGCGGTGCTGGTATCGCTCACCAATGCTTTCACCGGAACGGCGCTGGCCTGGCTCACCAGTCGCACCGACCTCCCCGGGCGCCGCCTGTGGCGCCTACTCCTCCCGTTGCCGCTCGTGTATCCGACCTTCGTCGGGGCGGCCGCCTTCATCCGCACGCTCAGTCCCGGCGGCCTGGCCAACGATGCCCTGGCCGACGTCGGTGTCACCCAGACCTTCGAGTTGCGCGGGCTGTTCGGTGCCTGGCTGGTGCTCAGCCTGTTCACGTACCCCTACGTCTATCTCCCCGTGGCGGCTCGACTGCGGGGCCTGAGCGGTTCGCTGGAGGAGAGCGCCCGACTGCTCGGTGACTCGGGGCTGGCCTGTTTCCGGCGCATCGTGTTGCCCCAGACGGCATCGGCGATCACCGCCGGCACCCTGCTGGTCTTCCTCTACACGGTGAGTGACTTCGGGGCCGTGCAGCTGATGCGCTACGACACGCTCACCCGCGCCATCTGGACCACCCGACTCAACAACCAACCCGTGTCGTTCGCCCTCAGCACCATCTTGTTGACCGTCGCCCTCGTGGTGGTGGTCGCCGAACGATTGGCCAGCCGCCGCTTTCCCGACCCGGCCCGGGTGGCCGCCGGACGTAATCCGCCGGTGAAGCTGGGCCGATGGATGCCGCTGGGTCTCGGCTTCGTGCTCATCACCATCACCCTGGGCCTGCTGGCCCCGGCGGCGGCACTGCTCGACTGGGCCGCCGACGGCATCAAATTGGCCCGGGAAGGCCAACGAGAGCTGCTGATCGACCGCGCCGAGCTGCTCGAAGCAACCTGGAACACCACCCTCGCCGCCACCCTGACCGCGGCCGCAGCGGTGGCGGCGGTGCTGCCCATCGCCTACCTGGTCAGCCGCTACCGGTCGCGGGTCGGCGCCGTGGCCGCGTCGATCGTCACCGCCACGTTCGCCCTCCCCGGCATTCTCGTGGCCCTGGCCGTGTTGTTCTGGACCATCGCCATGGCCAAACAGTGGCAATGGGCCGCCGACAACATCCGGGGCACGCTCACCATCCTCATCTTCGCCTACGTGGTTCGTTTCGGCGCCCAGGCGATGGGCGCCGCCCAGGTGGCGGTGGCGGCAGTGCCCGATCGCCTCAGCGAGGCGGCCCGCATCTTGGGGGCCGGTCCCCTCCGTCGACTACGTACCGTCGACCTCCCCATCATGGCGCCTGGCCTGTTGGCCGGCGCAGGGCTGGTCCTGCTGTCCACCATGAAGGAGCTGCCCATCACCTTGATCGTGGCGCCCTTCGACTTCCCGACCCTCACCACCGAGACGTTCTCGGCCTTCGAGAGTGCCTTCACCGCCGAGGCGGGTGTGACGGCACTCACCCTGGTGGTGTTGTCGGCCATCCTCACCTGGTTCCTGGTGGTGCGCGGTGCCGACCACCTCGACTGACGGGTCGAGGTACTACTGCGCCGAAACCAGGATGCGGGCCGCGGCAAACGCCCCGACCCCCACATGGCTGCCGTCGATCTCGACGGTGGTGGTGCCATCAGGTGAGCTCGCCGTGACCCGACCCGACTTGCCGGGCTGAATCGACGACAACTCGAGGAACTCGAGCAGCCCGTCTCGGAACTCGAGCTCTTCGGGGATTCGTTCGATGGTGAAGTGGGCGCCGGCCGGAAGGTCCCGCAACACGTCGGTGTCGCTCGGGGCCACGTAACCCGAACCGGGGATGGGATTGCCGTGCGGGCAGGTGGTGGGGTCATCGAGCACCCGGACCAGGGCGGCCTCGACCGGGCGGGAGATGACGTGCTCCCACTTGCCGGCCTCGTGATGGGCCTCGCTCCACGACAGACCGAGGATGTCGGTCAAGAACCGCTCGGCGAGGCGGTGGCGGCGCACCACACGATTGGCCAGGTCGGCGCCTTCGCCGGTGAGGTGGATTTCACCGCCGGTGACCTCGACCAGACCGTCACGCTCGAGCTTGCGGGCCATCTCCGACACGGCCGGTCGCGACACGTCGAGCCGTTCGGCAATCCGAGCCTGGATGACGGGCACACCGTCTTCGGCCAGCTCGAAGATGGTCTCGCAGTACTCCTCGAATGCGGGGTGATACTCGGGAGCCTCGTAGGTCACGCCCCAACTCTACCGCTGCCGCCGTCGCTGTTCTCGTGCCACTCGGCAACCCGCGATCCCGACCGCCGTTGGTCACGAATCGATGCACATGATCGTCGACCAGATCGGCCCGGCCGGGGCGCCGCGTCGGCCGGACCCGAGCCTCCTGCGGGTGGTCACCCCCGGCGAGCGGCGAAGGCGGTGACGAGCTCGTGCTGGGCCCCGGCTTCGGGGCCCCCCATCGGCCGGTGCGCTCGTACATGGCGCTGGGCGTCGTCGGCGGTCATACCCAGATCGATCAACACGCAGATGGCCATCGTCGGCGCACGCCCAAGGCCGCCGGCGCAATGCAGCACCAAACCGTCGCCGGCCCGAAGTCGCGCCTCCAGTACGGCCACCATGGGTTCGGCTTCCGCGACCGAAGGGGCGTGCAGATCGGGGATCGGGAACCAGTGCGCTCGGGTGCCGTGGTGGGCCCGCAGCCAGTCGAGATAGTCGGGGTACTCGCGGCGCAGATCGCTGGCCTCGTTGAAGCACACCACCGCGTCAGCCCCGCCGGCGCGGGTCAGAGCACGCTCCGGGTCGGGGCCGACGACCCGCTTGCCGCACAGCCACAGGGCACCCCCGTCGATGGGGAGCGGGATTCGATCGAGTCCCCCGTCGACGGATCGCTCGGGGGGCAGCGGCGCGCTCGAAGCCATGGCGAGCGACGGTAGTCATCGGCCGGAACGGCCACCATTCAAGTTTTACCTGTCGCGCGTCGATGCCTCCACCGTCATGCGACGATCACTCTTCCTCATCATCACTCTGGCCGCGGCCCTGCTCGTTCCGGTCAACGCGGTCTCGGCGGCACCGGCGCTCAGCGACAGCGAAGAAGCCTTCGTGGCCGAGATCAACGAGACCCGGGCCGACGCGGGGGTTGGGCCGATGACGGTGCACCTCGAACTCTCGGCGCTGTCGCGGTCGTGGGCCCAGATCATGGCCAACAACGGGCAGCTGCAGCACGCCAGCCCCATCAGCGAGGGTCTCACCGATCCTTGGCTGTCGATGGGCGAGAACATCGGCTACGGCTACTCGGTGAGTGGCCTCATGGACGCCTTCCGGGCCAGCTCGGGCCACTACGCCAACCTGGTCGACCCCGACTACACCCACGTGGGAGTCGGTGTGGTCTTCAAGGGAAGCCAGATCTGGACCACCCACCGGTTCTTCGAGTCGCCCAACCCGCCCCCTCCGCCACCCCCTCCCCCGCCACCGCAGTTCTGCCAGGGTGAGCCGGCCACCATCGTGGGCACCGCCGGCGCCGACGAAATAGTGGGCACCGCCGGACCCGACGTGATCGTCGCCCTCGGCGGCAACGACTACATCAACGGCCGGGGCGGTCACGACCTCATCTGCGCCGGTGGCGGCAACGATGAGATCAACGGCGGAAAGGGTGCCGACGCCATCTACGGCCAGGGCGGCGACGACCTGGTCGTGGCCTCGGGCGGCAAGGACTTCGTCAACGGCGGTAGTGGCGACGACCAGCTGAACGGCAGCCTCGGCAAGGACCAGGTGTGGGGCGGCGGTGGCCTCGACGTGTGCTGGGGTGAACAGATGCGGTGTGAGACCAAGTTCCGCACACTCCACAACGGCACCAAGCTCTACTGAACGCCTCGTCAGAGGCGACACCGAACTCCCCTGTACGCGGCGTCGCTCAGAGGCGGTACACCCGCTGGGCCGTGCCGCTGAACATGGCCGTCTGTTCGGACTCGCTGTAGCCGGCCGCGATCTTCTTGAGCCCGTTCCAGAGCACGGCGTACGACACCGACATCTTGTCGACCGGGAAGTTGCTCTCGAACATGCAGCGCTCGGGGCCGAAACACTCGATGGTGTGTTCGTAGTACCGCCGTTGGGTGGCCACGAACTCATCGCTGGTGGGCGGCGCCGACGCCAGGTGCCAACCGAACCCGTTGTCGGGCATGGCCAGACCGCCCAGTTTGGCCACCACGTTCTCGCAGCCGGCCACGGCGGCGATGTCGGCCTTCCACTGGTCGAACAACTCATCGTGGCGCCCGGCGAACTGACCCACGCCAACCGGCGTGCCGAAGTGGTCGAGCACCATCACCGTGTCGGGTACGGCCCGGGCCAGCCCGGCGAACTCCATCAGCTGGTAGTGGTAGTGCCAGGTGTCGTAGGTGAGGCCGCGATCGCCCAACACCCGCAGGCCGTCACGGAAGGCGCCGTTCTGGGCCCGGTCAGGATCGGCGCCACCCGGAATCATCATGGCGGCCGGTTCGACGGCGTGAGCCAGAGCGTCCCGGATACCTCGGAACAGGCCCTGGCCGGCCTGCTCATGGGCGTCGAGTACCTCGGGTAGCCGCTCGCCCAGGGTGAGATCGGCGTGGCCGACGATGCCGGCAATGGGTGCCGCGTCGGGATGTCGTTGCGCCAGCTCCGCTGCGGCGGCGGCCACGAACTCGGTCTCACCCACCGGGCGGAGGTCGTCGGGCCCGTCGTCGCGGTAGCCGGCCGAGCATTCGACGAACACGGTGGCGACGACGTTGTGCCCGCTAGCGGTGTCACCGGCGAGGTCGTCGAGCCAATAGTCGATGAAACCGTCGGGCGGCCACAGGTGGTGGTGAGGATCGACGATGGGTCGATCGGCGTCGATTATCGGTTCGGCCACCTGGGCCAACCATTCCGGCGTGCCTGCATCCATCGAGCCATCCTCGGCGGATCCGGTGTCGGGTGCAACCGGCACCGCGACCGGCCAGGATCGGCGACCCCTGGTCGTGTCAGACTGCGACCATGGACCTCCATTTCGGTGTATTCGTTCCCCAGGGCTGGAAGATGGAGCTGGCCGGCATCGACGACCCGGCCGCCAAATGGGCCACCGCGGTCGACGTGGCCCAGCGGGCCGAAGAGCTGGGGTTCGATTCGTTGTGGGTGTACGACCATTTCCACAACGTTCCCGTACCCGCCCACGAGGCGATGTTCGAGTGCTGGACGACGATGGCCGCCATCTCCCAGCGAACCGAGCGCATCAAGCTGGGCCAGATGGTCGGCTGTGCGCCGTACCGGACTCCGGGGCTGCTGGCCAAGATCACGTCCAACATCGACGTGATGTCCGGCGGTCGTCTCATCTGGGGGATCGGCGCGGGCTGGTACGAACACGAGTTCAAGGGGTACGGCTACCCATTCGAGGTACCCGCCGACCGGATTCGAGTCCTACGCGAGACCGTCGAGATCGTCACCGCGCTGTGGCGTGAGGCCGATGTCAGCTACCAGGGCCGTCATTTCCAGCTCGACGGCGCCCAGTGCGACCCCAAACCACTCCAACAGCCCCACCCGCCGGTGCTCATCGGCGGCGGCGGTGAACAGCTCACGCTCCGGGTCGTCGCCCGTCACGCCGACCTGTCGAACTTCTCCGGCCCACCCGACGAGTTCGAACACAAGTGCACCGTGCTCCGAGGCCACTGCGACGCCGTGGGCCGGGACTACGACGAGATCCAGAAGACCACCGGAGGCGAGATCTTCATCCGCGAGACCGAAGCCGAGGTGGTGGCCGCGGGCAGTCGTTCGTTCTGGGGTCAACCGGCCGGCGACTGGCGGGACGCCAATTTCGTGGGAACCCCCGAGCAGGTCACCGAGCAGATCCAGGCGTACATCGACCTGGGCTGCACCGGCTTCACACCGTGGTGCAGCGACTACCCCGAGACCGAGACCATGACCCTGCTGGCCGAGCAGGTCGTGCCCGCCCTCCGCGACGCCAACCGCTGAGCCGACCCGATCAGCTCGGTGCCGGTTGGGCACCCCTGATGAGGGCCCCGTTGAGCTCGCCGGTGGGATCGCCGTCGCGGAACGCGACCCGGCCCGACACCACGGTGGCGACATAACCCGACGCTCGCTGGACCAGACGTCGACCCCCGGCCGGCAGGTCGTATGCCACCGTTGGTTCGCGTGCCGCCAGGTGCTCGAAGTCGATCATGTTGATGTCGGCCTTGTACCCCGGCGCCAGCACTCCCCGATCGAGCAACCCCACGAGCCCGGCGGTCTCGCTGGTCTGCATGGCCACCAGCTTCTCGAGGGGGAAGCGGCGACCCTCGCGGTCTCGTCCCCAGTGCTGGATGAGTGTCGTGGGGAAGCTGGCATCGGAGATCACCCCACAATGGGCCCCTCCGTCGCTCAACCCCATGACCGTGTGGGGATGGTCGAGCATCTCGGCCACCAGGTCGAGATTTCCCGGCAGGTAGTTGAACAGCGGATGGTAGATGAGCGCCCGACCGTCGTTCTCGAGCATGGCGTCGTAGGCGATCTCCTGCGGCGAACACCCCTGCTGCTGGGCCAGCGCCGCGAACGACGAGTCCGGTGATGGTTCGTAGTCGGCCGGGTCACCGAGGCGGTACATCTTGTGGAAGCTCCCGATGATCTCGCCCACCAGGCCCTCGGTCATCACCGACGACTCATCGAGTATTCGCTGCCGAAAGTCGGGATCACGCAGTCGCTCGACCTTGGCCTCGTGATCGAGGAGGCCCACTTCGCGAAACGACGGGTGAAAGCTGAAGGGGTTGAGCGTGGCGGTCAGCCCCAGCAACACTCCGGTGGCCCGCGGCGGTACCTGCCCGAGCATCGGCAACCCATCGGCCTGCGCGGCCGAGACGGCCTCGAGCAACTGGGTCCACCACTCCGGTCGGGCGTCTTGTTGCTCGACGGTGATCGATGTCGGTCGACCGGACACCTCGGCCATCCTCCGGAACATGGCGAACTCGGCATCGAAGTCGTAAAAGTCACTGATGCCTTGCACCACCCCGGCGTCGAGCTCCCCCAGCACCGAGGCGATACCGACCAGTTCGTCCTCGTGCACGGTGATGGTGGGCGTGAGGACTCCCGCAGAGTCGCGGTGCTTTTCGGTGCGTGAGGTCGAGAACCCCAGCGCCCCGGCTTCGATGGCCTGTCGGACGACGGTGGCCATCTCCTCGATCTCGGCGGCCGTGGCCGGCTCGTGGCGCGGCCCCCGTTCGCCCATCACATAGGCCCGCACCGCACCGTGGGGCACCTGGGTGCCGACATCGATGGCCAGCGCTCGCCGGTCGAGTGCATCGAGATACTCGGGGAACGACTCCCAATCCCAGTCGATGCCTTCGTGCAGGGCGGTACCGGGGATGTCCTCGACGCCCTCCATCAGACCGATCAGCCAGTCGCGTTGACCCGGGCGGCACGGCGCGAAGCCCACACCACAGTTCCCGGTGACGATGGTGGTGACACCGTGGTAGGTGGACGGGGTGACGTAGGGGTCCCAGGTGATCTGGCCGTCGTAGTGGGTATGGGCATCGACGAAGCCGGGCGTCACGATCAACCCTTGGGCATCGATGATCTCGGTGTCGGGTCCGATCATCGACTCATCGACGACATCGACGGCGG